>JAITUZ010000005.1 GCA_031286065.1 Candidatus Methanimicrococcus odontotermitis | reverse complement strand
TTTTCCGGTTTGTTTTTGTTTTTTTGCTTTCGCCGCTGCGGTTTCTTTTAACTTTGTTTCTTCCGCCGCTATTCTTTCTTCCCTTTCCGCGGTCCACTTTTCATATTCTGCGGCTTGCTTTTGTTTCTTTAATCTCGCGGCTACGGTTTCTTTTAACTTTGTTTCTTCCGCCGCTATTCTTTCTTCCCTTTCAGCGACCCACTTCTCATATTCGGCGGCTTGTTTTTGTTTCTTTGATTTCGTAGCTACGGTTTCTTTTAACTTCGCTTCTTCCGCCGCTATTCTTTCTTCCCTTTCTGCGGTCCACTTTTCATATTCTGCGGCTTGCTTTTGTTTCTTTGCTTTCACCGCCGCGTTTTCTTTTAATTTTGCTTCTTCAATATCCAAGCGTATACTTCTTGCGGCAAGCCAAGCGGTGTAAGCTTCAGCGCGAACGAGTGTCTTGCTTTCGGATTTCACTTCTTTTGGTACGGATTTTCCGGAAGTGATTTTTTCATCGATTTCCCATAAAATGTCGTCATCGGCTTCTTTTTTTGACGGCGTTTTCTCTTCGTAAATCTTTTCATGATAACCGGTTTTGCCGGCGGGAGCTTCCGGCCAGGGCGTCGGTTCTTTGACAGGCGTTTTTGTTCGAGATTCGGATTCTTCAATCGCTTTTTGAATACGGTCGCGCCAATCGGTCCGAGAAGCGTAATCATCGACAACGGCGGTTCCCGCGGTAAAATACATTCCTTTCGGCTGCGCGCCGGCAAAAGGCGCGTCGGGTTTCGTTCGAGTCGATTCGACATATGCCTTTTTGACGGGGGTCAGTTCTTTTCTTTGGACGGATACAAAAAAACGCTCTGAATCGGCCGGTTCTTTTTGAGAGTCGGTCGGCAGAGATGAATAATCTTTATATTTAGAATCCCCTTCAACAGAGGAAGGTGAAGTGCGGCGAATCTTTGAATCTTTCATAGTGTATGATATTTTTGTAAAAATATAAACATTATCACCGAATAGAAAATTACGTCATCGGACTGAATTTTCCGGCCGGTGAACCGGACTGAAATCATTCAAAACGGGACGAAATTGAAAAAGAAACAGAATAAAAAACTGAAAAAAGAAGATAATAACTGAAAAAATGAAGAAGAAAAAGGAGAAAACAATCACAAAACAAAATTATTTTTTCAGTGCTTCGACAATGATTGGAGCAACGCTGATGCGGCTTTGGATTTTTTCAACCGTGTCGGTCGCGATGATGTCTTTAACGCCCGCATTGGACAGGCGGAGAACGGCGTTGCGTGTCAGAACGGGATGAACGCAGGCCACGTAAACATTATGAGCGCCGTTTTTATCCAAAATGCTGACGGCTTCTGCCATTGTGCCGCCGGTTGCGATCATGTCATCCACGATAATAACATCTCGGCCTTCCACGTCCATTTTTTTGTCGGCCATCACCACTTTGTCTCCCGCTAATCGGGTTTTGTCAAAAACATCCCAATCCAGTTTCAAGCCGGCCGCCATGTTTTCAACCATATCGCGAACACCTTTGTCCGGCGCGACCAAAAGCGGGCGTTCCAAATTCAAACTGACGGCATATTCGGCAATTAATTTGGAAGCGTCCAAGTCTTCGGCAGGATGTGAAAAGTGATCCAAAGTGCTTCTTTTGTGCAGATTTATGGTATAGATTTTTTCAAGATTTTTTGCCGTCACGGCTTTTGCCATGGCGCGGGCACTGACAGCTTCACCGTCTTTGAATTTTTGGTCCTGGCGCGCGTATCCCATGTACGGGATGACGACTTTGATCTTTTCCGCAGCTTCGCACGCGTCCAATAATTGAAGAAGCGCAACAAAATCCGAATCTGTCGTCGTGCTTTGAATCAAGACGACTTCTTCTCCCGCGATATCTTCTTTGATTTGGACATATTGTTCATTGTCCGGAAAACGGATAAAATCCGTAATGGTCGGTTTCATGTTTAATCCGGCCGCGACGCGGCAGGCAAGAGCTTGGGACGATGGTCCGCCGATAATTTTCAATGCAATGACCTCATAACGATTTTTTTTACAATAGATTTAAATTGTTCCGTAATTCAGTGAAGAAAGGCTTTTCATAAAAATGTTTTCGGCGGAAGTTCAATCATTTGTTTATTTTATTTTTTGATCCTGTTTTTTTGACCGTTTTTTATTTTTTTGTTTGCCTGCGGTATTTTTAATCCTTTCGTCCCGCGGAAAAACAAACGGAATGCAGTCAATCAAGTCTGTCGGAATGAGAGAATCGCCGAACGAAGCGTACGCCAAGTCGCCCGCTTTGCCGCAGATGTAAGCGCAGCATCCGGCTGCCGCAGCCGTGCTGTTCCTCGCAAGCAGGCTGCCGACAATGCCTGCTAAAACATCCCCTGTTCCGCCGACAGACATTCCCGCGTTTCCGGTTGAATTGTACCGGACTTCTCCGCCGTCTGCAATCATATCTTCAGGCCCTTTTAAAAGGACAGTCGCGCCGAGTTTTTCATTGATTTCCAACAAAACGGCTTCCAACGCGTCATCGCTTACTTCTTGCCGTTTGTCCGGAATCATTTTTTCGAAATGCGCCGCGGTTCTCTTCAGTTCCCTATAATGCGGCGTGATGATTATTTCCGCAGAATTTTTATTCCGAACGATTGCTTCTAAAATTTCGGGAACAAGCGCGTCCGCGTCGATGATTGCTTTTTTAAAAGACGGTGCCAGCAAAGCCGCTGCGCGGACTGACTCCGGAGCGTACCCGAAACCCGGTCCGAGAACTGTCACATCATGCGTTCGTATCAATTCCGTCAGTATCGGTACATCTTCTTCCGAGACCAAATTGCCGGGAAGTTTCCGAACGATAAATTCCGGCGCGAAAGACGAAATCGTTTTGCAGATCGTTTCAGGCGCCGCAATTGTAACAATATCGGAACCCGTTCGATACGCCCCCATTCCGGCAAACGCCGGCGCGCCCGCATACGGGCCGCCCGCAATCACCAAAATTTTTCCGCTCTCGCCTTTTTTATTGTCGGCGGCGCGTTTGTATAATCCTAAAACATCTCCGGGGCCGATGTATTTTTCAGCGTTTGCCGGGATTCCGATGGCGCGGACAAAAATGCCGCCGGCGTATTCTTCTGCCTCTTTTGTTTTCAAAAATGTTTTCATTTTATGGAACGTAATCGTCGCATCCGCTTTTATAATCAAATCCTTGTCGAATGCGCCCTCTTTAAATCCCGCCGGCGGCATGCCTGACGGAATGTCTATCGAAAAAACAGAAAGATTTCGTTTTTCTTTTTCGGAATTGATGAGCGTAATCGCCGCTTTTTCAAGTCCTTTTGGTTTTCCTGAAAAGCCCGTTCCGAAAATGCCGTCAACGATGATATCGGCGCTTTCTCTGAAACGCGCATAAGTGTCTGAAAGGTCGGATTCGCTTTTAATTTCAAAAACGGTCACTTTTCCTGTCTGTTTCATTAATTTGAAATTGATTTGAGACTCTTGGGTTTTAATTTGAGTTTCATCGCCGATTAAAAACAAAACAGCGGATTTTTCCGAATTTGACAAATGCCGCGCGGCGACGAAAGCATCGCCGCCGTTGTTCCCGAGTCCGGCAAATAACAGAACCGATGGCACTTGAGACTGGGTGTGTTTTAAAACGACATCCGCGACAGCCGCGCCGGCGTTTTCCATCAATTGAAGAGGATGCATGCCGAGTCCGACAGCATTTTTATCAATCGCTTTCATCTCTTCGGCTGTGATCGTTTCTTGTTTCATCAAAATCCCTGCTTTTGTTCCTTTCTTTGTTTTCCTGCATTTCAATGGAAGAAGTTCATCATCTTTTCTAAAAAATAAGCGGGATACTTATCTTCTTGCAGTTTGCCTATTTTTATTTTAAGTGAAATACAGTTTTCTTCAAAATAATAATCGAAATGCATCTTTTTCAAACTTATCTCTTTTCTGCTCCTGATAATACATATTCATTTCGTCATACTTCATTCCGATCAAAATTTCAGGATGATACAGTATTCTAAAAGCCAGAGTATCAATGGGAGATAATTTCGGAAGCGGCTCACCTGCCTGATTTATTATGCTTGCATTGTCCCGAAAATGCCCGTAGAATCCGATCATATGAAAAATCTCATGCAAAACAACACTGTTTCTATAATTTTGATCAATATCGGATTCAATGATAATTAAAGCTCGAACAATTTCCCCCTTCTCTGAAAAACGCTGACAAACACCTTTATCAATCTCATTTAAATTAATCTCATTTAAATCATATTCTTTCAGAAGTTCAGGCAACATTTCTTTATCGGCATAAACCAAAAGAACATTTTCATCTCTGCCGACAATTTTCATTCCAGGAAACCCCTCAACATTATTGAAATCTTTGATGATTTCATTCAAATTCTCAATATCTTCCGCCGTTGGATTTCCCGTATATCTGACTTCTATCGGCTCAATCCATTTTTCAACGCGATAAACTTGAGACAGCTGAACCTCGTAAATAAAATCCATTCCTTGATTAAAACTGACGGCGTTGTCTCCTTCATTTAAAACATGGAATTTGTTGTCTGTTTTGA
>JAITUZ010000017.1 GCA_031286065.1 Candidatus Methanimicrococcus odontotermitis | reverse complement strand
CCGAACACAGAAGATAAGCCCGCCGGCGTTCCCTGCTGTACTGAAGTGTGCGAGCCTTCGGGAAACTTGGATCGTTGCCAGGAGTCTTTCTTTATTATTCTTACTTTTTGTGTTGTTTTTAATTGGAAGAGCGGAAGCTGTTTTTGTTTTTCTATGGTTGAAATTATTTTTTATGATTGTGAAAGCCATCGCTATAGAACATTCCAAAATCCCGGAAAACAGTGTTGAAATTATTTTTTATGATGGTGAAAGCTTTGGAAGTTGAATTCTTATTTTTTTTGGTTTTATTTTTTCAAAACTCGTGAGTATGGCTTATTTTTTTCAAAACTCGCGGATCTTATTTATTTTTCAAAACCTGTCGTTTTCGCGCGGCGGTGAATTTGTTGTTTCTCTCAGAAGATTATTTATGTTCAAGCCGCATGTAGTGGAGAAGAGCATTCCGATTCGGTATGTTTTTATGGAGGTTTTAAGAGTATGACGCATGAACATGGTCCGGACTGCAGCTGTGAGGAAACAAACACGATCACAATTGAATTTGAGGACGACACGTCTGTCGAGTGTGAAATTATCGGGACGTTTGAAGCAGACGGCAAGGAATATATCGCGCTGCTGAAGCAAGACGAATCAGAAGAAATTTTGATTTACGGTGTTAAAGAATCTGAAGAGGATATTGAATTAATCGATATTGAAGATGAGGAAGAATTTCAAAAAGCGGCAGATGGTTAGGTCACATTGATCGACGAAGATTTTTAAAAAGAGTTGATGAAGATTCTTAAAAATGAATGAATTTAATTATTTCATCCGTTTCTCTTTCATTTCGAATCGAATTCTTTAAAATTTTCGTTTTCGGATTAATTTGTCGAATACTTTCCGAAATCAAATTCAATTCTTTTTCTTCAACCGAATCCGTTTTATTCAATATAATGATCTCTGAGACTGAAATTTGATCAAACGTTATTTTCTTTTTCTCTTTAACATTTTTAAAAAAGCGCGAACTGTCAATTAAAGTAATAAGCGGCGCGAATTTATGTTCTTCCGACCCTGATTTTAATGACATTTTATTCAGTTCTTCTCTGACAACCAACGGTGAAACAGTTTCTTTCGGTTCGATAAACAAAATATCCGGCCGGACACGCTCAATCAGTTGTTCGACGGCGGCTGACATCACTTCTTTCAGATTGCATGTGACACACGCGGTTGTTATTTCTTTCGTTTCCACATCATATCCCAGTAAGTCTCCGTCTATTGACTCTTCTCCCGCTTCATTTGTGAAATATGTGATAATTTCTCCGGCGGCAGCGTAATGCTTTCCCAGCTCTTTAATTAAAGTCGTCTTGCCGCTTCCCAAAAATCCGCCGATGATGATAATTAATGTTTTATCCTCGTTTTGTTTCTTCTCTGATGTCATTCTTTAACCGTATGAATATTGTTTTCCACTTTAAAAATCTCTCCGTTCCTTTTAAATACTAAAAAACCCTTTAAGAAACTCTCTTTGAGAGATGATTTTTATAACAAATGCCAACGTGGCAGAGCGGCTATGCGTTCGCCTGCAGAGCGAATCTACTCCGGTTCAAATCCGGACGTTGGCTTGATTCATGTACCATAAAAACGGTTGCCAGCGGTTCCCACAAAACCATTGCAGCAAGAGACTCTTTGAAAGCTTTTTGAAAAACGTTCTCTTGCTGTCTTATTTTTTTGCAGTTTTTTAACAAAATGATTTTGTCATTTTCTCGGTAATCGCATGCTTTTTCCAACAAGCTTTATTTTATGTTGGTTATAAATCTTCACGAGGTTCTTTTCATTGTAATGGATGTATCTTTCGCAGCTGTCAATGTCTTTCCGCTGATCTCCTCGAATCTCTGTTAAAATTCCTCTCGGGAGGCCGCTTAAATCCAATTGTGTATTTTGGAAATGTCTGAAGCAATGCGGCGTCAGACGTTCGTCCAGTTTACCGCCGTCTTTATACAGTCCGCATCTCCTGAATACATCCGTCAGGTCTTCACGCAGTGCGTCTTTATTTATTCGCCGCCCTCTTTTCCCAATGAACAGTGCAGGGCAATCGTCCGTTCTGGTTTTCATATATATTTTGAAAATGGCAATCAATTCATCATCAAGTGGTATTTTTTTGCCTGTTCGTTTCGGATGGCTTTTCACTTCCCAGATTTTGCGTTCGATTTTGAAATCTTCGTGGTCGGCATCAATGACTTCTTGCCGGCGTGCACCGGATTTTGCCAATAGGGCGATCATGAAAAAAAGTTTGATGTTGTTACTGTTTTTTAGGGTAACTTTTACTTCTTTTGGTTCCGGCAGCATTCTCATTTCAGAATCTTCTGTTTTGTGTTCTTGCATGTTAAATTGCCTGAAGCTTGGAACAGGATCCATGATGATAAAATCATATCTGACCAAAAACGCAAAGAATTTTTCAAGGGCTGAAAGCTTTCTGCACATTGTTTTGTATTTGTTTTTCCGGACATCCTTCAGCCAATTGATATAAGTCAAAAAAATCGGATCATATTCCGAAGCTTTTTTAAAATTCAATTGTTCAACATTTGTTATTTTGCAAACTTCGCAGAATGTCCGGACATCATTTCTGTATGAATTGCATACTCTTTTGTCTTTGCCTTGTTTTATTAAAAAAACATGGAATTGGTTTAGAATTTTTTCCATTTTTATATCTCCGAATTGTTCATGCGGCGGTAGCCCGCCACATCCCATACATTTGGAAAAAATAAAAAAAGTTTATTGTCAAAACCGGTACTTGTCAGTAGCTTTGATATTGATCAAACTCAACCAGTAATGCAGCCAGAAACATATACAAAAAAAGCACAATGCCGATTATAATCAGCGCGATGACTAAATAAAGCCGGATTTGATTCAATATTTCTTCCGGGACGCCGTAACCCAAAGCCATTGTCATTAAATTGTCAAAGTGCGGGATGATTGCGCTGTAAAGGATATAGAGGACTGTCCAACCAACAAGTGTGCCGGCAATGGCTTCTATCCATGTCACTTTTCGTCTTGAAGCTACAACCAAATTAATCACTCCATTGTGTTATAATATCTGTACAAAACACCAGCGGAAATCAGGCAGATAATGATGATGCCGAAGGCTACCGCCTGAATCGGGAAGAAATCATATTGGGATGAATAAACGCCGGTTGCCGTAAGCATTATCGCTGTTAAAACCATAACGGAAGTCAAATCTTCATTTTTAATGTACAGGATGATCATCAACACGGCCCAAATAGCAAGCCAGAATACAATGCCGTATGTATGGATGTAAGCAAGGAGTGCGATATCCATGTAATCGCCTGTCTGCATCATATCATAAACTCCGAAGTATTCAAGCATTTTAATCGCCGCCTGTTATTTTATAATGCGGTTTCCAATGAACTCAGCCAAATCTTTGATATAAATAATTGACAGCATGATGATCAAAAGTGTTGAAATCAATGTCGGAATGCCCAATGAGTTTAATAAAAACGCAAGCGCAAACGGTGCAATGACCAGCAGTGCGGCAATCATGACAAGCGCTCGAATGAAATCGCCAAAAATATAATTGCCGTAGCTGATACTGTCATAACTGATATTTTCGGGAACGTTTCCGGAAAATGTTGACGGGTCGATATATTCGCTGATATACGGATACTCTATCGGGAAAACACCAAGTGCCGCAAATGCGAAGATTGTATAATTCAAAATTATCAAAAAAACTGTAATTTTATAAGTTTCCATTTATCCGAACCTCCTGCTCGTCTTCAGTGCAACGACTGCAATGAACAGCAGCCAAACGAAAACCAATATTGCATTTCCGACCGGAAAGAATGAAACAAACGATAAGAATAATGCAATAACTGATACGACAACCGCTGCAAATTTAGCGTTTGTTGTGTTGAATTGGCTGGCCACAAGAACGAGCAGTCCAATTGTCACAATGATTCTCACTGGTGCCGGGATAATGTCAAAGTTAATTCCGGTTATTTCACCGCTGATTTTGTAGAATTCGTGAACCCTAATTTTTCCGCCGGTTGTTTCGGCCTCAAAGATGATCTCATATGTCGCATTCGGATCAAGTTCGCCGCCGCCTGTATCAATATAATGAATTAGGCCGAAAGGTGCGGTCGATGTAATGTTCATCACCTGCTCCCCATCCTTTAAGATTTTGAACGTAAATGGCTCAGTTAATGCATCACTGTTCGGATTCCGCCACTCAAGTTTAATTCCTTCCAGAGATTTCTTCAGATTGTAAGTGAATCCTCCGTGTATGTTAACATCAGGATCCTTCAAGATAATTTCTGAAATGACAAGTTGGATTGATGTTTGACCGGCCTGAATGTAGTTTCCCAAAATTCTTTCAGTTCCTGAATCCGAAACGACTTTAAGAATATAATTATCGAATTGATTAAGAGTTGTGACAACAAAGCCGGACGCATCAAAATAATTGCTTGTGACAACAATTGAACCGTTCGTTGTCTGTTTTATGATTTCGAGTTTGGTCGAATTGTATTGAAACTGATTTGTGTTGTCAATCAACGAAAAATAAACAACGGATGTGTTCACCGTTATCGGTAAAATATAAAGAGTATAATCTCCCGGACTAACGACTTCATAAAACCGCGTTGAATTGTTTGTTGAATTGACACGAACCGAGTAATTGCCGGCCGTGACTTCGGAACTGTTAAATGTAACAGTAGAACCTGTTTTTTGTAAAGTTGTTGTGTTGTTTGAAATCGTAACGGTTGCCGACACAGATGTGTTTGTCAGTTCATTTCTTATTGTAAAATTTAATGACCCCTGAATCGGTCCCGGTTCTGTGACCGTAAACGTCCGAATATCCGAATAATTTCCGTCCGGCTGCATCACTCTCCAGTAATAATTGTTTGCCGGCAACTTTACTGAAATGATTCCGGACGATGATCCGGAATTGACGATGCTGAAAAAAGTGTCGTCAAGAGCGATCTGATATGGCAGCTGCAGATTTTGCGGGTTTATTTCAAATTGCAGAATGGCGGTTTCTTGGAATGTTGCATCGTTCGGCGTTGACAAAACGGCATGGGGGTCATAATTTATTCTAAATTCTAAATTTCCGACCCACTCTGATTCAAAATCCAATGTCGAAAAATCGGAAGCTGGATAAGAGATTGTAATCGGATGTTCCGAAGCTACGAGTTTATTAATTTCTCCGAAACTTGCGGTAAAATTTGTAGAATTATATGTTTTAAATGAATAAATGGTTATGGAACCGGACCCGCGATTAAAACTAAAAACATTAGTCCAGTCATTATTTGTAAGATCCCAGATTGATGTTATATTATTTGCATTTCCAACTAAAGTCGAATTTATCAGAGAAGATTCAAGTTTGATGATAGTTGTGGAAATTGGACGAATTTCTGTCTGCATCCAACCTGGAAACGTTATTAAAAACAATCGGCCGCCCTCAACCCATGTACCGACAGAATTAGTGAGAGCAGAACTATTTGATGAATTTATTTTCAGTCTTAGCCATGGCGCTGTATTATGATTCGAGCCGGAACCACTCATCGAGAAAATAACTTCAGCATTCGTATAATTAAAAGTAGACGCAGGCGATGTCGAAATATTGTATAAACTCTCCGGACGATACACGTTGAAATTGACACTGGTGGTATATGTCTCCCCATTTCCAAAATTTGCCAAAAAAACATACGAATCTTGTTTTGGATTCGACCCGACTCCCCAGCACATGTATAAATCGTTTTGAGCCGCGATGCTGTCGAAATACAAATAAAAAGTAGCATTGCTCCCATTGACAGTCGAATTCATGTCACGATATATCGGAATAATATTAAAATTCCGATCCGTGAAATAAACATCTGAAAAATCCAATTTCATTCCGTCAGTAAACAGAACATCCAGCTTCAGCGTTCTTTTTGTTCCTATCTTATCAGTGTCCGGAACATTAATTGTTACTTCCTGATAATGCAAAGAAGATTCATAAACAGTTCCGGTTATGGAATTGACATATGAGCCGTTGTATGCGTTTCCTAAGTCTAGCGTGTTGTCGCCGACTCCGACAGGGAATTCATACAAACCCGTTTCGGCGTTCGCTGTCTGCATCAATATGAATAAAAATAAAAGGGTGAGGAGTGTTTTTATTAATTTCATTTTGAATCACCCTTTCATTGCCCTTGCTGAACACCACAGACCACCTGTGACAAAAACCAATGAAGGGAAGAGTCCCCATAAAAAATCCAGCCAATATTGGCCGAATAGGAATGTTTCATTAATCCCGGTATATCCGATCAGACCGGCTGCCGTCATGTCATATAACTGGTCATTAATGAAAGTAAACGCTATTCCGAATACAACAAGACCGATTCCGAAGACGAGGAGCTGATAACTGACCATTAGATTTTCAGCCCCCTGAGCGGGTTAACCCTAAATTCTTTCTTTGTTGATTTTTTCGTGGTTTTCTTTGTCCGTTTAGCGGGACTGATTGGTTCTTCTTTCTTTAATTTCTTTGATGTCTGTTTATGTACAATCGGTCGAGTTGTTGCTTTAGACGGTGCCGTTTTTGATGATGAACTTTTGCCGCCTCCATATCCGGAATAACCGGGAGATGAACTTTTACTGCTGCCGTATCCATACCCCGAGGTCGGGCTGTAGTAACCGCCGCGAGAATTAGAGGGCTTTGATTTGGATTTGGCGCCGCGTGAGACACCCAAAGGGCTGTATGTTAAATCGACAAGAGGATATGCCGGCTGTTTTGGTGATTTGCGGCTGCTTCCGGAGTCCGACTTTTTTGTTTTCGGTGGTGCTTTTTTTCGAATCAAGTCCTCGATGCTTTGTGTGTTTGATGTTTTTTTTATCAGATCGCCGGCATTTTTCCCGTCCGTCAGCTCGCTGATCCGCGCAGCGGTTGGAGACGCGGCAGATGTAATCGGTTTAGATTCGGCAGACGCGGTCTTTTTAGATTTGGCGGATTCAAACAATTTTTTCGCATCATAATTTTTTGAAGCCATGCCGGCTTTATGCCTATTGACAACATCAGCTGAAGCTGTTCGGCGGGCTGTAAACATTTCTTTGATGCTGCCGTTTTTTTTTGAAATTTCGGTGACCGTTCTAATCGGTTTCGGTCCCGTGTGAAGATTCATATTCGTTCCGACCGGATAAGTCAAAGAACCGTCTTTTCCATGCGAATCTGGAGAAAAAAACTTGGATTTTTTTGCCGGCGCCGAAACTGGAACTAAGGCCATATCATCAGCCGTGACCATAATATATTTTTCAACAGGCACTTTTAAATCAACATCCATTTTAATTCCGGGGAAATCAATCGGCTGTTTAACTGTTGTTCGGTATTTTGATTCGATTCTGTAAAGAGTTGCATCAGAATACGGTTTATTGTCGTAGGTCGAAATTGTGGTTTTTGGAGAAACGACAGCTTCTACTTCTACAAGCTTTCCGCTCTCAATTCTTTGTCTCATCTTATGAGTTGTCCAGAAATAACCAGCATCTGCATCATTTAGTAAAAACTTATTTGTTTTAACCCCTGATGTGACTTCTGGTGATCTAATTCCTTTCCCCTCAATAAACATAATTCTTGGACTGAGTTCATTTAACTTAGATGGGCTGAAAGGATTTGAAAATCCGACCAATTTTGCATTTTTAAAATATGGAATCTTCATAAATCGGATTGAAGGTGATTCTGCTCCAAACATGCCTGGTTCCGAAGACTTTCCGACATGCGGACTGTAAATATCTCCTCTGTTTTTTGGACTTGAGTGAATAATCGCGGTGCTTCCGGATTTCTCCCCCGGGTAGAGATTTTTTGCATTTTCCAGCATCGAAACTCCTTCATGCATTTTAATTCCAGTCTTAACAGGATAAGCATCCGGAAACGCTGCTTTCCCCTCAAGTCTGTAAACATCTCCTCCCATCTTAATCACTTTAGGATCAACGCCCAAATCTTTGAGTGAAACATCAATTTTACCTGCGGCTTGTTTGAAAGCTTTCAATCTGAATTTCCCAACTCCCATGCCCAACTTCCCAATACCGCCTGCACCGCCGGTTCCAATCAATCCGCCGGCAAAGGCAATCGGGTCGTCTATTGCTCCTCTTACTGTTCCGCCGGCAATTGTGCCGATACCGAACCCGAGCATGCCGGCAAAAGACGTTGACATCGCTTGACCACGGGTGATTCCTGTCAGGTTTGCTCCTGATTTTTTCGCTTCCCGGAAGCCGGCTGTAATTGTCTTTGTCCCTTCACTAATCAATGTGCCGACACCGACAATTGAATCCGGAACCATGCCGCGAACAAATGATCCAATCTCATAGAATCGCCCGTCCAAATTTCGCATAGACCACTCATGCAAAGCACCTGTCTTCGCATCAATCCAGTTTGTTCCGCGATTGCCGGCCGCTTGGACGATTTCACTTTTTCCGGAAACATCTTCACCGGTAAATCCATAAAAAAGACCCTCTAAAGTCGCATCCACCAATTTGTTTTTGTCAGTTCGAAACGGATTTTTATCACTTTCTGAAATATTCAGAATACCGATCGGGCCCATCAAGGAAGAAACTGACGAAGCAACCTCATTAAAATCAATGTTGTTTTCTTTCGCTTTCTCCATAACTTCCGGATCATAATAATTCGGAAGGTAAGCCGCAGCTCCTCTTATTATTGGAATCTTTGATTCTTTAAGTCTCATCGATTCGTAATTAATGCGCTCTCTGATGCTGAGTTCTTTTGGTTGGACGGCCGCCGGCTTAAAATCTATTACAGTTATTGGCGGTTGGCTTTGGTTCTTCTGTATCTGCCCTTGCAATGCTTTGTTTGTGGGATTCCATTCAGCGTCATAGAAGCCGGCATTTTGCATGTTCTGCAAATGGTTGCGGCTCTGAACCAGTGCAATCGGTGTTCCGTGTTGAGTCGCCGTTTGTTCCAGTCCGCCGTAAAGCTCATTATGCAGCTGCTGTGCACTCATCCCTTTATAACTGCCACCGGTATTGATGGCTTGAACAGCACCGGCATAAACACTTTCTTTCGCCGCATCTCGTGCTTTAATTACATCGGCTTTGCTTGCGCCGGAATTCTGCGCATTTCGTACAGCGTTTCCGGCGGCTTCGCGGACGGTATTGGTAAGCGATCCCGATGAGTTTCCCGAATCCACAACAGTTGCTTTTCCGTATGCCATCAGACGGCCTCCTCGCCGCCGGCAGTTTTGCCGACCAGCTTGTCAAAGACCGGTATAAAGCTGAAATTCTCAGGAAGCACTAAATCAGCAGCTGTTTTTTCGCCGCCGACGAGTGAGTCAATATACGTTTTCATGAATGTGCGCTTTGTCAAAAGATATTTTTCTTCGAATTCTTGCGTCATTTTCGGGAAATCTTCAATAAAATCCGGCGGAAACGCGTTTATAAATTGTTTCGGCCGGCGGAACAGAACTTCAGCTTTTTTCTGATTCGAACCGTATGACATTGAAACGATTTTATCGGCCGAGTACCAGGCATATTTGTGCTTGAAGCGTTTTGTTTCCGGATCTTCCATGATGAAGCAATAAATCATTGTTTTAACGCGGCGGCTCCGAATATCCTTGATGATGTGAAACGGTGACGGTGATACTAAAATATCAAAATGGCACATGTCACGCTTCGTGATAAACAGTTTTTTCGCCTCTTTTGATTCTCTCGTTGCGTGTTCGTCCGAAAAAAGAACAGTGACAGCTTCATCATACCATAATATTTTAAATTCCGTTGATTGATACTTGTCAACGAATCCGACCAATGAGTTTTTAAGCGGAGCTCCATGGCGATCACGCTCGTCAAACGAATAAATCATCGATTCTGCCAAATCCAACTCTTGCCCGGTCATCTCGGCCAGCTTTTGAGAAATATGTGCGGCAAGCGTTGACTTTCCCGAACCTTCCGCACCGACGACGTTAATCGGCCAATCGAGCCGATTTTCTTTGCAAACGCGGACAATCCCTTCCAAATTTTTTTGAAGCAAACGAAGAACAGGTTTTTTCGTTCCCTCGGCATCTTCCCGTTCTTTTACTTCGCATTCCTTTCTCTATTTCACAAGAGCGTCACGCAAGAATACGCTCGGCATCACATAGACCTCCTGTATGCAGTTCCCGGACTGTCCATTTTAAACATGATCGATGGATCGTAAATCTCTTTACTGTAAAGCATTTTCAGTAGTGAATCCGCCATTTCAATAATCAAATTCGCATTTGTTGCGGCTAATTCAATTTTTTTATGATCAAATCCCGAATCCTTCTATGCAAAGAATTGTTCGAGTTCATCAACGAGGGCAATTCCAAGCGGATCAACATCCTTTTTGTTATTTTTGACAAGCAGGATCGGTTTCACTTTTTCAACAATTCCGTACATCTCACTGCACAGGTCTTCGTATGATTCAATACAATCCGGAAAACGATGTTTTATTTTTAAATCAGAATAAAAACTCTTTTTCGCATCCAGAAACATTAAAACATCAACTGATATTTCCTGCCGGTACAGCCCTTTCTGACCGACTGAGGAATAAAGACCGCCATGCGGGTTTTGAGAGAATAAACTATCTGACATGTCTATCACATCGGAAGAGTTGTTGAATTATTGGCCGTTATAAAATCCGAGCCGTTTTGAATGATTACAGTCGGGTCGTTGCCGAGTAAGTAAATTGCCAAAACGACGGCAAGAAATGCAACAATGACAAACGCGGCAATCATCATGAATGTCTTCATATTGTTCTTTTCGCGCGAAACAGCTTCATTGACCGATGCCTGAAGCTTTTTCTCAACGTATTGCGGCTGGTTCAATACATAATAATGACGGAGCGCTTTAATTTCAGTGTCGCTCAAAAGAAGCCGGTCTCCAAACTCTTTTTTAAGCTTTTCGACTTTGTTTGTATATTTTTCAATAACCGGCGTTAATTTCTCGGCAATTTTTTCACTCGATGACTCCTCAGTGAATTCTTCGGTCACTGAAGCATAAATAATTTCAAAAGCGTCTTCAAGTCTCTTTTTTAAATCCTCATCGGTAACTTCCTCTGAGTTATAAAATTCTTCTCTGATACTTTTCAGCTCATCCAACGCTTTTTCTCTCGCCGAAACAATCATTGCGTCAGCTTGTCCGCCGGCATCAGCCAGCTCCTCTAACATTTCTTCTTCGAACTCTCCGGCTTTGACTTCCGCCAGTTCATTCGACTCAATAATCGTTTGATTTATTCCGCTGACTGTTTCTGTGTGCCCGTTAGTATTTGTTTTTGAAAGTTTTTTTGCGGCTTTCATCAAAATAAAATTGATTCCGGCGGCCATGTTTGTGTCAAAAACACCGCCTTTGTGTCTTCCACGGTCGGTTGAAACCGGATTGTCCGGATCCGGGAGGAAAATTCCTGCATCAGCCGCATGATAGCCGAATTCTCCTTTTACGGCTTCCGGATGGACTTCACCATGATTATCAATAAACCAACTGACGCGGTATCCGTTCAGCCTTGCCTTAAAAATAACCCAGCTGTAAGGGCCGCTCCATTTTATATAAACGATGGAAAAAATAAACAACAGTCCGCATGCCATTCCAAAGAAAAACGTTGTCCAAATCCACAATGAATCCATTTTAATCCGTCCGGAGGTTTTTCAATTATCGTTTTTTACTGAAAAATGAAGCGATTAATCCGGGCCGCGCTTGCTGCGGACTGTTCATGGTCTGAACCAAATTCGTTTCCTGAATGCTGCCGAATGCACGTTTCAGGAATGTGCCGTCAATTCCCATGCTTGTGTTTTTAATCGCGAGGACACTCAGCATCGTAAATTCACGCTCATGCTGCCATGTGTATTCTGATTCCATTGATGACATGATGAATGTCGTTTTCATCGAGTCAATTTTTTTCAACAGCTTCTCGACATCTTTTTTATCATACTGTCCGATGCCGACTTTTCGGATTGCATCAAAATAAGGTTTGACTTCCGGAGAGATCATATCTTCGACAAATTCATCTTCCAGAAACAACTTCGAAATTTCGGCTCCGAGGCCGGCTTGCCTCAATTTCACAATATCTTCCGGTGTAATTTGTCCGGCGTAATCCGATTGATTTCCCATTTCAGACATTATTTAACTCCTTCAGACCGGAATGTTCCGGCAGCCATGACAAACATTAATCCAAAGCTTAAAATGAACATGCAGAGCCAAAAAGCAAATATGAAATTACTTTCAGCCGGACTGAACAGTTCGGTTTCTACAAATTTTGATGAAATCATCAATAAAATTGTTAAAAGGAGAGATGTCCCGGGAAAAATGACCGCGTCAGTTGACCGGGAAAGCCGGAATTCAATTATGCCGATCCAGACGCCGAGAATCGCGACTGCCGAAAATAAAGAATAAAGAATTCCATCCATCGCCATCTCTTCCTTCTTGATATTACCAGCTGCGCAATGTCGCAATCAATAAACCAAGTGAAATGAAAATCATACAGACGCCGGCAATGCCGAGAGCTGCGCGGATGGTGTCAAGCGTCTTCTGTGCATCGGCATCAAGCGTTCCATCACTTGTTGGTAAATAGGGCTCAACCATGCCGATACCGATGTATGCCGCAACCAAAACCATACCAAAAACGAATAGGCCGACAACAGCATCGGTTAGAGATCCTCGCTCAACGGCATCTTCCGCATAAAATGTTTTGTAAATGGTCTTTGCGCCGTTAATCGGTGAATAAGCGTTCGCAACAGCGATGCTCATGACTGTTCTCCAGTTTGACATCGTCTGTTTCAGTTTATTTGTTACCTTCCTTTGAACTGTTGTCCAAATCATGAGAATTGAACAATAAATTTCCGTCAATATTGTTGATTTGTTGACTAATACGGTCATTTGTATCACTCCTGCCCTTTCAGGCAAACAATATTAATACAATAACGAATGCATTTATACAATATTGTATAATGTTAATCTTCAAAATTCATTATATTACAATAATGCTGATATTTCCTATTTAAACCGCATTGTATAATTTTGAGACAATGAGATTTTTGAATCGCTTTTCCCGGGGGAATTTCAAACGGAAACCGCAGTCATTTTGGCCGGAACACCGGCGCCTGAAACGAACAAAAAAGTCCAGATAAGAATCATGATCAGCCGCTCAACTGCCGCGGAGCTGGACCGAAAAGCAAAGTTGATGAACATGAGCCGGGCAGCCGTCTGCAGGCTGGTTTGGAATCGGGTACATCAAGAACTTCAAAATTATGACCATGATTTTTCGACCGACACCGGCAATCAAAAGGATCAAATTTCGGCCAAAAAATGGAAAGTTCTCTTGGTGCAGGTTTCGCCCGAGATGCGGGATGATCTGAAGCGTGATGCCGAGAAGATCGGCTGTTCAATGAGCTGCCTTTTGAGGGAAACCCTTGAAGCGTTTTTAAAAGAAGTCCGAATCCGGGAGTAATAAATCATGTTCACAATTGCTTCAGTTTTATTTATGATGTCGATTGCTTTTATTTTCATGCCGCTGGATATTAAGACCCGGCGCGTTCCAAATAAGTTGCTTTTAAGCGTTTTTTTGATTTGCGTATCTTGTTTTATTTTTATTGATTTTTTGTTTTTAAAATCGGTGACATTTCACGAAATAATAATCGGTATCATTCTTTTTGTCCTATCTTATGTTTTTTCTGCTGGTGCTGTCATGTTCGGTTCAATCGGCGCGGCTGATGTCAAAATCTTTTCCGGGTTAATTCTATTTTTGCCGGTTTATCCGGATGGTTTGATTTTGCCCGGAATCGGGACACTTCCGGCTCTTGACATTGTTTGCAATTTTATGATTCTGTCAGTTCCTATCTTGCTTTTGTTCCGGTTTCTTCAGCCTGACCGCCCGGCGCCCGGACTTGTCGGATTTTTACCGGCCGCTTTGATCAGCTGCACGTTTGGAAATATTTTATTGTCAGTTTTGGTTTATTTTTTATAATATGCTCTCCTGTTCCTGTTTTATACTTTCGTGTCTCCTCATCTCTTTTTTATTCTTTCCGAAATAAAATCCTGAATAAAATTTTTAAAAACGCAATCGGTTATTTTTTGTAATAATAAAAAATCAATTTTTTATCAAATTTTCGTCTTTTTTTTGAATAAAATGCAGAATTTTTTTGTCTTTTTTCTGAATCTCTATTTTTTAAAAGTCTCATTCGTTCGTCTTTTTATTTTTCCGGAGTAACACAAATCGGTTTTTCAGCTTTTTTCAGTTTTTTCAAAAAAATAAAAATGATGTGTTTTTCACCATGACAACCATGACAACATTAAATGATTCCGTCAGATTCTGTTTTTTGCCGCTCTCTTTTCATCCTTCTAATGCTTGTTTTTTTGTCATGGTTTGGAACCATGACAACATTATTTTTTACCATGACAACCATGACAACTTTGTTTTTGTCGTGGTGTTGTCATGGTTCTGTCATGGTTGTCATGGTATTGTCATGGTATGCAACCATGACAAAAAAAACAATAACAGTAAATCAAAAAAGCATCAGTGAACTATCAATAGCAATATGCCTATTTTTTAAGTTGTCATGGTTGTCATGGTTATTTTTTTCAATTTTTGTAAGTTTTTTATCAAGTGTGAATTCAAAGTATTATTTTATTATAAAATAACACTTTTTGAAAAATGATTGCAGTTTCCTTTATTTTCACATAACCATTTTATATCTGTACCGGTATTTTTATACTTATGACAATTGCAGACACTGATCAGGAAGTCATCAATGAAAAAAAGAAAATAAAAAGAACAATTTTGATTTATGTTTCTTTGTTTTTTTTATCTTTAATTTTATTGTTTTGGTATATCTTAGTGCTTCTCGCCATCATTTATTGGGATTGGGAGTTTAGCACCCTCATGGAACTGGCATTAGAAGACCTTTCCAGTTTTTCCATTCGGATGCTTAGTCCGATTGCTGGACCTATTTTACTTTTTCTTTCCGTTTGGAAACTTTACAAGGCTGTCCGTAGCTGGGCAAAATTAGAAGAAAAAGAGTATTGTGATGAAGAGATAATTTAACTCTTCAGATTATAAATTCTTCAATTATTCCAATTTGGTTTTTATATGAATGATGCGTTGAAAATATCTGGAGAATGCATATGCTGATAAATAATTCCGAATATTTTAGTATTTTAGAGGAGATCAAGTCTCAAATTAGAACCGCACAGTATAGGGCTGTTGTCGGCGCGAATCGGGAATTGCTTACTCTATATTGGAATATCGGAAATATCATACTTGAAAATAAGCGGTGGGGCAATAAATTTGTGGAAAATCTGTCGCGGGACATTAAAGCTGACTTTCCAAATGTTACAGGTTATTCCGTGAGGAATTTAAAATACATGCAAAAATTTGCGTCAACATATAATGACCTTGAATTTGTGCAGTCAGTGACTGCACAAATTCCGTGGACGCATAATAAGTCCATTTTGGATAAAGTGAAAGATCGAGGGCAAATGGAGTGGTATATTTTAAAAACTGCGGAAAACAACTGGTCAGTCGGAGTATTAGAACATCAACTCGAATCCCACTTATACCAGCGCCAAATTTCAGCATCTAAAACAACGAATTATCCGGCACGGCTTGATATGGCACAAAGCGAACTTGCTGTTCAAACACTCAAAGACCCATATTGGTTTGATTTTATTGAGGCAAAAGATCAGATGGTTGAACGTGACATTGAAAATGAGATGGTTTCAAATATTTCCAAATTGCTTTTGGAACTTGGAACGGGTTTTGCTTTTCTTGGAAATCAGTATCATTTAGAAGTCGGCGGTGAAGACTTTTATATTGATTTACTTTTTTATAATACGAATCTGCATTGTTATTTTGTGATAGAGTTAAAAGCAGGGATGTTTAAACCGGAATATGCCGGCAAGTTGAATTTTTATCTCTCAGCCGTAGATGAACTTTTAAAAAAGGAAAAAGATAATCCTTCTATCGGGCTTATTTTATGCCGGAACAAAAATAAAACAATTGCTGAATATGCCTTGAAAGATATGACAAAACCCATTGGTGTAAGTGAATATAAATTAACAGAATACTTGCCAAAAGAGTTTGAAGATACTCTTCCTTCGATTGAGGATATTGAAAAAAGAGTTAAATCAAAGTATAATTTATCGGAACAGGAGTGAAAAACAAAATATCTCTGTTCCTTAAATTCCTTAATTTATAACATTAGATTCCTTATTCGACTGTTATTGTCACTTTTAATCCCTCAATTTGTAGAATCAAAATCTTCTAAATCACTTTGAATTTCATCCAGCAATTCCCGCCGGCGATACATCAGATCATATCCGGTCAATTCTTTGGCTTTCTGAAGGTTAATCCGATAAACCGGTGTCCTGACTTTTTTGCCGCCTTGAACATCATAATGGCGTTGCATGACTGTTTTTTGGTCATCTCTTAATGGTTTGATTATTTTTTTGTCCGTCCATTCTTTTAAAACATTATTCATTGACGGTTTTCCCACTGTTGATATGCAGACCGTTTTGAGAATATCCGGTGCCACATCGACATATTCAATCATGCCATCATTGCAAAACCAGGCCTCAATTTTGTCCGGATATCGGATTGAACATTCATCATCGGGGCGGTACGGGTACATCAATTGCTCGTCCGTCAGCCAGCGCGTGCGAGTTTCAGAGTTGTCCGCACGGGCCAAGACATCAGCCAGAACAACCTGCCAATCATGATCACCGATATTTTGAACGACTTGATCCAGAATTTCTTTGCAGCGAGTTTCAACCATTTCATGAAGTTCTTCAGATGAAGTTTGGTTGCGGATCTGCAGCCGTTCATTTGTCATTTCAACGAGGATCCCCGAAACATGAAACAGAGCGAAACTTGCTCCCAGACGCGCTGTTAAAGTGTCATTTGTTGTCGTATATGTTTTTGAAACACTTTCATAAATCTCATTTATTCTGTCTGTTCCCACCTCGCTGATGGTTTTGAGCAGTTCATATTTGTAAAAACCGAAATATTTGTGAGATTTCACTCTGGCCAGATCATCAATGAGTGTTGCGCGTGCGGTGTTGACTTCTTCATCTTCAGTGTCCGGAAGATTCAAACCGTCATAAATGGGAATCACACGGGCATCGACTCCTGACCGCATGACTTGATTCACAAAATCATTCTCAAGTGAAATATAGCCGATTTTACGGAATTCATTCGTTCTTTTGGCTGTCGCGTCTTTATTTAAGCGCGCTTTTTCCTTCCCGTCACTGAACCAATACGGAATCTTGTTTTTGATTTCTTGTTTCGTATTTGTGAATTCGTCCATGATTGACGGCAAATAATTCCATTTCAGCCAGGCATTCCAAATTCCGTTTTCTGTTCCGCTGCCGAGCGTGATGAATTTTTTCGGGTCTCCGAACATGCTGGCCGCAATTTTTGCGATCGTAGATTTTCCGCGAGACGTGGTGCCGCTATTAATGATTAATGTATTTTCCATTCCCGGAAACATATTCATTAAAAATGAAGCGGAAAGAGCATAAACGGTAAACCAAAGGTTTGTGTTCTCAAGGAAGATTTGACAGCCGGTCGGATCCTCAGCTTGAATAGCCGGTATCCATTCTTTAATCCATTCGCTATAGTTTCCGGAATCTGCAATGCCGGCAAAAAACTCCTCATGACCGGCCAGCTCATCGGTCGGAACTGCCGGACTCATATAATTATCTTCTATGTCAAAAAAACGGCTTCCGAGTAAGAAATACTGTTTTCCTTCAAGTGTGATCCAACCTGTCCGGGAACTGAAGTAATAATGGGCTAATTTCTTTTCATCACGGTTCCGCATTGCGAACAGTGTTAAAAATCGGTTGAAATGCTTCTCCTCTCCATAAATCACAATGATGCAGCGGCGAATGTCATCCATGAATTCCTTGTCTGAAATTTTTCCGGCTGACATCATGAATGTCTGTACTTTCCGTTTGCCATTTCTGATTAGGTACCGGAAATAAATTTCATTTTCCTTGGCCATATCTTGGTACTCAGCTGTAACCAGTACCAAATCCGAAATCAGTACTTTGATGTCATCGCCATCTTCTGTTTTGTTGATGATGTAACGGTAAAGCTTGCCATTCCTCGTATCGATATCATACGGATAATCAATAATCCAGTCTTGGTAAATCCAATCTTCCGGTGCGTAATCTAATTTTGGAGATTTATAAACCATTTCTGGAAATAAGGCTTGAAATTCTTTTGGTTCCCATTCTTGCCAGATGCTCAGAATACTTCCTGTTGCCATTTTTATGTGAAGATACTTTTTGCTGTAGCCTGCTTCGGTTAAAAAAGTCTTCAGTTCATTTTCAAACTTTTCATCTTTTGCAATCGGGTTTATGGTATTGATTTTGAGATTTTTCTCAACATGCTGCAGTTTGTCATTAAATTCGTTAATTGTGAAATTGAATGTGTATTTTGCTTTTCCTTTCTTTTTCTTATTATATTCAAATTCAACAAGAATATCCTAAAGCCCTTTGTGTGGCGTTTCAAAGCCGATACATGTAGCAATGGTTTGTTCCTGGACAGCAACGATTTCTAATTTCCATCCAGTTTCGGCTTTTGAAATTTCTTTCAATCGGTCTTCGTGTTTTTTTAAATCCTCTTTAGTGTAAACTCTCGGATTCATGTCTTTGAAAATTTCATCCGGATTCGGAGTTGAAACTTTTTTCCCATTTGGTCTGATGGTCATTCATATCACCAACAGACGCTCATCATCTTCTTCAGGAATAAATTCTTCAATTTTAAGCACTTGAAAACCATTGTTGTGCGCAAAACCCATGGCTTCATTTTCATCCCGAAAAGCGGCCACAAAATTCTTTTCAGCAATTTCTGCCGCAGTCGGAGATGGTTCTTCCGGGTCAAAATAAAATGAGTCAACGATTGAGTTCGTTGTGAATACAAGATACAAAACGATGGCATCTTGTTTTATCGGTTTGTAGGTGTATGTCGTTCCTTTCACTTCAATGCTTTTGTCCTTCAGCATGAGTAAATCTATGACAGCCTTAATTCGAAGCTGCTTTTCCTCCGTCAATGCGACTATTTCTAAAAGAGACACGGATTCCTTCATTTCCAAAATTGTTCCGAGATCCCGGCACAATGTTGCCAAATCCTGAACCATTCAGACCACCGCCGGCAATCTGTCAATATTTCGGACTTCATCCATCGGAGTTTTCAGCCGATTGATTTTGTTTAGACGGTTATTATAATTTTGTTCCGCAAATTCTGGACTTTTGATTAAATACGACGGATAAACAAGGGTGGGAGCAGTATTAAATGAGTAAAGGTCGGCTTCAAAAACAACATACAGTTTTGTATTGATATTTTGGCCGAGTACTAAAAAATGTGTGCTTGAAATTCCGGACATTTTCAGAATTTCGTATCGTCCGTCTCTTTTGCCTTTGGCGCCTGCGCCATATGCAATGTATTCAATGACTTTACCTGTAAAATCTACAGCGGGAGCTCCGCTAATTGTTGTTTGTGTCATATTCATCGAGGTTTGGTTTTAAAGATGTTTTGGCTCTGGTAAAGCCAATTCATTTCAATACGTTATTATTTTCATCTTTATATAAGTATTTTCTGCCGAATTGTTGTTAATTAATGGCCGTCATCCAATGAACGCATATCATAACAACATGGAACGCCATCTTCAAAACATGTTGACGGTTCATCCGGCGGATTTAACTCCGGTCTATCTATTCCGCAACCGTTCTCATCTCCATACGCACAGTTTACCGACTTGCAATATTGTCTGAATTGCGGTGTTCTCCATGGTCTTTGATATATATCCAGGATTTTTTTAGTTGTAGATGTTAATCTCATGTATTTTCCCGATCTCCAATATCCGATTTTTCTAATTTCGTTTGATGGCCTCGGTTTGTTTTCATATTCGGTGATTTCAAATATTTTATATAAATTTATATAACGTTTCCCATGTCGATCTCTGTGAATTCGACCTTTAATTTCAAATTGATAATTTGAATTTTTTCCTTTTACTGTGGTTTCTTCTCTTAATTCCCTCAATGCGCATTCCATATCTGATTCATTTATGTTTATCCCGCCGCCAGGCAAACTCCAGCTTCCGTTTGGTTCCTGTACTACAATTATTCCGTGCTCGTTTTTCAGGATTACTGTTCCGCGATTTCGGATTTTTGTTCCATAAACAATATCTGATTTTAGATTCCTTATTAATCTTTTTACTCGGCGAATGGCTTTTTTTGCAGGATTTGATTTTTTCACACTTAAGCATGTAAATACGTGTTCTTCTTCCATGATAAGTGGTCGGTGACCATGACCGCATCTTCTTCCTTTTAAATATATGCATTTTACACGCTTACAATAGCCGGTTTCAATTAAATGCTGCGCATATCTCCATTGTCTGTAATAATAAACCGGAATTAGAAATGGCATAAAATTATATATTACAATAAACAGTATTTAATAATATACCCCGGCTGGTAACCGGATTGTTTTCAAATCAGTGTTTTATCGAGGGCTGATTATGAAAACAAAAGTGGTATTAAATTAAGCCTTGTCCGGAAACGGCGACTAATGACGAATTACAAAATGAGTTTTATGTCGTCCGTCTCGTGGCGATTTTGCTGATGCAAATCAGTCCACATCCGGACGTTGGCTTACATTGTCTTTTTTTATATTGTTTGGCGCTTTTTCAATCTCAATTTTTTAAATGTTATCTCATTGAGCGGTAATGCTTTTACAGGCCGGATTAAACCAAAAAAACCAAGATAAAAAACCAAGATAAATTAAAAGCATTTGTTCAAAAAAAGAAAATAAAATGAAAACCCGTCTCTATAAAATTTAAAAATTAAATGATGGCGGGAGGACCTGATCTCGGTGTGTTTGTCTGCCGGGAAAAGTTTAATCTAAGTTTTTCAAATCAGCTTGAAAGCGATAAAATCGCTTCAGCCAAATCACCGTTGTTTTCTTCCAGCGCTTTTTTAGCGTCCTCTTCGGAAACGCCGGTCTGCTCGCAGACCAAGCGGACATCTTCCTCGGGAATAATTAATTCTTTAGGCGCCGTTCTGACATCGCCGTTGATTTGGTAAGTGTCAACGCCCTGCGCGCGCATTATTGAAATTGACGGATTGTCAATGATTATGTCACCGTCAGTTGTTTTAATGATTACCAGTTCCGCATTGCTGATCTCATTCATCTCAATGCCGAGCTGCTTCATCATTCCCTGCATTTTTTTCGGATTCATTCCGCCGCGTCCGCCGCCCATTCCCGGAAACATCATTCTCACCTGTTCTAAATACAATTATTTAATTCTGAAATTTGTAAAATAAAAAAGATACGATATCACGGCAGACCGTGTTCGTATATATTTCTTTTTTTTCATTCCGCCCGATTTAATGGCAGCCTGCGCAGCTGCAGCCGCAGCCTTCCGCGGTCGGGTCTTCGACGACAAATCCTGTTCCCATTTCATTGTCAATATAATCAATGACTAAATTTTCAACGGTTTTTTCAAGTTCGGTGTCGTAAATGACTTTGGTTGCGCCGATTTCGGCGGCGGTGTCCGCTTCGCCGACTTTGTCTTCCAAAGCCAAACCGAAGGACGGGCCGCTGCACCCGATACCTGCGATAAAGACACGAAGATAGTGGTCCTTTTTGTTTTGTTCAGCCAAAACATCTCTTAAAGCAGCAACCGCCGCGTCTGTAATTGTTAACATGTTTTTCTCCTTTTTTAATTCTTATTGAAAGTTTTTTCAATAAACAACATAGCGGTAAATCCTGTATAAAATCCTTTTGCACTTTTTAATTTATCTGGCGGTTATACAAATTCGGCGCCGTCATCCGCCGGATTTGTCAGCGGCCTGCCGTTGTAAGCGTTCAGTTCCAAAGCGGCTTTTTTGCCCTGAACTTCCCAAACGGAAGCAAAGACTTGGAACACTTTGATTTCAAAGTCTTTGTCCTGCGGGCGGAATGTTTTGTTTTGATAAATAATGGACTGCGCGTCCGTGTCATTTGATTTGATTTCTTGCGTATGCCGGCGTTTCAATTGCTCCAGAATCACTTTTTGGGTTTCTTCCTTTGTCATCTTCGGCTGCTTCATGATATATTCAATGTCCGGAATCACTGTCTGTGTGCCGATGTCGCCCAGTTCGATATCGTCCTCATTGCCGTTTACAGCGTTGTAGAGTCCTTCGCCGGATGCCGCCATTTTTATGTGTTCGCTGCCGATTTTTCGGTCGACTTTCAGCGTGTATGTGTATTTCCAATAAGGAACAAATTTCAAAATAACGTTTTTGACTTCACCGAATGTTGATTTGCCTGCGGCGGCAGCGCGCTCAATAGGCATGTTGATTGCAGACGCCCGAATCCCGAGCGTTTCTTTTTTGTCGGCATGAAATCTTTCCGGCTCCGGCTCGGGAATATCATATGACTGCGGCAGCGGTCTCGGCGCTTCAATGTATTCCGATCCTCTGCGGGCGGGGTCAATCGCCGCGCCGAATAAATGTGCTCCCGCGCTTGTTTCATTTTCAGGTGCTTCAAAAATATCACTGAAATCATGCGTCTGAATCGGCGTGTGCCTTTCTGCCTGCTCTTTTTCATAAAATTCCGGTAAAACGCCGCTGTTCGGATTTTTCGAATTGGCGAAAGCGCTTACGGGGTCAAAGTTTTTTTTTTGATCTAACAGTGATTCCAAACAGTAGTTCCCGACAACGCTTTCCAGTGTTTCGCGGCTTAAGTTGGCGACCATGAACGCGCCGACGTAGCGGGCGAGTGCGTCTCTGTCCCAAATCATTACGCCGGTGTCTTCCGCATATTTTCGGACAGTTTCCTCGCCGCCTTTTATTTTTTTGATCGTGATGTAAAGACTGTTTTTACCGTTCGCTTGCTGCGTAAATCGTTCCAGCGTATTTAAATTGCCTTCCATGTCGCATTTGACCCAAATTTCATAATCCTGACGTTTGCCGACAATATCGCAGAATGTGCCTTCGCTTGTTTCATATCCGTAAGATTTGAACATTTCTAAAAGAAGCCGCATTAATTCCTGTTTCATATTTCTGGTCTCTGATCTTTTAATTAAAAAATATATGTGAAATATACCTGATAAACACATTTTATTATAAATACATTCAGTCATATACGAATCGGGTAATTCATTCGTTGATTCTCAGTCCTGTTATCGCCGATTCATGTATGCCTGTTTTTTCTTTCTTTCCGGAATTTAAATATCATTTTTCAGAAACATATATATTTTTTGAAATATATTTGTCTTTATTGAGTCGCCGCATTTGGCGAAAATGACTCCGCCAATATGACGACCTCTTTCATTCAATTGACTTTATAGTTTTGAATGTCGAATCCATATCAAATAACCCCCGGAGGGGATACGATTACTCTATCAGACGTTTTAGAAACCGCGATTCCTTACACACCATGGCAAGTTTCTGATATTGTCTTTGCACTTATTGTTCTTATTGCGGCATTCATCATCGCTCGCATTTTGATCAGTATTTTCAAACGACTCTTAAAACACACAAAGTTTCCGGAATTGGCTGCCGGCTTTTTGATCCAGTTTCTCACAGCGCTTTTATATGTCGCCGTTTTGCTGGCTTTTTTTTCGGCGCTCGGCATTACTGTCGGCTCTATCATTCTCGGTCTTTCCGCTGTCATCGGTTTGATTTTAGGCTTTGGTATGCAGGACACATTGACCAATCTGGGCGCAGGCATTTGGATTGCCGTTTTGGAACCCTTTAAGAAAAGTGATTATGTCACGGTTTCCGGTCAAACCGGCTATGTCAAAGATGTCGGTCTCATGTCGACCGAATTGATTTCACAAGACAACACTTATATCATGCTTCCGAATAAAATGGTTTGGAACAGCGCTATCATCAACATGTCTCATTTGCCGACACGCCGCTTTGAAGTCACCATGACATTCAATCTGGTCGGCGACGCTGACGGTACAATCCGCGCCGTGACAGATGTTTTGAAACGGAATCCTGCCGTTCTTCAGGCGCCTGAACCGAAAATCTATATCTCGAATTTGACGGACGCAACCGTTGATTTGCAGATCCGCGCCTGGACCGGAACCGAAGACATCATCACGATCGCGACAACCGTTAAGGAAGAGCTGCTTCGCGAATTTGATCTTAAAAAGTAAAATCGTCCTGTCACGACTTTTACTTTTTATTTTTTATTTATTCATGCTTTCATTTTCATTCTTTCATTTTCATTTTTTCATTCTTTCATTTTCATTCTTTCATTTTTCTCGGTCTTGCTTTTCTGTTCTGTTTTTCTTTTTCCGAACGGTTTCTCATCTTTTTCAGCAAACGCGCTTCCATCCGAATGATTTATATATGTCCGCCTTTAAAGTCCGTGATTAGTCACATTTATTTGTGATAATTCGGTGATAAATTATGAAGATTGCAATTTTAGGAGGAACAGGTAATATCGGCAAAGGATTTGCGCTTCGTTGGGGCCAAATCCATGACGTTATTGTGGGTTCCAGAGAAAAAGAGAGAGCACAGGAAGCGGCAAATGAATACGCCGCTTTTTTGAAAGAAAGATCCTTACCTTCAAAAATTACGGGAGATGAAAACAAAGCCGCCGCGGAAGCCGCCGATATCATCGTGATCGCGATCCGCTACGATCAAATCCCGTCTGTCATGGAACACATTAAACCGTCGCTCCGCAACGGGCAGACCGTTTTGTCAGTCGTTGTTCCGATGATCAAAGACCGCTGCTACCTCAATATGGGTTCAGAACCGGTCAGAATCGACGTTGACCCCGAAGAATACAATGCGGATTACTTCTGCTACGCTGTTCCGAAAACCGGCAGCGCCGCAAAAGAAATTCAGGCTCTTCTTCCTTCGGGAATTGACTTGGTGGCCTCTTTCCATAATGTTTCTGCAAAACGGTTGGAAGACTTTGACAAGGAAATGAACTTGGATATCGCTGTCTGCGGCAACAACAAGCAGACCAAAGATGTCGTCATGCAGCTTGTCCGCGACATTCCCGGCTTGAACCCTGTCGATGTCGGCCCCCTCGAAGCGGCCGCGCTGACCGAGCCGATTACGCCGCTGCTGCTCAATGTCGCAAAAATGAACAAAGAACTGCGCCACGCCGGCATTAAGTTCACGTAAAAAAATTCTGCTCGCTTCGCTCACAGAATTTCAAACGGGTGAGGGTGGACGGCGTTTTCAGAAAATGCCTCACTCCGCTCGTCATTTTTCCGCTCCTTCGCCCGAAAAGGGCTGAAGGCGGTGTTTATTTTTAATCGCCGCGCATCGGGAACCGGCCGCTGCGCGCGGACTGCGCCGTTTTTTTATATTTTATAAACGGAATTTTCAATTCCTCCGTTTTTTTGGTTCGCGGCGGTTTTGCTGTTTTTTCGGAGTGCAAAATTTTATACTTATAATCAGCTTATACTTCTAAATTTATTAAGTATACATTACTGCAGAGTGTTGATTATGCCTCAATTTACAACTATTTCTGAAATTCTTGAAGCCGTTGAAGAGCAGGAGCTTGATTTTGTCAAATTCCATTTTTCAGACACCAACGGCGTTTTTAAAGAAATCAATGTCCCTTCCGCGCTTCTTGAAAACGCTTTTTCGAAAGGATTGCCGTTTGATAATTCCGCCGGCGGCACTTTTAAACCGACCGGCGCGGATTTGATGCTCAAGGCTGACCCGAGAACTTTTTCCATTTTAGATTACGGAAACGCAAAACAAAAATACGGGCGTGTCATTTGTGAATTGACTTTTTTGGACGGTCAGTCTTTTGAAGGCTGCGTCAGAAGCGCGCTGAAATTATTCGTCCGCAAAATTTACCAATCCGGCTACACCTTTTCAGTTTCTTCTTCCCTCAGCTTTTATCTTTTTGACGCCTCATCTGCTTCGGGCGGCGGTTCATTTTCTCTCGGCCCCGAGACGATCCTTAAAACAGAAACCGCTCTGTGCGAGCTCCTCTCTGCGTTTCGCGCGGCTGAAATCGAGATCGTATCCTTAAGGCAGACACATCAAAAAGGACCGATTACGATTGTTTTTAAAGAAGGCAGCGTTCTTCGGACGGCTGACAACATCATGACCGCGAAATATCTCGTCTCCGATGTCGCCCGCCGCCATAATCTGCACGCTTCTTTTATGCCGAAGCCTGCGACTTCAATGGAAGGTCTGACGACGACATTCGGCTTTATGCTGATGAAGGACGAATTCAACGAATTTTACCATCCTGAGCAGGATATGATGATTTCAGACAAAGCCCGCGGATTTATCGCGGGAATTTTCAAACACATCCGCGCGATTTGCGCTGTCACTAATCCGACCGTCAACTCTTATAAGCGAATTGTTCAAAAAGGAAAGGCGCCTTATTATGTTTCCTGGTCCGCCGTTGACCGCAATTCTCTCGTCCGCCTGCCGTCGTCCCGCGGGCGCGCGACAAGAGTCGATATCCAAAATGCCGATTCTTCCTGCAATCCGTATCTTTCGCTTCTGGTTTTATTGGCCGCCGGCATTTCCGGCATTGATGAAAATTTAACGCTGATAGCGGCGGTTAATTTTGAAACGCATGATTATTCCGAATCCGAAAAGCAGGCGCTTTCCGCCGGCGCGCTCCCAAACACATTACGCGAGGCGCTGCTCGCTTTTAAAGGGGACGCTTTGATCCAAGTAGCCCTCGGCGAATCCGTCTCAACGTCTATTTACCAAACGGGAACGCTTGAATGGAGCGATTACATCGGGTGCGTTCACGCGTGGGAAGTTGAAAAATATTTGTGATTTAAAAAGAAAATGAAGGGATTTAATTTGACAAACGATTCGAAATCATTGGACGCTGTCGCGTCTCTGCTTGAAAAATATTCAAACGCTCACGGCATTTCCGGAAATGAAGATGACATCTGCCGCCTCCTTAAAGAAGATTTGAAAGACTGTACGGATGAAATCAAATTCGACGCTCTCGGCAGTTTGATTGCCGTTCGCAAAGGCAGCTCTCCAAACGGTCCGACCCTTATGCTGGCCGCCCATATGGATGAAATCGGTCTGATGGTTAAATACATTGACGACAGCGGTTTTCTCAGGTTCGCCAAGTTCGGCGGCTGGTTTGACCCGACGCTTCTCAATCAGCGGGTCGTTCTCCACGGCACCAAAGGCGATCTTTACGGCGTTATCGGCTCAAAACCGCCGCATGTCATGACACCCGAAGACGCGAAGTCTCCCGTCAAACACAAAGACTTATTTATTGACATCGGCGCAAAAAATGCCGAAGAGGTCAAAAATCTCGGCGTTGAAGTCGGCACTTGGATTACCCCTGACCGCCGATTCGTAAAGCTTGCCAATGACCGCGCGACCGGAAAATGTTTTGACAACCGCGCCGGCATCGCTTTAATGGTCGAAGTCATGCGCCGCCTGAAAGGAAAAGACATCAAGGCCACCGTCTGCGCTGTCGGAACCGTTCAGGAAGAAGTCGGCTTAAAAGGCGCCAAAACCGCGGCTTACGCCGTTGCCGCCGACGTTGCCGTCGCTCTTGACACGACCATTCCGGGTGACCACCCCGGCATTACCAAACTCGATTCTCCGCTTGAAATCGGCGCGGGTCCGATCATTTCTATTTCGGACGCCTCCGGCCGCGGTTTGATTGCGCATCCGCAGGTCGTCAAATGGCTCCGTGACGCCGCTGATAAACAAAATATGCGTGTCCAATTAAATGTCGGCGAAGGCGGCACGACTGACGCTTCCGCGATTCATTTGACAAAAGACGGCATTCCGACGGGAACGATTCAAATCGCGACGCGCTATATCCACTCTCCTGTTGAAGTCATTGATTTGAACGATATCGAAGAAGGCGTAGAGTTAACAGTTGCCGCAATTGAAAGAGCGCACAAATACTTTTCAAAAAAAGCGGAGTAAGCGGTAACAAAATCTTTTAATTTTAACCGCTTTTCTTTTTTTAACAATTCATGATATTTTGGAGGATGCAAAAATGGGATTATTTAATTCCGAAATGACGCCTGAAAAAGCGATTGAGGCGCTCAGTTCTGATAAAGAGCAAAAGGTTGAACAGGGCAAAGCGTTTTTGGTCAGCGGCGGGCCGGAACTGCTGCCGCTTATGGTCAAGCGTTTCGGTGAAATCACTTTACAGGCGGCGCGTTCTAAAAAACATCAAGCTGCTGCCGAAAATCTGTATGTTCTTTTATGCGGTGCCGAACTGCCGGGCGAACTGTGTACGCCTTTCGCCGAAACGCTTCTGAATGCGCCCGATAATCTCGAATTCGTTCTTGATGATCTTCCGGCCGCCGTCGTCGTTAACAGTTACCCGTTTCTCGAAGCGGTGCTTCGGGACGCGGATATCGAAACAAAGAGAAAAGTCGTTCCGTTTTTTGATAAAATTCATCTGCCGCCTTCCATTCTTCCGATCCTCGCGTCTTTTTTGAACCGCGAATCCGATTACGCGCCGGAAGCTTTGATTTTGATTCCGCAAGCGGACGGCGATTTGTCTCCCGTCTCCGAAGCGCTTTACGACATGCTTGACCTTTATCCGCTCGGTGACAATGCCGCCCAAGCCATTTTGGAAATGCGCGGCCGGCTGGAGCCCAATATTGGAAAGCTGAGCCGATATCTGGCGGATTTCAGTTCCCGGGCTCAGAAAAGAGCGATTCAAATCGCGGTCCCGCTGGCGGAAGACAATTCGGAAGTTTATGCGCTTCTTGAAAAAGCCATTTCCGCCGATGAATCCGCTCGCACCCGCATCCTTGAAGTCTTAGAGAAAAAAGAGACGCTCCGCCCTGATCAAATGGACTTGGTCTGGATGATTTTGGTCAGCACCGATTCGCCGCTCACGAAAGAGCGCGGCATGAAGTTTTTCGGCCGAATTGAAAAGACTGTCCGGCCGCTGATCGTTCATTACGCCCAAAAAGGCACCTCTTCGGAAATCGTCTGCGCTTTTCAGTGCGTCGGGTTTATGAAAGAAGAAGGACCGCGTCTCTGCCGCGAACTTTTGAGCGTTTATGTCTCCGACGCCGCGCTTCTTTTTGACCGCGCCGGCTATTCCGCTTTTGCCGTCATCGCGGCAATGATGAAAGCCAACTGCGCCGAAGACGCTTCAGCTTCCGCGCTCGCCAAAAAAATGCGCGATTACTGCACGCAGAACGATTTAGACACGCCGACGGAAGTTATGGCGCTGCTCGCTCCTGAAGAGCTTGCCGATGTTATCGAGTGGTCGTTTAAGCGCATCTTTGATTCTTACGGCATCGGTTTCAAGGCGAAGTATTCTGAAAACATGCTTCTTGGAATCTCCGAACTTGTCGGATTCGAAGCGCCCGTTATGAATTCTTTCATTAAAGCCATCGGATTTACTTACAGTTACGAAAGCGGTGAGAACACGCCGATTCTTTCTCACAAAGAAATCGCGGCCGCAATCAACCGTCTGCGCTCCGCCAACACGCCGACGACAAGCAACCTTTTGCATTTGATTTCTCGTAAAAAAGATTTGGAGATTACGCAGACGGACCCGGCAGGCAATGTGATTTCTTCATTTACGCTTTCTTTTGAAGAGCACAGGCGGCTGGCTTTGGATGAGCTGGAGCGCCGCGGTTTTCCGGCTTATAATCCGGTGAATTATTTAAAACAAGAAAAGCCGCGCTATTGAGTTTAGGCTTTTCATTTTTCTCTTTTCATTTTTTTCTTTTCATTTTCTCTTTTTATTTTTCTTTCATTTTTTTAATTATTTCCGTTTTATTCAAATGTCAAAAAATTTTCGTTCCTTTTCTATTTTGATTCACCGATTATTTTTTATGTCCCTTTGTTCTTTTCCATTATCTTAATATTTGGTGTTTAATTATGCAGGAAAAAATTATTGAAATTGCAAACCGCATTAAGGAGCTTCGTGAAGTTTCCGATATTGCGCCCGATGAGATCGCGTCTGAGCTGGACATCTCGGTCGAGACTTATTTGACATATGAAAACGCGGAAGCCGACATTCCGGCCGGTGTCCTTTTGGAAATCGCCAATTTCTTCAAAGTCGACATGTCTCTTCTTTTAACGGGCGAATCGCCGCGCATGAATGTTTTTACGGTGACGCGTGACGATAAAGGCGTTTCCGTTGAACGCCGCAGTCAATATAAATATCAGGCGCTCGCGGAGAAATTCATCGGCAAGAAAATCGAACCGTTTATCGTGACGGCCGAGCCCAAAGACGGCGAGCCTGCGCTTCACTCTCACCCCGGACAGGAATTCAACTACATATTAGAAGGCTGTTTAAAAATCTACATCCACAGCAATGAAGTCATTTTAAATCCGGGCGACTCGATTTATTTTGATTCCAACTATCCGCACGCCATGAAAGCGCTTGACGGCAAGCCGGCGAAGTTTTTGGCCGTCATCCTTTGAAAACATCGTTTCTGATGTTCTTTATTCACAATTATCCTTGACGAGAGTTATTTATGAGTAATCTTATCCATGATTTTGTTTCAAAAACCGAGTTTGAATCGTATGATGATTTTAAAGAAAATTTCAAACTCAGTATTCCCGAAAATTTTAATTTCGCTTACGATGTGCTTGACCGCTACGCGGAAATTGATCCGGAAAAAGTCGCTTTTGTGTGGTGCGACGATTGCGGCAATGAAAAAATTATGACTTTCGGCGCGCTTAAAATACAAACCGACAAAGCCGCCAATCTTTTCAAAAAACACGGCGTTAAAAAAGGGTCCGCAATCATTTTGACGCTCAAGAGCCACTATACTTTCTGGATATGTCTTCCCGCGCTTCATAAAATCGGCGCGATCGCCGTTCCCGCAACGCACATGCTTAAAGAGCGCGACATTATTTACCGTCTTGAAAAATCGGGCGCATGCGGTGTCGTCGGAATCAATGAGGGCGGATTGGATCTGATTTTTGACGCCGCGCTTCAAAAAATGGGGAAATCCGGTTTCTTGAAATGGAATGTCGGCGGCAATTCAAAGGGTGCCGAAGGATGGACGGATTTTGAAGCGGAACTGGCCGCGTCTTCCGCTGATTTTGTCCGGCCGGCCGGCAGCGGCGCGACAAAAAACACCGACGACATGCTTTATTATTTCTCATCGGGCACGACCGGTTTTCCGAAAATGGTCTGCCACAACTTCGCTTATCCGCTCGGGCATATTTTAACGGCCGGCTACTGGCAGAATGTTTCTGATGACGGTCTTCACTATACGATGGCTGACAGCGGATGGGCAAAATGTGTCTGGGGCAAAATCTACGGGCAGTGGATTTGGGGAACATCCGTTTTCATTTATGATTATGATCGGTTTGATGCCGGCAGTATGATGACAAAAATCGCTCAATACGGCGTGACGACATTCTGCGCGCCGCCGACAACTTATCGTTTTTTCATCAAAGAAGAGTTGTCCAAGTACAATTTCAGCACGCTTCGATATTGCGTCGTCGCGGGCGAGCCGCTGAATCCGGAAGTGTTTGAAAAATTCAAAGAATTTACGGGCATGCAGCTTATGGAAGGCTACGGCCAGACGGAATTGATTGTCTGTATCGCCACGCTGCCGTGGATGACCCCCAAGCCGGGATCTATGGGAAAACCCGTCCCTTGCTACGATATTAAAATCATCAATCTCGAAGGCAGCGAATGCGATGTCGGCGAAGAAGGCGAAATCGTTGTCGCCGTTTCCGAAAATCCCGGGTCAACGAATCTTTCGGCGCTGCCGCCGGGCTTTTTCTCGGGCTACAAATTTGACGATGAAAAAACGCGCGAGTCTTGGCATGACGGTTATTATCATACCGGAGATACGGCCTGGAAAGATGAAGACGGTTATTTCTGGTTTGTCGGCAGAACGGATGACATCATCAAAAGTTCCGGCTATAAAATCGGTCCGTTTGAAGTTGAAAGCGCGCTCATTCAGCATCCTGCCGTACTGGAATGCGCCATTACGGGCGTTCCGGACCCCGTCCGCGGTCAGGTCGTGAAAGCGACGGTCATTTTAACGAAAGAATATAAAGACAAAGCGTCCGATGAACTTAAAAAAGAGCTTCAGAACCATACCAAAAAGATCACGGCACCTTACAAATATCCGAGAATCATCGAATTTGTTGACGAGCTTCCGAAAACCATCAGCGGTAAAATCCGGCGTGTTGAGATTCGTGAAGAGGATGAGCATACTAAAGGTATATAATCTGAATTTAATTCAATATTTATACATTCTTATGAATGTATAATTTTAACATTTTTTTATTGGCGATTATTTAATAAGTTTTTTATACAGTTCAGATCTCTTTTTTATTTGCTGTATTAAGTCAGCAAAATATACTTGCGATTTTTTAAATTTCGCAGTTTTAATTGGGAGGTTAAAATATGATAAAAAATGCGTGTATTTACTTAATAACGCTGTTGTTCCTTATGTGCTTGATTTCTCAGGCGGTTGGTCAACTTCCGGAAGATGGAGTCATTACACAAGAAATTGTTTACGAGGATATGATTCAAAGTGGTTTTTCTTTAGATTCTAATTTTTTTGTTTCTTTAAATAATCTAAAAGGAACTCCTGATAATACCCTTGCTACTTATGGTTCTATTCCTCAAAAAAATGCTGGAAGGGAATCAGCTGATTGATGGTTTATTTTGTGTAATGTCTCAGACAAGATTGCTGAGGATTCCGCATTAGAAAAATATCTTTATGAGAATGGTGGTCCTGTTGTTGGGTATGGACCATTTAACAAAGGTTACATCAATATTCTAATTCATGAGGAATGTGGCAATATAAGCCAAAGTAATCTGAAAGAGATTTATGACATTTTTGAAATATATGCTTTTAAAGAAGATATGTCAGATGTACCTGTGATATTTTCTATTGAAAAGACGCCTTCGTTCTCTGTTTCGGAGGCCACGGAGACTATGGAGAAAGCTTCTGCTTTAGCAGTGTTGGGTTACAACAGCAGCTTCAGACCTGTTATTGGGGGCGTTGGTATGGAGACTTCTAAACTTCTTTCAGGAACCGTTGGTTTTGCAGCAATACAAAATGGTACAAATCAAAAAGGCTTTGTAACAGCTGCTCATCTTTCCAATTTCTCCCGTGCCACCGTTTATCAACCGCTGTTGCTCCATCCGAATGGAAGTGTCGGATCGATGAATGTTAATTACACAAATATTGACGCAGCATTCGTTCCATGTAATAATGTCAATGGTACTAAATTTTATTCTAAAGTATTAAATAACAGCAGTGTCAGACAATATGCCAATGGTACCGAAATTAATCATTCGGTTGGAGGATATTATGGAACGATTGGAAACAATTATACTGTTTTAAAATCTGGGAAAGCGACTGGATTAACATCTGGTACAACAATTGGATATTACAATAATTATACATTTGTTGGAGTCAAACTTGATCGATTGGGTGTTGTTGAACCATGTATCGGAACCGGTGGTGATAGCGGTGGTCCAATTTTCCATATTCGTGAGGATGGTAAAGCTTATTTAATGGGTACTATCACAGGCGGAAGTGGAACATTGGGTATAAATGGACGAACATATTATACGCCTTGTACTGAAATTACAAAACTGGGGTATGTTCCACTCTTTAGGGAGTGATGATATCTATTAAAGATATCATTTTAATTTTTTATAAAGGTGAATCAATTGAAATCTTTCTCTCTGATGCATTTCTTATGCTTTTTTTCCGTTATTCTGTTTCTGATTACACCGATATATTGTACTCAAAATAATCTGACTTATTTCGGCAGTCCTATTTTATATGGTGACATCCCATCGTCTTCAGAAGCCCAAGATATTGAAAAATTAGGTTTTATTCTTGAATCTCTTTATAATGAAAATGAATTAAACGATTATCTGTATGAGAATGGCGGATTTATTATTTCTGCCGGAGTCACGTCCGATGGTCTCATTTTGATTGAATGTTATTACAAAATTGCGGATGAGATAGATGATAATGATTTTAAAGCAGTTTCTGATATTATAAACAAATACGCGTCACATGTTTCGATAGATAAAGCAAATATTGTATTTGTAAGCAGTGATATGGTGCAGTTCCCCAGTATCAGTTATTCAATTTTAATTCAATTCATCTCATTGATTGTTTTGGTGTTTCTTTTCATATTTATTGTTTGGAAATCTCTTGCCTCCAAAAAATAATTCTTTTATTTGATTTGTCATTCTGACGGCACTGTTCGTCTCTCATTGTCATTAATTATAAATACAGTCATTTCTTCCAATAATGTCAAATGAATGAGTTTATTCTTTTCAAGTTATTTTTTAAGAGGTGGATGAATGTCTGAATTACAAGAAAAACAGTCTCCTTATCCGGTGATTCACGCGCTTGAATGCAAAGCCTGCGGCCGGTGCATTTTGGATTGCCCGAGAAATGTTTTGGAGCCGGGAACGGTTTTGAACGAACGCGGTTACATGTACGCGGCCTATAAAGGTGAAGGCTGCAGCGGCTGCGGAAACTGTTATTATACCTGCCCCGAGCCGAATGCGATTGAAGTTCACGTTCCGAAAAAAGCAAAAGCGGAGACCTGAATGATGTCTGCTCAATTGATTAAAGGAAATACGGCCGTTATCATCGGCGCGATGTATGCCGGCTGTGACTGTTATTTCGGATACCCGATCACGCCCGCCAGTGAAATTCTGCACGAGGCGTCCTCTTATTTCCCACAAGCCGGACGCAAGTTTGTTCAGGCGGAATCTGAAGAAGCGGCTGTCAATATGGTTTACGGCGCGGCCGCAGCGGGACACCGCGTCTTGACGGCATCTTCGGGTCCCGGAATGAGTTTGAAACAGGAAGGCATTTCTTATTTGGCCGGCGCCGAATTGCCGGCAGTCATCGTTGATATCCAGCGCGCCGGTCCGGGTTTGGGAAATATCGGCCCCGAGCAGGCCGATTACAATCAGGCTGTTAAAGGCGGCGGCCACGGAAACTATAAAAATATTGTTCTGGCGCCGAATTCGGTTCAGGAAATGTGTGATTTGACGTACAAAGGCTTTGATTTAGCGTTCAAGTACAGAAATCCTGTTATTATTTTGTCGGACGGCGTTTTGGGGCAAATGATGGAGCCCGTCGTTTTTCCGGAAAAAGCGATCGAACCTGTCATTGACACGGCATGGGCGGTCTCGGGAACGGAAGACACGAAGAAGAATCTCGTCACATCCATTTTCCTGGATTTCGCGCAGCAGGAAGCCTTCAATATGAAGCTTCAGAAGAAGTATCAGGAAATCGCTGACAAAGAGCCGCTTTTTGAAGAATATCTGACGGATGACGCGGAAATCATTTTGGTTTCTTACGGCATCAGCAGCCGCATTTCCAAAAGCTCCGCCGATGAAGCCCGCAAAGAAGGTCTAAAAGTCGGTCTGTTCCGTCCGATTACGCTTTCTCCTTTCCCTGAAAAGGAATTGCAGAAAATCGCGGAACGTGACTGCGTGTTTATTTCCGTTGAAATGAGCGCGGGGCAGATGCGCGATGATATTATGCTCGCGATTCGGTGCAAGCGGCCGGTTGATTTGGTCAGCCGTCTCGGCGGAAATATCATTGAAATCAGTAAAGTCATGGAAAAGATTCGCGAAATCGCGGCAAACAGGAAGGTGTGATCATGGCGGGCGAAGTTAAAAAATGCGGGTGTTCGGGCACAAGTCAGGAAAAAGTTTTCATGAAACCTGCGAGCATAAATGATGTTTATTTCAGAAAAGGCGGGGCTGCGCCGACGGCGACGCACTACTGCCCGGGCTGCGGCCACGGCGTCATCCACAAGCTTATCGGCGAAGCCGTTGATGATCTTGACATTCAGGACCGCTGCGTTTTGATCAGTCCTGTCGGCTGCGCGGTTTTCGCTTATTATTATTTCGATTTCGGCAACGTCCAAGTCGCGCACGGCCGCGCGCCTGCTGTCGGAACGGGGATTTCCCGCGCGCAGGACAACGCGGTCGTCATTTCTTATCAGGGCGACGGCGATTTGGCGTCTATCGGTCTCAACGAGACGATTCAGGCGGCCAACCGCGGTGAAAAAATGGCGGTCTTTTTCGTGAACAACACGGTTTACGGCATGACCGGCGGCCAGATGGCGCCGACGACGCTTGTCGGTGAAAAAACGGTGACTTGCCGGGACGGGCGTGACCCGAGTTTCACCGGCTATCCGCTTCACATGTGTGAAATTTTGAATAATTTAAAAGCGCCTGTTTTCATCGAGCGCGTTTCGGTGTCCGACATCAAACATATTCGAAAAGCGAAAGCGGCGGTCAAAAAAGCGCTTGAAATCCAGCGCGACGGCAAAGGTTACGCTTTTGTTGAAATCCTGTCCGGATGTCCGAACAATCTGAAACAGGACGCTAAAGGATCGATTGATTTCATCAACGAGCAAATGGAACAAGAATTCCCGCTCGGCAATTTCAGAGATCGGGCGGCGGAAGCCGCACCGCTTATCCGCCCGAAAAGCGACTTCTCCAAAGAGTCGCTGGATAAAATTTTCGGCGTCGGCGCAGGCACTGAAACCGCGGCGCCTGATCCGAACTTTAAGGACTGTCTCGTCAAAATCGCCGGCTTCGGCGGCCAAGGCGTTTTGTCTATGGGAATCATTCTGGCTCAAGCCGGCATTTCCGGCGGCAAAAACGTGTCGTGGTATCCGTCTTACGGGCCTGAGCAGCGCGGCGGCACCTCCAATTGTTCCGTTGTTCTGTCCGGAAATCCGATTGGCTCCCCCATCGTTTACATGCCCGACATTCTGGTCGCGCTCAACCGCCCGTCTCTTGAAAAATTCGATAAAGACGTCAAACAGGGCGGTTACTTGATTTATGATTCCTCAATTGAAAATTATACGCCGCCCGCAGGCGTGAAAGCGCTTTGCGTTCCGGCTTTGGAAATTGCTTCGCAGGGCGGCTCTTCGAAAGCTGTTAATACTGCGATGCTCGGCGTTATTTTGGCTTTGGGGGCGACCGGTTTAAGTCAGAAGGAGTTTGAGGATGCTGTGTCGGAGTCGTTTTCGGATAAGCCTAAATTGATTGAGATGAATTTGGGGGTTTTGAAAAGAGGGTTTGAGTGGGGAAAGGGGAATTTGTGAAGAAGGAATTGAAATCCAAATTATATTTCTCCCAATTTATATTATTTCGTACATTTGCTCTACTGATATACTTTTATATCTCTTGTTCCTTTTTATGATTATATGCCAAATTATATTGACATATTTGCTGGTTGCGGAGGGTTATCTCTCGGATTGCATAATGCAGGTTGGACCGGTCTATTTGCAGTCGAAAAAAGTCCTTTTGCATTTTCTACTTTGAAATCTAATTTGATCGAGGAGCGGAAGCATTTTTATTTTCCAGATTGGCTTGAAGAAACGAATCATGACATAAATGAATTACTTTTAAAAAATAAAGATCAATTACTGTCATTGCGTGGACAGGTTGATTTAGTGGCTGGCGGGCCCCCATGCCAAGGATTTTCAATGGCAGGTAAACGCATTGAAGAGGATGAAAGAAATAAACTTGTCTATTCTTATATCAAGTTCATTGATTTAGTTCGCCCAAAACTTATTTTTTTTGAAAATGTTAAGGGGTTTACTTACTCTTTTGTTACAGAGGATAAGCGAGGTATTCCTTACTCCAAAATTGTTGTAGAAAAACTGGAAGATTTTGGATATGATATTAAATCCAAAGTTATCGATTTTTCAAATTATGGTGTTCCTCAAAGGCGTGAACGTTTCATTTTAGTAGGTGTTTTAAAAAATTCTTCAAACAGAAAAGCTGAAGAGTTTTTTGAATTAATTGAAAAGATGAAATACGATTTTCTTTTAGAGAAAGGTATTTCTGAAAACGTGACGGTTGATGAGGCCATTTCCGATTTACTTGAACAAAATGGAACAACTCAATGCCCTGACCGTAAAAATTTTGCTGCTGGAAAATACGGTACTCCTCAAAGTTCTTATCAAAAATTAATGCGGGACCAAGTTGCAAAGAAAGGAGTTGTTGCAGATAGTCACAGTTTTGCAAAACATAATCTTGAAACAAAAATGTTATTTTCAACCCTTTTGAAAAAATACCCTGCTCGAAATAAAAGACTTACAAGTAAAGAAAGAGATGAATGGGGTGTCAAAAAAAGAGGAATCACAGTTTTGGATGGTAATTCTAAATGCCCTACATTAACAACTCATCCCGATGATTATATTCATTATTCTGAACCACGTATTTTAACTGTTAGGGAATATGCACGAATTCAGACATTTCCAGATTCTTATAAAATTAAAGAAAAATATACAACGGGGGGAAAGTTGCGAAAGTTTGAGGTTCCTCGATATACTCAAATTGGAAACGCAATTCCTCCATTATTCGGTGAGCTTGCAGGATTGGCATTAAAAGAAATGGGTGAAATGGATGAATGAGTTATCTTTTAAAGTTAGTTCTGCTTTGAAAAACATTATTGGAAAGGATTTAATTACCGATGATAATATTGCAATTTTTGAGTTGGTGAAGAATTCTTATGATGCTAGTGCGACTCAGGTCAAAATAATTTTTGAAAAAGATAAAATCACTGTTTTTGACAATGGTAAAGGTATGTCATTAGACGACATCAAAAATAAATGGCTTTTTGTTGCATATTCTGCAAAAAGAGATGGTATTGAGGACTCGGATGATATTGGCTTATCACAAAATCAAAATTATCGTGATAATATTCGGAGGAAACATTATGCAGGAGCAAAAGGTATTGGACGTTTTTCATGTGATCGTTTAGGAAGTCATTTGATTCTAATCTCTCGAAAGAAGAATACAAATTTTACGGAAAAGATTGATGTTGATTGGAATGAGTTTGAAAAAAGTTCTATATCGGAATTTATTCAAATAATGGTTCAGCATGAAACAATTTCAAATGAATTTGAATTTGGAACTAAACTTGAAATTTCAAAGCTGCATTCTACATGGGACCGGAAAAAGATGCAAAAGCTAAAACATTCTCTTGAAAAGCTCATTAATCCTTTTAGTTCTAATGAATTTGAAATTGAAATTGAATGTATTGATGAAATAGGTAATGATGATGTTGAGGGGTTAACACGAAATAAAGTGAACGGATTCGTAGGTAATTTTATTTTTGAAAATCTTGGATTAAAAACAACTCAAATAAAAATTACTGTTTCAAAACATTGGATTATTTCTGAGTTGATGGATAGGGATGCATTAATTTACAAGACTCGAGAAGCTAACTCTTATAGCAATATTTTAACCGATGTTTCTTTTCACATTTTTTATTTAAATACTGTTGCAAAATCCAATTTTACTAAGCAAATGGGAGTTGATAATGTAAACTTTGGTTCGATTTTTTTCTTTAAAAATGGGTTCAGAGTTTATCCTTTTGGAAATATTGGTGATGATAGTTTAGGCATTGATTACAGGCACCAGCAAGGAAATCGACGTTTTCTTGGAACACGCGATTTACTAGGACGAATTGAATTATTTACAGACGATAATCTAATGTTTAAGGAAGTTTCTAGTCGAGATGGGGGATTAGTTGAAACCGAAGGCGTCCACCTTCTTATAAAATTATTTATGAATGTTGCAATCAAGCCCTTAGAAAGGTATTTGGGTTTTGTTCAATGGGGGCTTGGATGGGATAAAAAAGGGTATGGAGATGAAAAAGAACCATTTCGGGAAAGGGATAAACAATCTGAAGATATTTCTGTAATAAAAGGAAGTTTAGGAAGCCGTGCTCATTACATTGAAATTATCCGGAAATTATCTGATAATAAAAATATTGAGATCTTGGATTACAATCATGATTTAATTTCTATTATTGATAATAATCTGGAAAAGATAAACCCCGATGTTTTTAGAGATTTATCTAAATTTGCAACTAATATTAATGATCCTCAACTTTTTCAAAATGTTGAAGATGCTGAGGCAGAGTACAATACTATATTGAAACAAAAAATAGACACTGAGCGGAAATTAGTTGAAGAGGAACAAAAACGAAAAGTGGCAGAAGAACGGGCAAAAATTGAGGAAGAAGCTCGTAAAAAAGCAGAATTCGCTCAAAAAGAGGCTGAAATTAAAAAGCTAAAAGAAGAAATCGCTCGCAAAGATGCAGAACAAAAAGCCAAGGAAGAGGCAGAAAAGCGGGCAAATGCAGAAAAAGAAAAAGAAGTCGCAGTCGTAAAACTCGAAGAAGAGAAGAAAATAAGGTTATTCCAAAGTTCAATCATTGGAAGAGAAAAAGAACAAATCGTTGGTTTACAACATAATATTGGTCATTCCTCTAGTAGAATAATTACCAATGCTAATGATTTATTGAGGAGTAAGAATGTTTCTGAAAAAGAATTGAACAAAATTTATACAATAATAAAAGAGGCTACAAAAATTAGATCTGTTTCGAATTTCATAACTCGTGCTAATTTCGGTGTGGAAGCAAAATCATTGAGTGGAGATGTGGTTCAATTTATTAAAGAATACATTGAAGAAATTTATCTTTCTACTGATCCGGCACTTAAAACAAATCTGAACATCCGGTTGGATAATAGCAATGAAGTATTTGTCATGGATTTTAGTCCGCTAGAAGTTACAATTATTATTGATAATTTTATAACTAATGCAGAAAAGGCAAATGCTAACGAGATATTATTTGATTTTAATATTTCTAATGATGACTTAATTTTTACAATTAAAGATGATGGGAAAGGAATATCTAATCAAAATTTAGATAACATTTTTGATTTAGGTTTTACAACAACAGATGGGTCTGGTATCGGATTATTTACTATCAAATCCGTTATTGAGAGAGATATGGGTGGATTCATCTCGGTATCATCTACGGAAAACGTTGGAACTAAATTTAGAATAGAGTTGAAAAAATGAAGTTAGATTACAATATTTTGTGGATTGACGATCATATCGATGAATTTATTAGCGATGGCTGGCTTCAAAAAGTTTCAGACCATCTAAATATTAATGGATTTGAACCAAAAATATGTCCTATTCCTAAATTCAATGATTTTTCACATTTCACTGGAGATTTTGATCTCATTCTAACTGATTATAATCTTGCATCATATCCAACCATTGAAAAAAATGGAGATCAAATAATTAAAGAAATTCGTAACTCAAATGTCTCTACAGAAATTTTATTTTATACAGCACATAAGTTAGGAGATATTGGTCAAATTAATCGAATTACCTTTTTAGAGACACATTCTTTGCAAGACGGCCATCATAAATCTGTTTATAATGAAATAATAAAACTCATAGATTTAACAATTCGAAAATTTCAACATATTATTGTCATGCGTGGAATGATTATGCATGAAACAAGTTTATTGGATGCCACTAAAATGAACATCATTAATTTATGTATGTCCTGTATTAAATTGGATACAGAATGCATATCTGATAAAATTTTTGATGCTGTAAGCACTCATATCAATGAGAAATTTAATAAATTTGAAAAATACAAACAAAATAAGTCAATTGATAAGTTAATGGGGGACAATGTGCTTTTTTCATCATATCAACAAGCCCAAGCCATTGGTGAAGTTTTAAAACAATTAGAATTAGACGATTTCTCTACGGATTATAATGATGAAATTACGAAAACTCGCAATCTTTTTGCTCATGCTGTTTTATGTAATGATGATAAAAATGACTTTTTCGAAAATAAAAAAGAAAATATTGTTTTCAATTCTGAAAAATGCAAAGAAATTCGACAGAATATTCGAAAACATAAAGAAAATCTTGAAAAGCTTGAATCTAAAGTTAGAGAAATTAGTTAAATAGAATTTAACCATTCAATAATATTCATTGAATTATGTCCATTCGATGGAATATTTGTATTTTTCCGGCGCGGCTAAACCCCCAAATTGCACATTTTTCCTTTTCCTGTCCTTTTAAAAATCAAAAATGGGGGAATCTTTTTAAGTGAATCGCCATTTTCATGAAGCCAACGAAATACCTCTTTTAATAGAAAGTTTCCACCTTTTTGTGTTTCATGTAACTCTTTTCCAGCTTTTCTATTATCCCCCTAATATCTAAAAACCCCGATTTCAACATCTAAAAGATCTGGCCATTCCAGTTCTTCCATGGGTGTATAAATGATAACATATGCAGGTAGATTTGATTTATCTTTTCTATTTGTTTTTCTAAATCCTCCCATGTTGCCAACATTTTGTAGTAGTTTTGATATCGGTTCCCCCGAAAGATTGTTTTCATTTCCTCCTTCATAAATGGCGTCAATTATCAAAGGTGCATCTTTTAAGGCGTCAAAAGTAAATGTGTAATTCATTTGAATTTCTTCGATTTTATTTAATTCAAATAGTTAAATCAAATATTTTAATTATGGGTGAAATAGAACTTTTTTCAATTCTCTCTTCTCAAATCCAAATAAATCCTCTCCACCATCTCTTCGCATTTTTTCCAACACCGTCCCCTTCCCAAAATATAAATACCCCAAACCCCCATTTATAAATTAATAAAATCGCCAACAACAAAAAGCTCTCTTCAAAAAAAATTATTTTGATCTTTCTTCGGACGTTTTGAGAGAACCAAGAGCGATTTTTGTGCCTTCTATTAAATAATCCAAAAAAATACATTCAAACTTTGTTCAAAAAAGGAGATGTGTTTCAATATGGTTAAACAAATGACAGCCGCAGAGAGAGCACTTGCCGCCGTCTGCGGTCAACAAGTAGACCGTACGTCGTCCGCGAACGGTCTTGTGATGACGACGGCTGAAATGATGAACGCTGTCGGTGCGGCGTATCCGAAAGTGCATTATGATCCGCAGATGATGGCGGATATGGCGGCCGCGCCTCATGACATGTGCGGCGTTGACGGAACCACGCTGCCGTTTGATATTTCTCTTGAAGCCGAAGTGCTTGGGGCCGTTCTTGATTGGCGCAAAATCGACCGCCCGCCGATTCAAAAACATTCCGTGATGAATCCGGATGATTTTACGGTTCCCGAAAAAATTGAAGAGCGCGGGCGCATTCCGGTCGTTTTGAAAGCGCTTGACCTTCTGAAATCAAAATACGGCAGCGACTTAGCACTTCTTCCGACAACGGTCTGCCCGTTTACGATTGCCGGCCACATGGCAAGCGTGGATGAATTGTTCATGTGGATTTTGAGCGATCCGGACAAAGTGCATACGCTGGTTGACAAAATCACTGATTTCGTCATTGATTATCAAAAACTGCTGGCCGCAAACGGGGCTGACATTCTTTTTGCGATTGATCCGACATCGTCCGGAGATTTACTGTCCGGAGACATGTACGCCGAATTCGTTCTGCCGGCAATCAAAAAGATGAGAAAAGGAACCGGCGCACCGACGATTCTGCACATCTGCGGCAACACAAAGCCGATGCTTGAGCATATTGCCGTCTCCGGCGTCGAAGGCTTCTCCTTTGACAAAGCCGTTCCGGTTTGGTACGCCAAACAAAAACTCGGAAACGTGTCCGCTTACGGCAATTTGGATGTCATCGAACTGTTCCCGAACGGAACGCCTGAAGACGTGTACAGCGCAACCGCCGAAGTCATCCGCCAAGGAATTAACATCGCCGGATCCGCCTGCGACGTTCCCGAAACCACGCCGCTTGAAAATATCCGCGCTTTTGTCAAAGCGTGCGAAGAAACGCCTGTTCCGTCCGAAAATGATGCTGCGGCTTACGGCAAACAGTTAGCGGCAGACGCGGAAAAATGATCTTAAAAAGCGTTTCTTTCAAAGTGATTCTTTTGAATGGATCTCAATATCGCTTTTCTTTTTTTCAGATCTGCCCTTGCCCGTTATCCCGTTTCTCGGCCGCTTTTTCTTTTGAACCCTTTCAAATCCGCCTCTACATACAAAACACTGCAAAAAACAATCGCTGCGCCGATAATTTGTATCGGAAGGAGCTGTTCTGACGCGAATAAGTAAGCGAAGAGAGCCGCAAAAACAGGCTCCAGCGAGAAGAGTAAGCCGACATGCGCCGGAGTTATGTGTTTTTGAGCGACCACCTGTCCGGTAAAACCAAACGCGGTGCAGAAGAAAGCTAAAAAGAGAATGGCTGTCCACTCTTCTGCGGCTGTCGGCAAATACGGCTCTTCAAAGAGAAGCGCGCAGACCGCTCCATAAATGCCGGTGAATCCGAGCTGGACAATGCCGAGGTTAAGCGCGTCGATTTCCTTGATGCTTGTCAAGTGCTTTGTCATTAAAATATGGCCGGCATAAGCAACCGCCGCCCCTATGCATATAAAATCGCCGATACTGAATCCGGCTTTGCTTTCCAATGTCAGAAGCGCAATTCCAATGGCTGCGGCCGTGCTTCCGATAAGTATCTTTTTTTCCGGGAGTTTCCGATAAACGATTGCGGAAAGAATCGGGACAAAAACAACGGACAAGCTGCCGAGAAAACCGGCGTTTGAAATCGTCGTGTATCGGAGGCCGAAATAGACGCAGCCCAGCGTCAGAAATAGGAAGAAGCCGAGAACGGCGCCGCCGATGAGTGTCTTTTTATTGATTTTTGAGAAATGTTTCATAAAGAGGAGGCCGGCTGCAGTGAATCCAAGGCAGAATCTGAATGTCAGGAATGTAAACGGCGGCAGTGTTTCTAATCCTCTTTTTGTGAACAGATATGACATCCCCCAAACAAAAACAACCAACAAAAGCAGAAAACTTGCTTTTCTCATCGGAGTCAGCGCCATACCGTCTATCCTTTTTTTATAAAATCAAATTAAATTTAAGAAACCGCCCTTTTCCCTTTTATATATTTCTTTTCTTGCTCTCTTTTTTAAATTTAAAGTTTTCTGACCGGCCGCTTTTAAAGTTTGGGGTGATGCCAAAATTTGCAATATCTTTATAAATCTGAATCGCCATTCTTCTTTTAATGGCTGAAAATACAAAAAAAGGAGAAATAACCGGTCTTGAGCTGAGCCCGCGCAAAGTTTCTTATTTGAAATTCCTTCTCGAAAAAGGGGAAACAGTCAGAACGACTCAGATTTCCGAGGTCTTTGAAGTCGATCCGTCCACCGTCACGAAACTGATTGCGGAATTGGCGGAAGAAGGCTACATCGACCATATCCCTTACCGCGGCGTCAAACTGACGGCATACGGAAAAACGTACGCCGCGTTTTGTTTAAAACGCCATCAAATACTCGGCTTAATGCTTTCGCATTACGGCTTAACGCCGGCTGAAGCGTGTGACGAAACTTCGCGGATTGAAACTTTCGTTTCAAAAAACGCGATTGACCGCATGTGTTCTTCAATGGGGCATCCGTCCGTTTCGTGCTGTGTGAAATCCGGCGAAATCCGGCAAATCCGGCACGACTCTTGCTTTCATGAAACGCGCCCGAATCTGATTAAAAAACTTTAACCCCTCTTCAAATCAGGTGTGTTCTTCTCCGCTGTTTGTTTTGACGGAGCGTTCATGCCGATTTAAATTTTTGGTTTCATGCCAAACATTTGTGAAAATTATATATTCCGAATTTATTAATCCCGAATCATTTTGAATAAAGTGAAATTATGACTTCCAAAAAATCATACCCGTTATTTTCGGCGGTTATCGCCATCCTTTTAATTGCATCCGTTTCTTTGTCGGGATGCCTGAACACTGATGACCCTGCTGATGAACATGATCACGGCCACGGCGACCAAAACGCAGCTTACGATCCGCTTGACAACGCTTCTGTTCATCAGATTGTAAACGGCAGTAAAATCCTGGTTGCGGCCAGCGTTGTGCCGCAGACGGAATTTATTGAAAAAATCGGCGGCGACAACGTCATTGCTATTTCCATGATCCCTTCGGGCGCCGGACATACTTATGACCCGTCTCCTCGTCAGCTGGAAGATTTGTCCAAAGCCGACCTTTACATGCAGCTCGGGTCAGGCGAACCGTTTGAAACGGACAATATGCCGACATTCAAAGAATTGAATCCGAACATGACCGTTATCAACTCTTCCAAAGGCATTGCGCTGATTCAAGGCGATTCTCACATTTGGACGTCTCCGAAAGCCGCGATGACGATGGCCGAAAATACGTATAAGGGGCTCGTTTCCGTTGACGCTTCCAACGAATCTTATTACCGCGCAAACGCTGACGCCTGCATTCAAGAATTAGAAGCGCTGGACGCCGAATTGACAACTGATCTCTCCGGCTTGAAATCCCGCCATTTCATGGTTTATCATCCGGCTTGGGGGTATTTCGCCCGCGATTATAATTTGACTCAAATCGCTATTGAAGTTGATGGCAAGGAGCCTGCGCCTCAAGATGTCGTCAACTTTATCGGGATTGCCAAAGATAACAATGTTTCCGTCATTTTTGTTCAGGAGCAAGTCAGTGTCTCGGGCGCTTCCGCGATTGCCGAAGGCGTCGGCGGCAGCGTTTATGTCCTTGACCCGCTCGCGAAAAATTATATTGAAAATATGAGAGAAGTCGGTCATGCTTTGGCTGATAAAATGTCTTAATTAAATTTAAGGAAAATCAGGATGCTCCAAAAAGAATTTGACCCAAACGCGCCCGTCTTAGATGTCAAGCAGCTTTGGGTCCGGTACGATATGCATACGGTTCTTGAAGAAGTCTCTCTTCGAATTGACGCGCCCGGTGAAATTCTCGGAATCATCGGTCCCAACGGCGGCGGCAAAACGACTTTTCTCAAGTCGATCTTGGGGCTCGTTCCGATTTCTAAAGGCGGGATTTCCATTTTCGGATTGCCGCCTGAGAAGGCCCGGCCGTTCATCGGTTACGTTCCGCAGTACGGTAAATACGATTATGATTTTCCGATCAGCGTGCTGGAAGTTGTTCTGACGGGCCGGCTGAAACAGGCCGGCTTGTTCCGCCGCTATTCCAAAGAAGATAAGAACTCCGCGATGCGGGCTCTGGAGACGGTCGGCATGGCCGAGTTCATAAACAAGCAAATCGGTCAATTATCCGGCGGTCAGCGCCAGCGTGTTTTTATTGCCCGCGCGCTTTCCCGCGACCCGAAACTTTTGCTTATGGATGAGCCGAATACCGGATTGGACACATTCATGCAGGATGAACTTTACCGCATTTTATCCGAACTCAAACAGAAAATGTCTATTATTGTCATCAGCCACGATGTCGGCGCGGTTTCCGCGCACATGGATAAAATCGCGTGCATGAACCGCCGTCTTTTTTTCCACGACAGCAAAGAAATGTCCCGCGAAGATTTCGTTTCCGCTTATGGCTGTTCCATTGATTTGGTCGCTCACGGCGTTCCGCATCGTGTCTTTGGCGCGCACGCGTACGCGCACGGCGCCGATGGCAGCGCATGCGGCTGCGGCGCACCTGTTCTTATTTCAAACCTCGCCGCGCCGAATATTCCGGCGGCCGACGATCAAAACGATAAAAAAGGAGAGGCGGAATAATGCTTGAAATTTTGGACGCGCTTCAGTACACTTTCATCCAGCGCGCGATCTTGGCGACGATTTTAACGTCGGTCGCCTGCGGCGTTATCGGCGTTTATGTTGTTACCAAGAAAATCGTTTTTATTGCAGGCGGCATTTCTCACGCCTGTTTCGGCGGTCTGGGTCTCAGTTTTTATCTCGGTCTCAATCCGCTCATCGGCTTATTGCCTTTCAGTATTTTGTCGGCGGGCGCGCTTGGTTTCTTGAGCAAAAAAACAAACGTTTCCGAAGATTCGGCGATTGGTATTTTATGGTCGCTCGGCGTCGCGCTCGGCGTCATTTTCATTTCTCTGACACCGGGCTACGCTCCGGATTTGATGACTTATCTTTTCGGCAACATTTTGACGGTTCCCGCCTCTGATATTTGGCTCATGGTCGGAATCGACGGCATCATTCTGATTACAGTCATCCTTTTCTTCAAAGAGTTTCTTTCCATGTGCTTTGACGAAGAGTACACGCAAGTCGTCGGCGTATCTTCTGATAAAATCTATTTCCTCCTTCTTTGCCTGCTCGCGCTCTCCACAGTCGCGATGATCAAAGTCGTCGGCATCATCTTAATTATCGCGATGCTTTCGATTCCGGCATCTATCAGCCGCAAGTTTTCGCATAATATGAAAACGATGATGGTTTATTCAAGCGTTATCGGCGCGGTTCTGAGTTTGGCGGGCCTCACTTTGTCTTACTCTTTCGATTTGCCGTCGGGGGCCACCATTATTCTCGTGATGAGCGTCGTTTATTTGTTCATCGTCGGCGTCAGCGAATTTCAAAAGAGGATTCAAAGAAAAAATGTGAAGGAAGATTTTGAATAATTTTTTTCAAAACCCTTTTTTTGATCCGTTTTATTTTCGGGTCGGCAGACCGCGCGATTCCCAAGCGATGATGCCGCCTTCGATCATGTAAATATCTTTAAATCCAAAATTTTCCGCTTTTTGGCAAGCGGCAGCCGAGCGATTTCCGGCGCGGCAGTAAAAAACGGTTGTTTTGTTTTTGTCCAGCGTGTTTAATTTTTGGTCAAAATCGGCACCGCGTATATCCATTTCAGCGGATCCGGCGATATATCCGTCAGTGTTTCTTTCCGGCGGCGATCGAACGTCAATGAAATTGAGTTCTTTTTCAGAAATCAAAACTTGGATTTTTTCGGGAGATTCTCTTTTATAGCTCATATTTATCCTCCTTTTTTTATACTCGTCTCCTTTTAATATATCTTTTTTCATCTGCCTTTTCATTTATTTCTCTTTTTTTATTCTTTCATCCTTCGCCTTTTTCGATGTTTTTCCGCTGATTATTTATTTTAAGAAAGATTTAAGACCAAAGCCGAACAAAATGGTGAGCATCGGTTTGATACACCATGGCTTATACGGAACTTATTATCATTCTCATTTTAATACTGGTCAGCGGTTTTCTGTCTTTGTCGGAAGTTTCCATTACATCTTCGCGCAAATCCCGGCTGAAAAGCGCCGCCAAAAACGGGCAATCCGGATATCAGAAAGCTTTTATGCTCGCTGATGACCCGTTCCGGGCGTTGTCGGCTGTGCGCCTCAGCGTCACGGTAATCAGTGTTTTTATTTCGATTTACACGGCCGCCGCCGTTTCCGGCAGTTTGGCTGAAATATTCTCACGCGTTTCAATTTTAGAACCATACGCACAATCACTTTCATTTATTGCTGCCGTTTCGTTTATCACTTATTTATTGATCGTTTTTGGCATTCTGATTCCGGAAAAAATCGGTTATTCCTGTCCGGAACAGATCGCGAGTTTTGTCGCCGGTCCGATACATTGGCTTTCCATTCTGCTGTCGCCGTTCACATGGTTTGTTAACGGTTCGGCCGATTTCGCCGGCAAAATTTTCGGCTTAAAATCTTATGAGCCGGAAACGACTGAAGAAGATGTCATCGCCGCGGTTCAGGAAGGCATCGACGGCGGTTCGATTGATGAGACTGAACAGGATTTGGTAGAACGCGTCTTCAGCTTGGATGACCGCAAAGTCAGTTCCCTCATCACACATAAAAATGACCTTGTTTTCATTGATGTTTCAGCGACGCAGACCGAAGTTCTGAAGGTGATTAAAAGAACGCCTTTTTCTGTATATCCTGTCGCCGACGGCGGTATTGATAATATTGTCGGCATTTTGCTCGTCAAAGAACTTATCGGTGAAATTAACACTCCTGATTTCCGTTTGGAAAACGTGATGCAGCCTGTCAGTTTCCTGCCGGAAAACATGACGATTTTATCCGTTTTGGAAAATTTCCGCGAAGCGCAGCATCCGTACGCGATCATCACAGATGAATTCGGCAGCATCACAGGTTTGGTCACTCTCAGCGACATCTTTGAAGCACTTGCTGGCGACACTTCCTCCCGCCCGTCTCACGAGGAATATGAAATATTCAAACGGTCTCCCGATTCATGGCTCATTGACGGTCAGTATCCGTTTTATGATTTTTTGGAATATTTTGATTTGCTGGACTGCCGCAGCGAATATTCTTACAATACGCTCAGCGGGATGATTTTAGACACATTCGGCAAAATTCCGGTCGTCGGCGATAAATTGGATTGGCTTCATTTTGAGATCGAAGTGGTAGATATGGATTCGGCTCGTATTGACAAAGTGCTTGTAACGGACAAAGGGCTTCTCACTCCGGCTGTCGAATAATTTTGGCGGTTTTTATGTTTATTGATTCAAAATACGCTTTGCTTCCGTTTTCCGAATTGCCGGTTTCTTATCGGGCGGAAGCGGCGCCAAGACAGTTTGACAAAACGGACTTTGAAGCCGCCGAAAAGCTTTTGGAAAAAGCGGTCGCCGTTTTTAATGAAAAACGGACGGAGGATTTTGTCACGTTTATGACGGAAAATCCGGCGTCGGCTTGGGCGCAGACAGACCTTTTCATCGAACTTGAACGCTATTACCGCCAATATTTCTCTTATTTTAATGAAAAAGGCGACCGCTGCCTTTGGATAAATTTGTTCTGCCGTCCTGTCGGCGATTGGAAAACGCGCCGCATTTACGTTGAAGGCGGCGGCGTTTGTTTCTTCTCCGCCGGCTTTAATTTAGACACAGGAAAACGTTTTGATTTCATCGTTAATGAAAAAAAGTAAAATCTTCTTTCTCTTCTTTTAAAAGTTATTCTTCTTAAAAGTTATATACATACAGTTCTTATTCCATGTTTTGTTGAATGCCGTCTCAATCCGTTTGCAGAAATACGCGTACTGCGGGCCGGGGCGAGAGCTGTACAACGAGGCATTCAAAACGAAAAACGGCAGATTAATTTTGTAAAGATTGAATTTATTTCTCACATCATTTCAGGAGGAAAAAAACTATGGCAGTAATTATTGACAAAGACGAATGCACAGGATGCGGTCTTTGCGTTGACGAATGTCCGTCTGAAGCGCTCAGCTTGAATGCGGAAGGAATCTCAACCGTCGATGCGGACGCTTGCGTTGATTGCGGCGCTTGCGTTGATGTTTGCCCTGTCGCAGCCATCACATTATAATTTTGCGGCATATTTCATTTAAACCAGGCAATTTGTCTGTTTTTCTTTTTTGTTATTGCTAAAGCGTTTTGTTCGGCGGCTGTTTTTTTGTTCCGCCTGTAAATTATACTGATTTGCTTTTTGTCTTTTTTTTGCAGCGAAACCTTAATAATCTCATTAATTTTATTAGCCGTATTTACACTTATATAGTGGATTTAAAAAAAGAGGTCGTTTAAATGGCAAAGATTAAAGTTGGTGTTCTCGGCGCGACCGGTAATGTCGGTCAGCGGTTTATCCAGGCTCTGGATAATCATCCGTGGTTTGAAATCTCGGCGCTTGCCGCTTCCGAAAGAAGCGCGGGCAAAAAGTACGGCGAAGTCGCCGATTGGAAAATCGGTACAGAAATCCCCAAAACCGTCGAAGACATCGAAGTTGCCGCAATCGACCCGAAAAATATTGATGCCGACATCGTGTTTTCCGCTCTTCCGGCTGATCTCGCAAAGACGATTGAGCCGGCGTTCGCGCAAGAAGGCTTCGTTGTCGCCAGCAACGCCGCTTCTTTCCGAATGGACGAAGATATACCGCTCACTATTCCGGAAGTCAACCCCGACCATTTAGGACTCATCGATGTTCAGAAGAAGAACAGAAAGTGGGACGGCTGCATTATTACCAATCCGAACTGTTCGACCATTATGATGGCGGTCACTTTAAAGCCGCTTCTCCAATTCGGTATCGAATCCATCAATGTCGCGACGATGCAGGCGATTTCCGGTGCCGGATACAACGGCATTTACGCCATGTCCATTTACGACAACGTTGTTCCGTATATCGGCGGCGAAGAAGAAAAAATTCAAACCGAGACGCTGAAAATTTTCGGCAGCTTTGACGGCGGCAAAGTCACAAACGCGCCTTTCAAGGTGAGCGCTTCCTGCAACCGCGTGCCCGTTATTGACGGTCACACCGAAGCGATTTGGGCAACGCTTTCAAAGAACCCAAAGCCCGAAGAAGTCCGTGACGCGTTTTTGAAATTCGACCCCGGGCTTTCTCATCTTCCGACTGAGCCGAAACACCCAATCATCGTCCGCGACGAACCTGACAGGCCGCAGCCGCGATTAGACCGCGATATGGGCAAAGGCATGAGCGTCTCCGTCGGGCGAATCCGAGAAGGCATTCGATATGTCGCTCTCGGTCATAACACCATCCGCGGCGCTTCCGGCGCCAGCGTTTTAAACGCGGAGCTTCTCAAAGAAAAAGGATATCTTTAATCTTTTTTCCTTTTTATTTCTCTTTTTTTGGTTTTTCCGCGGAAAATGCTTTTTTAACCAAAAAACCGCCTGTTTTTTCCAATAATATTTTATTCAAAAAAAGAATCTTTTAAGCTCAGGTGAAATGATGACAAAAGGATTCTTAATCGCGGCGACAAACAGCGGTGTCGGCAAAACGACTTCTTCAATGGGGCTGATGGCGGCGCTTAAAAAGCGCGGCCAAATCGTTCAAGGATTTAAAACGGGGCCCGATTATATCGATCCCGCTTACCACGCCGTCATTTCCGGCCGCCCGTCTTATAATCTGGACACTTACATGATGGGAACCGACGGCGCCGTTGATCAATTCCTGTCCGCCTCCGCCGGCTCTGATATTTCTATTGTCGAGGGTGTCATGGGTCTGTTCGACGGTATGGATTCTACAGAAATTTCAGGTGCGGCGCACGTTGCTAAGACGCTTGACATTCCCGTTTTTTTAGTCATCAACACGCACGGCATGTCGCGCAGCGCGGCCGCTATGCTGAAAGGATATGCCGAGTTTGACCCCGATGTTCACATCGCAGGCGTCATTCTCAACAAGATCGGCAGTCCTCGGCATTTGGAACTTATCAAAGGCGCAATGGATAATAAAATCCCGATTGTCGGCGCGCTTCCGCGAAACCCCGATATCGCCGTTCCCGAAAGATACATGGGGCTTCACCTGCCGGAAGAAAAAGATTTGGATTATTCTCAGCTGGCTGATTTTATTGAAGAGAACATGGATATCGACTTGATGCTTCAAATTGCCGCCGATTATGAAAAAGAACGCCCCGCGCCAAAAGAAGTCAAACGAAATGCGCCGGATGTTAAAATCGGTGTTGCCCGCGAACCGTCATTTTGTTTCCATTATCCGGCCATGTTTGACGCTTTCAGACAAGCCGGCGCCGAATTGGAATTTTTCAGCCCGACGGCCGGCGAACTGCCTGATGCCGACGGCTATTATTTCGCAAGCGGCTATCCTGAATTCCATATTAAAGAACTCTCTGAGTCCTCAGCAACGAAAAGACTGAAAAATTTGGCCGCCGACGGTATCCCGATGTTCGGCGAAGGCGCCGGTCTTTCTTATTTATGCGAATCCTATGAAACAGCAGACGGGACATTCAAAATGGCCGGCATTCTTCCGGCCGAATCCCGAATCACGAAAAAACTTCAAGGTCTCGGTTACGCTGAAGCCAAGCCGCTCTCTTCTGAATTCGGTTCAAAAAATATCCGTGCGCACGAATTCCATTATTCCGTTACGGAGCCGTCCAAAGACGCGGGATTCGCTTATGAAATGATTCGCGGCAAAGGCATCGCGGATAAAAAAGACGGCCTGCATGAATACAATGTTTTGGCCGGTTACATGCAGATGCATCCGGGTTCTTTTCCGATTGCGGATTTTGTTGAGAAATGCCGCGTGAATAAAAGAAAATAAGTCAATTTCAGAAGTTCTTCTGATCGTTCACTCTTTTATTTTTTCTTCTTTTGCTTCTTCGTCCTTGCCGTATTTGTCCTCTTCCGCTTTCCGTTTTGCCGCTAAAAACTTCAGCGCGCTGTAATAGCCGAGAGGATGGCGGATTTTTGAGCACATATTGTCTTTGCCGGCGCAGTTGCCGTATGTCTGCATTGTCGCGCAGGACGGCGTTTTGTATTGGTTGCCCGCGATATGAGTCACTTGATAGCTCGTTTTCTCTTCATTGAAATCGGGGGACACGTTGAAAACTTTGACAACGTCTTCTGTTGACATGCCGGCATTGAGCAAAAACGACACAAGCGCAAAACGCATGGAGTGGGCTAAGTTGACGCCTTCTCTGACATTGGAAAGCGCTTTGTTGACGCACGGCGGAAACATGGAAAAATCCACTTCGCCCAAATCCGCGTCGCCGAGATTTTGGCGCTGTTCTTCATATTTCGCTTTCAATTCCGCGGTTTGCGCGCCGCAGGCGTTTTGAATCTCCTCCGGAATTTCTCGGATCGGAAGCGATCCCTCTATTCTTTTTCGAACCGCTTCCTGAAGCAGACGCGCGAACTCTTCGCGCCGGATCGTTACATAACCGTGTTCGATGCGGCGGTTGATCAATTTCCATGACAAATCTTTCATAGACAGCGCGTAGCGGACGTAGTCTGAAAAATAAATGCGGATGCGTTCATCGGACAATACGGCGGAAACGCCGAAATCTTTTCCGATGTCTAAAACGAAATCCGGATCTTTCTCGATTGCTTTTTTCATGACGGAATACGCGGCGGTCGCTTCGGAAAGCGCATAGCGGCGCGTAAACGCAGGTTCATTGACGCAGGAAACCAAAATACGCGCGTACGGATAAGACAAAAGTTCTGACAAAACCTCTTTATCGTTTCCGAAAGACGGCTTGGAGACTTCTCCGTCAAAAGCCTGCATGATGCGCTCAAAACCGCGTCTTCTGACGGACTCAAAAACCATGGAAGTCATCAGCGCGTCGAGGGAAAAATCCAGGTTTTCGACATATTCCGACGTTTCCGTTAAAAAAGGGAACAATGCAAGCTCTTCCGGGGACATGTCTGTTTCACTTGTCGCTTGAATTATATAAAAGAGTATGCCGGATTTGAAATATTTAATTTAAAATTCAAAAAAAGAAAAGGTGATTCAAACAGAGACGAAAAAACCGTCTCTGTTTTTCGGCCGGAGATCATTTCATGGCAGGATGTTTCGGCCGCTTTTCTATTTAAGCGTCAGTGATACCGTCTTTTGTCACGGCCAATACAGCTTCGCCTTCCGGCAGGTTCGGAGAGTCAACAAGCTTGACGATCCTTTTGTCTCCTTTGGATTTGCGGATATACAATCTGAATGTTGCCGTATGTCCGAGGATATGTCCGCCGATGGGTTTTGTCGGGTCGCCGAAGAACGCGTCGGGCTTTGACATCACTTGGTTCGTCACCAAAACGGCGGCGTTGTTTAAATTGGCGAAACGCTGAATGCCGTGAAGGTGTTTGTTCAGTTTCTGCTGGCGGTCGGCCAATGTTCCGCGGCCGATGTATTCCGCTCTGAAATGCGCGGTTAAAGAGTCGACGATTAAAAGGCGGACCGGCTTGTCGGAATCTTTTAATTCGTTGGCGAGATCCATTGCCGAGTCGATGAGTAAGATCTGATGATTTGAGTTGAAAGCGCGGGCGACATGAATATTTTTCAAAAAATCCTCGTAATTTAACTCGATTCCGAGTTCATTCGCTTTGCCTTCGACCATCTGCTGGATTCTGTCGGGGCGGAATGTGTTTTCCGTGTCAATGATGATGACGGAGCCGCCGAGGCCGCCGCGTTCTTGGTCCAATTGAACGTTAACGGCCAATTGGTGCGCCACTTGTGTTTTTCCGGAGCCGAATTCTCCGTAAATTTCCGTGATCGATTGACTTTCAATGCCGCCGCCCATCATTTCATCGAATTCGGCGCAGTTTGTTTTGATTTTTCCGATGTGCTGGCGTCTTTCAAAGACCATATCGCCGGTTTCAAAACCGCCGATATCGGCCGCCTGTCTGGCAGCGTTGATAATTTTGGCGGCGGTCGCTTCTCCGATTTCGGCGGTTGCGCCGAGTTCTGCCGGCGACGCGACGGCGACGGCTTCAATAGAGCTGAAGCCCGCTTCTCTTAATTTTTCAGCTGTTGCCGGCCCGACACCCGGCAGGTCTTCTAAAAGCATTTCAGTCATGTTATTTCTCCTCTCAAATGAACAGTTGATTCATGTAATTGTTTTATTTTTATAAGTACGATTCTGATTTACGATACAGGCGTATTACAATCCCTAAAACGCCTGTTTTTTATAAATAGCCGCAGTAAGCGATGTGAAAGTATCTGTTTTTTCAGTCTCAATGCCGTTAAACGGCTTTTAATTCTTGATTTTTCAAACCTTTTTTCTGTTTTTCCAACTTTCTTTCTGTTTTTTATTTTTTCAACCTTTCTTTCTGTTTTTTATTTTTTCGATTTTTATTCGGGCTCACCGTTATTGAATGAGACGTGTCCTATTTCATTATTTTTAAATATTTTCGGTTTATATTTCACGCGATTTTTAAAATCATTTTATGAGCCGCTCTTGCAGTTTCCCTCTTCAGCGGAGGGCGGTTTGATCACGCTTGATTTTTGCCGCAAGTTTAATAATCTCTCTTGCCGTTTTTCGCTCATGCCCAAAATCGTTTTAGGCGGAACATTCGAATCTCTGCATGCCGGTCATTCCGAGTTGCTCAAAGAAGCGTTCGGAATGTTAAAAAAAGGCGGTGGCGTTGTTCACATCGGTCTCACTTCTGATGAAATGGCGGCGGCTAAAAATCATGCTGTTTCCGATTATGTTTCCCGTGAAAAAACGCTGAATGATTTCATTTTCAGCCTTTTGGAGGAACTGGGTTTGCCCGCCGATTCTTATTTAATAACGCGCTTAGATGATCCGTTCGGCCCTTCCGTTTCCGGCGATTATGATTATATTGTCGTTTCTCCCGAAACCCGCGCCGGCGCCGAAAAAATAAATGAAATCCGCCGTGGGAGCGGGCTGCCGGAAATTTCCGTTCACGTTGTTGAATTTGTTTTGGCGGAAGACACGGTTCCGATTTCAACAACGCGGATTTATAACGGCGAAATTGATAAACACGGGCATCTCCGAAAAAAATAAGTGAAAAATTAATATAGCAGCGCGCCTCATTTTTATTCAGATTTACATATTTCACTCACATTGTTTTAAAACAGGAGGATTGTTCTATGGGTCGCGTTTTTTCAGAAACCGATATTCAAATTTTCAATAAATTGGCGCCTGAGGCAGGCGGCAGCACGAATTCCGGCGCAGGTCATTCTTTTCCGTTTATTTTAAGACCTGTTTCTCATCGATTCGCGGACAGCGGCGAAGATTTCAGAGAACGGCTTTCACGGCTGAGCACCGAAGAAATCGACTATTTGGCCGGTTTGGTTCTGTCCAATCAGGAAGAAATCACAAGTTTAAATGAAGAGGACATGGAAAGCTTCCTGGAGTTGGTTGAAGAAAGAATTTCTTTCAACAAGCGGCAAGAAATCACGCGTCATCTCGGGATCGTGGGATAAAAATGGTCAACACGAACAAGCTGAAACGTCACGGCAAATTGCTGTTCGGGACGGCCGGCGTTCCGGTCAGTTCCAAAGGACGCGGCACCGTTGACGGCATCGCCCGCGTCCGTGAACTCGGTCTTGACTGCATGGAATTGGAATTTGTGCAAGGCGTCCGCATGGGAGAAAAAACCGCCGAAGAAGTCAGCGCTGCCGCCGCCAAAGGGAATATCGCGCTCAGCGTTCACGGCCCGTATTACATTAATCTCAACGCGGCTGAAAAAGAGAAGCTGGACGCAAGCGTTCAGCGCATTTACGACTCGGCGCGCATCGGCAATATCTGTTCGGCAGTCAATATTGTTTTCCATCCGGCTTTCTATCTCAAAGACGATCCAAAAATCGTTTACGGGCGTGTTTTTAATCTGCTGAAGGCGTTGGCCGGACGATTGGAGGATGAAAACATTCCCGTCACGCTCCGCCCCGAAACGACGGGAAAGGCGACACAATTCGGCGACGTCGATGAACTGCTTTCCCTTTCAGCGGAAATCGACGGCGTTTTGCCCTGTTTCGATTTCTCTCACGTTCACGCCCGTGACGGCAAACATAATACTTATGAAGAATTCGCGGTCATCTTTGAAAAAATTGAAAAAAAGCTCGGCAAAGAAGGACTTAAAACAATGCACTGCCACATATCGGGCATTGAATACACGGCAAAAGGCGAGCGCAGCCATTTGATTTTGGAAGACTCCGATATGAATTATAAAGACCTGATGAAAGTCTTTAAAGAATTCAAAGCTTGCGGCACGATCATCTGCGAAAGCCCGAATTTGGAAGCGGACGCTCTTTTAATGAAAAAAACATATGAGGCGGATTGAATTTGAAATCTTCCTTTCATGATTTTTTGCAGCTTGCGCCGCGCGTAACAGCGCCGGTTTTAAAATATAATATAAACCGATGGCGGCTTTTTAAATCTGAACAGAAACGGATGACGGCGGTGTTTGCGGAACGCTTCGCGCAGCGGGCGATGCCGATGATTGAAGCGTAATCGTTTGAAATTTGACATCGACTTTTTGCGGTCATGTATTTATATTTTAATCCATTTTTACCAATTAGTTTTCATTTTTTCTTTGCGGCCGAAATTGACGGCGGCTGGAATTTCAATACCGACACTTAAAGTTTAGAGGATGTTTATGTCTTACATTCAGAAAGAAGACCCCGAAATGGCGGCCGTTTTCGAAAGAGAGCTCAACCGCCAGGAAACGCGTTTGGATTTAATCGCTTCCGAAAATTACGCCAGTAAAGCCGTCATGGAAGCAATGGGCAGCGTTTTGACCAACAAATATGCCGAAGGCTATCCCGGAAACAGATACTACGGCGGCTGCGAGTTTGTCGATGAAGCTGAAATCCTGGCAATAGAGCGCGCGAAAAAACTCTTCGGCGCAGACCATGTCAACGTTCAGCCCCACTCCGGATCCGGCGCCAATATGGCTGTCTACTTCTCCGTTTTGAAACCGGGAGACACCATTCTCTCCATGAATCTGTCCGAAGGCGGCCATTTATCCCATGGCAGCCCCGTCAGTTTCTCCGGTCAGCTGTACAATATCGTTCCGTACGGCGTCAACCGCGAAACCGAAAGGATTGACTACGATGAACTCGAGAAACTTGCCAAGGAACGCAAACCGCAAATGATTGTCTGCGGCGCTTCCGCTTATTCCCGAACCATCGACTTTAAGAGATTCAAAGAAATCGCTGACGCTGTCGGTGCTTATTTATTGGCTGATGTCGCGCATATCGCAGGCCTCATCGTCGCCGACGCGCATCCGAGTCCGGTTCCGTACGCCGACTTCGTGACCACGACGACTCATAAAACGCTTCGCGGACCCCGCGGCGGCATGGTCATGTGCAAAGAAGAATTCGCCAAAGCCATTAACAAATCCGTTTTTCCGGGAATCCAGGGCGGTCCGCTGATGAATACGATCGCGGCCAAAGCGGTCGCTTTCAAAGAAGCGCTTTCTGGGGACTTCAAAAAAGACCAGTTCCAAACTGTCAAAAACGCGAAAGTCGTTTCCGACACGTTGACCGAAAACGGTTTTCGAATCGTTTCCGGCGGCACGGACAATCACTTGATGCTTATTGATTTAACATCTTTTGACATTACCGGAAAGGATGCCGAAGCCGCTTGCGCTAAAGCCGGCATCGTTTTGAACATGAACACCATTCCGTTCGACAAGCAGAAAGCTTTCATCGCAAGCGGTGTCCGTGTCGGAACGCCGGCGGCCACCACCCGCGGCATGAAAGAAAAAGAAATGGAATTTATCGGCGATGCGATTTCCGGCACCATTAAAAACGCGGGAAACAACGCTGAACTCGAAAAGATCCGGCTGGAAATCAAAGAACTGTGTGAACGCTTCCCCGTTTACAAATAATTTTTTGATTTCTTTTTTCAATTTTATTTTCAAAAAGCCGGATGTCAGTTCCGGTTTTCTTAAGGTGATTTTTTGTCCGAAATCGACACTTCTAAAATAATCAACGGCAAAGCCGTTGCCGCTAAAGTCGAAGCAGAAGCTTCAGCCGCCGCTTTAAAACTGAAAGAAAGAGGAATTTTCCCCAAACTCGTCACTGTTTTAGTCGGCGACAATCCCGCGTCTCAAATGTATGTCCGCATGAAGCACAAAGCCTGTGAGCGCGTCGGCATTTCAGCAGAAGACTGTTTGCCGCCGGCCGACATCACTGAAGCCGAACTTTTAGAACTCATCCGCGGTTTAAATGAAGATGATTCTGTTTCTTCCATTCTGGTTCAGCTGCCGCTTCCGCCGCATATCAACGCGCAGACGATCATGAACGCCATTTCGCCGATGAAAGACCCTGACGGTTTCCATCCGTTCAACATGGGCAATCTGATGATCAATGAAGAAGGTCTCGTTCCGTGTACGCCTAAAGGCATTATTCGTCTGATGGAAGAGTATCATGTGGAGATCAAAGGCAAAAACGCTGTTGTTGTCGGCCACAGCAATATTGTCGGAAAGCCGATGGCGGCCATGCTTCTCAACCGCGACGCGACCGTTTCTGTCTGCCACGTTTTCACAAAAGATTTGAAATTATACACAAAAGAGGCCGACATTTTGGTTGTCGGCACAGGCGTGAAGCATTTGATCAAAGAAGACATGGTGAAAGCCGGCGCCGTCGTTTTTGACGCGGGAATCACGACGGATTCAACCGGAACTTACGGAGACGTTGATTTTGAAAACGCGATTCACAAAGTCTCTTTAATCACGCCTGTTCCGGGCGGGGTCGGTCCGATGACGATTGCGGTTTTGATGACTCATGTCGTCAAATGCGCCGAGATGATTCACGGTAAAAATTGAAAAAAACGGTTTTAAGTTCATTTTTTAAGAATACGGCGATATCATGAATTTTACGGCAAAAATGTGCGGTCTGACGTTTGGCGGAAGTCGTCCGCCTCATGTGATGGGTATTTTGAATCTCAGTCCGGAATCGTTTTACAAAAAATCTGTCCGCGATTCGTCTTCCGTATTGGATGCCGCTTTGAAAATGATCGATGACGGCGCAACGCTTTTGGATGTCGGCGCGCGCTCGACATCGCCGTGGGCGGCAGATATCAGCGTTGAAGAAGAAAAAATCCGCCTGTTCTCCGCGCTGGAAGAACTTTCCGGCAATATTTCCGTTCCGATTTCGGTGGATACGATGTATGCCGATATCGCTCAAGGCGCGCTGAACCGCGGCGCGGAAATCATTAATGACATCTCCGGTTTGAAAGCGGATACTCGAATGGGAAAAATGATCGCCGACCACGATGCCTGCGCGGTTTTGATGGCAACGCAGAAAATTTCGGGCGACCCGCTCGGCATGAACGCGGTCCTGTCTTCTTTGTCGGCGGCGATCTCTAACGCGGAACATGCCGGAATCGATCCGCAAAAAATCATTCTGGACCCGGCAATCGGTCATTGGATTCCCGAGAAAACGGCGGAATATGATTTTGATGTCATTAATCGGTTCGAAAGTTTTAATGTTTTCGAAATGCCTGTTTTGGTTGCCGTATCCCGTAAATCTTTTTTAAGTTCGGTTGCCGGCAAGCCTTCCGAAGACCGCTTAATTTCGAGTTTGGCCGCGGCGAGCATTGCCGTGTACAAAGGCGGGCATATTGTTCGGACACACGATGTTTCGGAAACGGTTGACGCTGTTCGGACGGTTTGCGCCATTTTGAATCAAACTCCGTTTCCGTAATCAAACTCCATTTTGAATCAAACTCCATTTCCGTAATCAAATTCCATTTTGAATCAAACTCCGTTTCTGTAAATCAAAACTCATTTCAACGAATTATTTCCGTTTTTTTGCCGACTCATTTCCTTTTTTTTGTTGTAAGCCTATTTCAATTTTTTGTAAGTTTATTTCCATTTTTTTTGTATTTTCTCTGTTCTTTTTTTTCTCTTAACTTTATATACAAATAAAGCATATATCATTGCATTCTGAATTTTCAGCTTTATTAACTGACGCTGCTCTTCTGAAGACGGCGGTTTTGGAATTTCAAATATAATATTTTCAATCACCATTATTCATGATTTGTTATGATCGTTACAAAAGCGAAGCCGTTTGATTCAATTCTGCCTTTTGCGGAAGGCCGGAAAAATATTTTCATTCTCGGCTGCAATGTCTGCGCCGCGAAAATGAAGACCGGCGGCGAGCCTGAGATTTTGAAGCTCGTCGGGCAGTTAGAGGAGGCCGGCCACCCGATCACCGGCTGGGTGCTGCCGACAGCCGCGTGCAGCATCCGCTCCTTTGATCATTTGATCTCTAAAAATGAAAAAATTAAGGACGCTGACTGCATTTTAGTTATGGCTTGCGGCAGCGGGACTTCTATCGTCTCTTCCCTAACGGATATTTTCGTGACAGGGACAAATGAAACAGTTTCACTCGGCGGTTGTTCGGGCTTTGACCTTTCCGAACGTCTTTGTGTTTTCTGCGGTGAGTGCAATATCGGTGACTTCAGCGGGATTTGCCCGAATGCGCGCTGTCCGAAAGCGCAGATGAACGGGCCGTGCGGCGGCTCCAAAAACGGCAAATGCGAAGTTTCCCGAGACAGTGAATGCGTGTGGTATCTGATTGAAAAGAAAATGGATTCAATCCATTCAATTCCCAAGCTTCATGATATTCAAATGCCGAAAAACCATAAAGTTTGAAAAGCGTGTTAAAAGTCAAATGGTTTCTCAGGATTGCGGTTTAAATGGCGGTAAAAATCATTCCAAGGACGATTTCTGAAAATGTTTCCGTGCCCGGAGGGCAATTATGAGTTTAAAAGGCACATTTAAGGATAAGTTAAATTCTTCCCGGTTTCTTGTGACAGGTGAAGTTTCCCCGCCTAAAGGCATTGATTTTTCGCCGGCGATCCAAAACATGAAATCCATTCAAGGATTCGCCGACGCGATCAATGTGACCGATAACCAATGCGCAACGCTTCATATGTCGTCCATGGCGTTTGCGCGTCTGATGATTGAAAACGGTTATTCTGATCCGGTCATGCAAATGACTTGCCGCGACCGCAATCGAATCGGCCTTCAGTCGGATTTGCTCGGCGCAGCGGCGCTCGGCATTCCCAATATTCTTGTCATGAGCGGCGACCACCCCAAATGCGGCGACCATCCGACAGCAAAGCCCGTCTATGATTTCGATTCCGTTCAGCTTTTAAAAACAATTCAGAATCTTAAAAACGGGTATGATTTCTCAGGCGCGCGTCTTTCCGCTTCACCTGATTTTTGTGTCGGCGTTGTTTCCAACACGGACCCGAACGAACGTCTGCAGCTTATGAAACTTGAAAAAAAAATATCATTTGATGTTGATTTTATTCAAACGCAGGCTGTTTTTGATATTGAAATGTTCAAGGCATTTTTGGAGAAAATCCAATCGGACATTCCGATTATTGCCGGAATTATTCCGATTCGATCGGCTCAGATGGCTTGCTATATGGATGCGAATATTCCGGGCATAACGATCCCGAATGAAATCCATGAACGTATTCAGGCATCCGATGATCCGATTTCCGAAGGAATGAAGATCGCCGCTGATTTAATCAAACAGCTCAAACCGATTTGCCGCGGCGTTCATATGATGCCGGTCGGGCTGCACACGTATACCGAAAAAATTCTAAAAAAAGCGAATGTTTTTGAGTAACGGCCGCTTTTACCGATTCCTTTCATTTTCCGATTCCTTTCATTTTCCGATTTCTTTCATTTTCCGATTCTTTTCATTTCCGAAATTCTTTTAATGAAAGACAATTTTGTCATTGTTTGATATGGATTCAATTTTTTTAAAGGGGTTTTATGTCTTCTCAGAATTCAAAGCCGCTTGAAGTTTTCGGCTTAAAAAGTGATTTGATTCGTCCCGGCGATGACATTTTTTTAAAAATCAAAGCGGCGTTTGATCAAGCAAATCTCCGGCCTATGGCGCGTGATATTCTTGTGATTGCTGAATCCGCTTTGGGAACCGCGGAGAATCGTGTTGTTCGGCTGGAGGATATTCGTCCGGGAGCGGAAGCTTTGGCATATGAAAGGTTATATCAAATCGATGCCCGTGAAGCCGAACTTGTTATTCAGGAGTCCGATGTTGTTTTCGGCGGGGTTTTCGGGGTTTTGCTGACACTCAAAGACGGTTTGCTCTGCCCGAACGCCGGCATTGACAATTCCAACGCTCCCGACGGCTGCGTTATTTTATATCCGGAAAATCCGACGGAGAGCGCCCGAAACATCGCGGAATTTTTCTTCAATGAATTCGGCGTTCATATCGGGGTGATTATCGCCGACAGCCGGACACAGCCGCTGCGTCTCGGCTGCACGGGCGTCGCAATCGGCGCCGCCGGTTTTTTGGCAACCGTTGACAAGCGCGGTGAAACGGATCTGTTTGGGCGTCCGCTGACTGTTACACGTGTCGCCGTCGCCGATAATTTGGCATCCGCTGCCGAAGCCGTCATGGGCGAAACGAATGAAAGCACGCCGTTCGCATTGATCCGAAACGCGGACGCCGTTTTCGATAAAGAGGCGTTTGGAATCACGACGATTCCTCCAAACGAATGTATGTATTGGGGCGTATTGAAAAATAAGAACGGTCTCTGAAATTTTGAACGAATTGAAAAACGCAAAGATTAATTTAGAAGCGCAATATGTTATTATTCAAAAATAAAAACAGGTGATAAAATGAGTTTGGAAATTATTGATTTTACAGCAGCTTGGTGCGGTCCTTGCAGAATGCAGAAACCGATTATTGAAGAATTAGAAACAAAATACAAAGACAAAGTCAAGTTCAGTGTCGTTGACGTTGACGTCAATCAAGAATTGGCGCGTCAGTATTCAGTTCATGCGATTCCGACAATCGCGGTTGTATTAAACGGCGATACGGTCAGCAGTTTTGTCGGCTTAACCTCCAAAGAGAAATTAGAAGCGGAGATTGAAAAGTATCTTTAATTCCGTCCTCTCTTTTTCATTCTCTTTTTTCCTTCTTTTTTTCCTTCTCTTTTTTCCTTCTCTTTTTTTCCTTCTCTTTTTTTCATTGCTTTCTTCAATTTTTGTAAAAACACAGGGCGGTTTTCATTATTTTTTGAATTGCGGTGACTCGCGCGCGGCGGCTTGTGCGCGGCATGCGGTCGGAAGTCGGCAAGGCGGCGAAAACGGAAGTTGGCAAGGTGGCAACCAAAACGGAATCGGCAAGGCAGCAGCGGTCACGTTCGCGTCAGCGAACGGCTGTCATAAAAAAGAGCAGATGCATGCGGTGAGACAGATACACATGCGGTGAGACAGATACACATGCGGTGAGACAGATACACATGCGGTGAGACAGATACACATGCGGTGAGACAGATACA
>JAITUZ010000031.1 GCA_031286065.1 Candidatus Methanimicrococcus odontotermitis | reverse complement strand
TATCATCCTGAAATTTTGATCGGAATGAAGTATGACGAAATGAATATGTATTATCAGGAGCAGAAAAGAGATAAGTTTGAAAAAGATGCATTTCGATTATTATTTTGAAGAAAAAACGCGTTAAGTTTTAAATAAGTCTCAAGAATAAAAAAATGAAAAAAGAATTAAAATAATGATAAAAAGAATTAAAATAATGATAAAAAGAATGAAAAACGGTGAACTTAAGAGTCACCGTTTAATTTGGATTTTCTGACCCACTTGTAGTCTCTCAGTTTCGCGGATCTTCCGAAGCCGCATGCGACACACTGTTTGGTGTGGATGTTGAAAGAAGTGCTGCCGCATCTTCTGCATCTCATATGTGTACGTTTTTGTCTCTGGCCCATTGAGGGCGTTCCTTTAACCATTGTTTCTTCACCTTTTTTTCGGAATATGTATAAATAATGTATGATTTGAACTTGATAACAGGATGAATGATATAAAATCATCGGCTGAAAAATCATTGATTTCGCGTAAACACGAACGCCGATTTCAGCTCAAATTGAATAAAAAAGATCGGCCGGGCCGATTCTTTAAATCAATCGGAAGAGTCAGGGAGACACGTAAACGATGTTGTCCCCTCTGACAACAAGACTGGAATATTTTCGGACGCTGACGCCGTCTTTTAATTCTTCCGCATTGTCGAGGACAAGATTCATGTGAATGTCGTAGCCTTTCAATTCTCCTCTGAATTCACGACCGCCTTTTAAGCGTGCAATAACCGGCTTGTTTAAAGCCTCATTTAAAATGTCAAGAGGTCTGTTCGTCATAATATTACCTGTAATTGTTGCCTTTGGCGCAATCAGCGCCGCATTAAATTAAAATCCGCTGAAACAAATCATGGGAAGTGCCGCCTTTTAAAATCCGCGTCCCGAGAAGACTTAAGAAAACTCGGGAAGACTCTGAAAAGACCGCAAACTGTAATTTCTCTAAGAACTGAATAATGATATTTAAACATATCTGTTATTAAAACATTCAAAATATTATCTGACAACGGCTTTATAAACTTTTTGAGTATTTTAACGAAAAACACAAAACATCTTTATGATTCCATTTCAATTTAAGAATAAAAAGATGATCTTTTCCGGAAGTGAATTTTTTGACTCAGAACGACACAAAAAAACTCAAACGGCCGAACAAAAAAAACTGCGTCATGACGATTGCGGGAAGTGATTCCGGCGGCGGCGCGGGCATCGAAGCGGATTTGAAAACATTTTCGGCGCTCGGCGTTCACGGAACCTGCGTCATTGCGTCTGTGACATCTCAAAATACAACGGGCGTTCAATCGGTTTATGACATTCCGGTCGAGCATATCGGAACACAGATTGATTCTGTCTGCAAGGATATAAATGTCGTTTTTGCCAAAACCGGAATGCTTTCCTCTCCCGAAATCGTTCAATTTGTCGCGGGAAAAGTGAAAGAATACAAGCTGCGGCTGATTGTGGACCCTGTGATGGCGGCTGAGGCGGGCGGCGCGCTTCTTCGAAAAGAAGCTGTCAAAATGATGGCCGATGTTCTGCTTCCGGTTTCTTACGCGGTCACGCCCAACATTTTTGAAGCTGAAATTCTCTCCGGCCTGAAAATCAAAAATCGAGATGATGCCAAAGCCGCCGCCGTCAAAATCGCCAAAACCGGCGTGAAATACGTGATTGTGACCGGCGGACATTTAGACGCGGAAGATATTGTGTATGATTCTGAGAACAAAAAATTCACGCTGCTTTTGGGGAAATTTGTCAAAGGCGGGACCCACGGAACCGGATGCACTTATTCCTCGGCGCTTGTTTCATATCTTGCCCGCGGCTTCACTTTTGAACAGGCCTGCGGCTTTGCCAAAAAATTCGTTGTGGACTCGATTTTATATTCGGAAGATATCGGAAAAGGCGTTGCGCCCGTGAATCCCGGAGGTTTTTCGGCATTGCGTTTTGAACGCGCGGCGGTCATTGAAAATATATTAAGAGCTTGGGAAATCTTAAGAAAAGACGATATCTTTCCGCAGCTGCTTCCCGAAGTCGGAACGAATGTCGCGATGACGCTTCCCGACAGATTTAAAGAGGCCGTCCGTTCTGATTATTATGCGTCGGGCATTTGTCCGCCGCTCCAAATCTCATCCGCCGGCAAAACCGGACAGCTTGCCGGTGCCGACGGTTTCGGTTCTTATGATTCGGCGGCGGCCGCGTTTCCCGGAAGGATCCGTAAAATGAAAGATTTGTCCGGAACGAAACTGTCCGCCGAAGCTCTCGGATATCCGTCTTTTGGCGCGGGCTCGAATTTGGCAAAAGTCATCAAATCCGCCCAAGAGTTTGACGAAACCATCCGCGCCTGCATCAATTTGAAATACACGGAAAAAACCGTCAAACACTGTGAAGAAGCGGGACTGTCGGCATACACGTTTGACCGCCGTGATGAACCGGACGGGTTTGATGAAAGCAAAGAGTGGGGAACATCGGCCGCGATTCATGAAAACGGAGGGATCGTTCCCGATATGATATATGAAAACGGCGGATTTAGTAAAGAGGGAATGATCAGGATTTTCGGAACCGACGCCGCGGACGCCGCCGAAAAAGTTCTCAGAATCTGCGGCGAGATTCGGAAAAAGAGCGTGAAAAAATGAGTGAAGAGCAAAAAATCAATGTCAATATTGACTTTATCGGTCCTTTGATCGCGGTTGAAAACGTCGGAAAGGCGCAGAAATTTTATGAAAACGTCGCCGGCCAAAAACTGAAATTTGATCTCGGCGCCTGTCGGCAATTCGAGAGCGGCCTGACGCTTCAATCAAAGGCGTCCATGACGGATATTTTCGGATTTAAAGAAAACGAAATCAAAAAAAGAAGCAATAATTTCACGCTTTATTTTGAAACGGCGGATTTTGAAGCTTTCGCCGAAAATCTGAAAAAGCATGATTTGGAATACGTTCACGGCGTCATTGAATTCACGTGGGGTCAGCGTTCCGTCAGTTTTTACGATTTGGACGACCATGTCGTCGATGTCAGCGAAAAAATGGAAACCGTTATCAAAAGATTTGCCGCGCAGGGCATGACGCAAGAAGAAATCGCGGCGCGGACGGAACATCCGATTGAATTTGTGACGGCGTGCTTGAAATGATGCCGTTTCAATTTTAAAATGAAACAGACGGATGTTTGAGCGACGCCGCGCCGGATTAAAAAATAAAACAAAACGCGCCTGTCTGAAAGAGAGACGCTGAAAAAATCATAATTTTTTCGTCATGTAAACGCCGTCAAAAACGTATCCGTATTTTTTGTAATATTCACGGACGCCGATGCCGCTGATAACCGAGATCTTGTCATAGCCGGCGCTTGATGCCAGGTCCTCCGCTTTTTGGATCAGCTCTTTGCCGTAGCCGCGGTGCTGCCAAGAGCGGTTGTTGTCGGCAAGCGGCGCGGACAGCGTGTCGGCGGTTTCGCCAAGCGGCGTGAGCGAGCCGTAAACATGAAGCTCGCGGATGAGCGCCGTATTTTTCAATTCGGGGCGGTGCGGCCGATTCGGAAAACGCAGCCGAATGAAGCCGACCAAAACATCGGCGCGGGTGTCTTCAAAAGAAACGAAGTGTTCAAGCCCGCCGCAGCAGTCGTATTTTTCAGCGAGGAGAGTGATATTTTCCGGACGCGGCGGATTTCCTTTTAAGATATTGTGGCCGACTTCGCGGCAGCGGATACATTTGCATTTTTCGCCGCGGGCATGAAGCAATTTTTCAGCCTCCTGGCGGATGTTGCTTTTTTGAATGCCGGCTAAAATCTGATCCGCCGGAATGTCGCGCTGGATCCGCTGAAGGCGCGTCCATTTGGGCAGAACCGCTTTGATTCGGGAAATCAATTCGGGACCGTTTTCATCATTCAGCGGACTGTATTCTCCGTTTTGCCACATTCTGCAAAGTTCCGTTCCTTCCGTGACCAGCGTTGGATAAATTTTCAAATAATCGGGTTTGAAGTCCGGATTCTCAAAAAGCGTTTTAAATCCCTCGACATCGCGGTCAAAATCCGTATCAAACAAACCGGGCATCATATGAAAACCGACTTTAAACGCGCTGTCGCGCAGGCGGCGGTTGGCGTCGGCTGTTTCCGAAACAGTATGCCCACGATTCATTTTTAAGAGAACGCCTTCAAAAACGCTTTGAACGCCAAGTTCCACTTTCGTTCCGCCGATTTTTAAAAATTCGTCAATATGCTCCTCTTTCGCCCAATCGGGACGCGTCTCAAGAGTCATGCCGACATTGCGGACATCAGCCGTTTCATTTGATTTTTGAACGTCTTCAAGAGAAATAAACGGATAAGCAGAACCGATCGAATCATAATTCGGCACTCGGGAACGCCATTGAAAAACGCCGGATTCCGTGACGGCGGCACCGTGGTCATTCATCGCCTCCAGACAACGTTTTACAAACCATTCCTGATAATCAACAGACCTGGCCGAAAATGTGCCGCCCATAATAATCAGTTCCGCTTTGGAAACATCGTGGCCGATGGTGTTAAGCTGCTTCAGGCGCGAACTGACCTGAGCGTACGGATCGAAACGGAATTCAAACGCGCGCATCGCGGCCGGCTCACGTCCCATATAACTTTGAGGAGATTCAAACGCCGAATCCGGACCGCCCGGACAGGGCAGACACTTGCCGTGCGGACAAGGCGCAGGCGACGTCATCGCCGCAATCACCGCGACGCCCGAAATCGTTCGGACCGGCTTTCTCTGAAGCACGTCGCGGACCGCTTTTTGCTCTTCCGGGTCGCCGCGGAGAAGAATATCGCCGTTGCTTGGAAGCGTGGAGAGCCCGTATTTTTTACACACTTTTTTCTTCATTTTGGCGAGGTCTTTCTCCGTTTCAAATTCGCCGGCGACCGCCGAGAGAAGGATCTCACGGCAAGCGGCGTTGAACTTTTCATCAGCATCGGTAAATTCTTGATAACCCAAATTATTTCACCAAAATTGGAATTTTCGCGTCGGCACATAATTTAATAATGAAATTTTGTTTTTTTGGAAAAATATGTGTCATTCATGTAATAAGTATATCAGGTCTGTTACTGTAACAATCGTTAAATTTAACAGAGTGATAAAATGAAATTCGGCATTGAACTTGTCCCGAATGAACCCGTTTTTAAAATCGCCGCTTATACAAAAGCCGCGGAAGAACGCGGTTTTGAATATGTTTGGATCACGGACCACTACAACAACCGCGAAGTCTATTCGACGCTTTCCGTTTTAGCGCTCGCGACAAATAAAATAAAAATCGGCGCGGGCGTCACGAACCCGTACACTCGAAGCCCTGTCGTCACGGCCTCAAGTATCGCGTCCGTCAACGAAATCGCGGGCGGCCGCGCTGTTCTCGGAATCGGGCCGGGGGATAAAATGACGTTTGAAGCGCTCGGACTCGCCGGCGAAAAACCGCTGGCCGCTGTCAGAGAAACCGCTGACGCGGTCCGCGGACTGCTGACCGGAAAAAAAGTCTCTTATGACGGCAGCGCCGTCAAATTGAAAAACGCCAAAATCGATTTCGCGGATCCGAAAAAGACAGGCACTGACATGAATATTCCGATTTATATCGGCGCGCAGGGTCCGAAAATGCTTGAGGCGGCCGGCGCAATCGGTGACGGCGTTTTGATCAACGGTTCTCATCCGGACGATTTCAAAACGGCCGCGGTTCAAATTCAAAAAGGCGCGGAGACCGCCGGCAGAAATATCAGAGAAATCGATGTTGCCGCATACACTTGTTTTTCAATCGATGATGACCCGGAAAAAGCGTACGCTGCGGCAAAACCGGTCGCCGCGTTTATTATTGCGGGCGCTTCCGATGTGTTATTGGAAAGACACGGCGTTTCGCAGGAAATCAAGGAAGAAATCGCCGGCGCGATTTTAAAAGGCGATTTTATCGGCTTGAATACGATTGTAACCGACAAAATGGCGGACCGCTTCGCCGTTGCCGGCGATTTTGACGAATGTTTGGCAAAAGTCAAAGAATTGGAAAAAGCGGGCGTCACGCAATTGGTTGCCGGCTCGCCGCTCGGTCCGAATAAAGAAAAATCGATCAAATTGATCGGAAAAATGATTTTGGAGTTTTAAAATGAAGAGAGCGTTTTATGTCGGCCGTTTCCAGCCTTTTCACTGCGGCCACGAAAAAATATTAAACACGCTTGCCGAAGAAGTTGACGAAGTAGTCATCGGTATCGGCAGCGCTCAAAAGAGCCATACGATACGCGACCCGTTTACAGCCGGCGAACGCATCGAAATGGTTTTGAAATCCCTTGAAAACTTCCCGATCCGCCATTACATTATTCCGCTTCAGGATGTTGAATACAACGCTCTTTGGGTTTCCCACGTCAAATCCATGTCTCCGAAATTCGATGTCGCCTATTCCAATAACCCGCTTGTGATCCAGCTTTTCACGGAAGCGGGCATTGAAGTCCGCCGCCCCGCAATGCACGAACGCAATATTTACTCGGGAACGGCCGTCCGCAAATCTATGATTGAAAGTAAAAACCGAGAATGGACACAATACGTTCCGCCGACCGTTGCCGAAGTTGTGGATGATATCAACGGCATCTGCCGAATTAAAAGAGTGGCCGGAAATGACGAGTAAGCCAAAAAAAATCTTCCGGTTTCACGGCAAAATGAAAAACGGCCGGGTTAAAAGAATATAAATGAGCGAAAAATAAAATTTCCGGTTGTTCTGCCAAATCTTCTAAGTCCAAATCTATATTCAGGTTGATAAAGTGCGCCTGCCGTTCCGTTTTCAGAGAAGGGCAGGTCTGACTATCTCCTCATTACTCAAGACATTACAGCCATATTTTCACAAGCGATGACAATCGGAAGATCTTTTACTCCGTATTTATTCACGTGTTTTTCAAAAACATTTTTTATTATTTCTAAATCTTCTTCCGTTAATTGTTCGGCACGGTCAAACGCTATCTCTACGATCATATATCCGCCGGCATAAGTCGCACCGTATCCGAAAATTGAACCGCCGTAGGCATAAGTGTATTCTTCCAAAGCGGGATCACTTTGAACAGAGTCTGAAATTGTCATAAGAAGAAGATGCCAATCATATGATACGGTTCCCTCTTTTGACGGGAGTTCGCCATATACGGCAAGAGTGTTTTTATCTGACTTTCTCCATTCAAACTCCGCCGGATCAATGGCCGGCGTGTTTTTTTCAGCCATTTCCGCAATTTCTGTCTCATTCAGAGGCAAATCCGATGATTTGCGGATATCGAATCTGTCTGCGTTTCCTTCATCATATATAAAAGACGCAAATGAAAAGAGAACGAAAAGCACCAAGAATGCCATGAGTATAGATTTAGACGGCATTTATTTATCCCTTCTTGATCAGTATGCAACCGTCACGGAATGCCTGTATCGGACATTTTTAATTTATTACTCAAAAATATTTATAAATATCCATTTATAACATATCGCCCGTTTGAGAATAAAATCCGGATCAAATTCGTTTGAGAATGGGTTAACCCGAAGGGTTCCAAAACGGCATAAAAATAAAAAACGAAAAAACAAAATTATTCCGTTAACTCGATCCAGTCGTTTTTACCGGGCAGGTATTTCACCAGAATCGGGTTTTTTTCAACGGCGTAATCGCCGATGTCATCGTTATCGCTGTAAACGATTGCGCCATTGTCTTCAAAAGCGTAAGTATTAACGATGTCGGAAATCGGAAGTCCGGCGGCAATGGCCTGCTGCGCGGCGGCATTACTTGAAAAAGTTTCCATTTTACCCATTAAATGCTCATACGCTTTTAATTCGTCGTCATAAAGCGCGTGAATCAGTTCTTTGAGGCACTCAGCCGTTTCCTCGACCGTTATATTCGTGGTTTCAATTTCATAAACGCGGCGGCAATAATCAAAACAATCGCACAGAACAACATCGATAGATTCCGCTAAAACATTTTCCATGATTTTTTTATCAGAATAGCCGCGCTCACTCAAACGATCCTTAAGCGTATGCGGATGCGTCCTCAAAACGACAGACAAATCACACAAATAATGCGCCAGATGGCTTTCGACCAGTAAAACGGGGAAAAAATCGGGGGTTTTACGGAAATCGGCAAGTTCCAAACCGCCGGTGAAAACTTTTTGATTGAATTCATGGCGAATACGCTTCTGGTATTCAAAAACAGCTTCTTCCAGCGCGTCCATGTCAACAACATCGCACTCCCGTTCCTCATCGCGGTCAGACGGGATGTTGTACGCTTTAATAAATTCCGTGACGTGAAGAACGCGGTATCCGCAGGCTTCAAGACGTTTTGAAACTTCAGTCTTTCCTGTTCCGGGAGTTCCTGTTAACGCAATTGTTAAGAAAGGAGGGAAAAAAATGTCAGTCATTGTTTCCGATCACCTGTATAATCAATTAAATAACCCCGCTTTTTCGTTTTCCAAAACATGTTCGTTTTGAAACAAACCCGTTTTTGATTCGGACGAATGGTTTTGACATTTATCCGAACAAGAAATTAACTTAGAATAACAAAGATATCTTTATTCCTTTATGATTTTTTTGCTGATTGTGAACAAAATTGAATTGAATCGTCAAGCCGTTTTTCAATCTTTTTGAAAGAAAGAAATTTCATGAACTTCTTTCTCATACAATTTGACCGCTTTGGGCGCGCCGACAAGCAGTTTTATGATTCTGTTATAAACGCTCGGTGACTTTTCAGGGTCGATCGTTTCAGCAATCGTCACCAGAACACCGACCAGCGGGATATAATATTTCGGATTCATGAAATCAATAATAGAGAAGGCATTTAATAAGCCGACTGTGCTGTATTCGTTAATGCCTGCCAGGCGAATGATCGTCTGCTTTAAGAATTCCAAGCCTTCGGGCGTTTGCAACGAATATTTTCTGTTGCGGGCAAACGCGCCGTAAAGCGCGCGCTGGTCATTAGCCTGCTCAATGCGGAAAACAGGATCGCTTTCAACCATTTTGACAAGTTCCAGACAGTCGGGAGCGTCCGTGCTCGCGACGGCGGACAAAAACGCCTCCCACGCGACCAAATCTTTCTTGCATTCTTCCATATATATTTGTGTCAGTTCGCGTTTTTCCGGCGCCGAACTGTTCAGCCACGCGGCAAAAGCGACGGCGCGGTCAGTCGCGTTGACAGCCGTTAAAAACTGGCGCTTGACCAGAGCGTGGATTTCGGGCGTGTCCAAAACAGACAGCAATCGAAGCGCATTATTTTTCACCTGGCGGCGCTTGATTTGACCGGCTTTCAGCCGCAAGGAGCCGCGCATTGAAAAGAGTTTATCTTCTTCAGAGTCCTGCGTTTCGGAATAATCGGCGTAAATGATTTTAAGTGAATTCTCGTGCGTTTTCGCAATGGCTTTCTGGAGCCTTAACCGGACACTGTAGAGTTCTTTGTAATGATGAGCGTATTCTTCATCGTCCGCGGATTCAAAAAGCGTCAGGAAAAGACCGCCCGTCATTTCCAAAAGGGCGTGGTCGCAGAGCAGTTCATGATACAAATCAATATATCCGGCACCGACATCAGCGTTTCTGTGAAACAGCAGATATTTTTTTTCCATATCCGTCAGCTTATAAAACGCCAGCCAGCGGCTGATAATATCTTTGTCTTTCTTTGCCTGTATCAGCAATTCTTTTGTGTCGGCAGCAGTTTCTATTTTACCGTAGAACGAACCGCCGCGGTTCAGAGAAACAAAAGAGGGCTGATCAACGTCTTTGAGAACGATTTCTTCTTCGCGCTGCTGAACGAAATAAACGTCTTCATGAATAACACGGCCTTTTCTGTCGCAAAGCGCATATGAGAACGGGAATTGCCAAGGCTGTTTGGTGTAAGGAATATTTTGGACTAATTTCATGCGGAATTCGCCGTTTGACGCGTCATATGTTTTGGAGACGGAAAGGACAGGAAAACCTGTTTGGTGCAGCCAGCTGTTTGACATGCGCATCAGCTGCACGCCGGAAATAACTTCCATTTCATGGACCCAATCAAACGTACGGGCGTTTTTGTGGCTGTATTTACGGTGGTAAGCGTCCAAGCCGCGCGAAAATGTGCCTTTTCCGAGGAGCGTTTCAATCATTTGAACGAATTCAGGCGCTTTGACGTAAGTAACGGAAGTGATCAAATCATTGGGGTCGTTGAAACCTTCAGGCAGAATCGGCATGGATGACGCGCTTGAGTCCAGAGCAAAAGTTCCCGATACGGGCGCGTACAGGCTGAGGAGGGTTTGAAGGCGCGTGTATTCTTCGCCGAAAAAATAAGCGTGAAATTCATTTTCAATGAGAACGGTCACGGCTTCGTTGAGCCAGATTTCAAACGGACTGTTTCCGGTCACTTCCGAGCCGTTGATGTTGTGATAATATTCATGCACTTTAACGTCGGCCATGTATTCAAACGCGCCGTCAAGCATATTTTTGGACGGCATGATGCGGTTGGTCGTAATGGTGGTGTTGCCGACGTTTTCCATGCCGCCGAAATCGGAATTCTGCATGCCGATCTCACGATAGACGGTGCCGGTGTACTTGTAGCCGAACGTCAGTCCTTTGGAAAGAACGGCGATTTTGCCGCGGACAGCGCCGAGATTGTCCATTGTCTTGTTCAGGTTTAAGGGATTGATGGAAGCGGAGTTAAGATTGTGCTTTAAGTGGTCGCGCAGTTTGATTAAATCAAAAATCTGCTTTTTAATATCAACGTCTTTATGGCTTTCGGGACCTGTAAAGAGATAAATCCACATGGCCGCATCCTGTAAAATATCCAAAGATTGTTCGGCGTAATTTTTATCGGATCCGGGCGGGATCAGAAGCTCCAAATCGAAGCAAGAGTCATCGGGGTATTCAAATTCGCGCGTATACGTATCATAAGTGCCGGCGCCGAGGAAAAACAAATAAGGAGCCATCGGCGTTTTCATATTTTCATAAACGATTTCATCGCGCGAAAGACCGGAAACCGGATCGGACGAAACGGTTTTCCGGGGAACGGCGATATCGCCGTTTGTGATGAGATTCGTATAGCGCGAGTCGGCGCGGATGACTGTTCTGTAAGTGCATTTGGCGGTCATGTCGTCAATGCAGGGAACGATGCGCTGAAAACCCCATTGCTGACACTGCGTAATTTGCTGCGGCGGCGCGCCGGCCGGCGTTTCGTCATAATAAAGGCCTTCCAGCAGATTTCGAGTCGGGCGGCAGATCGTTTTGGTCATGATTTCGACGGTTTCGTTCCGCTGAACCGGCGGATTGAAGTAAATATCCAAAAAAGCGTCTTTTTGCCTGTAATCGTATTTTTCCAAATTCTGCGCGCGGACTTCCAAAATTTCCAAGCCGCGGCAGTTCAATGAAATTTTATCGGCGGGATTGTCCGTATTTTTGAGATGAAGCCGGGAAGTGACAATCGTGTAATCGTCAAAAATATCAAAATCCAAATCCATATGAAGAACTCGGAAATTAAGCCGCCCGAAATCTTCGGGATAATATCTGTAAAGCCTTTCTTTCATGAAAGGGATGAATGTTTTTCGGAGTATTAATATTTACTTTTAAACCCCGGAGAAACTTCTTGATGAGTTCTTTTAAAACGGGCGGGAGGTTTTGGATTATTTTTCAAACCCCGGCATTTGCGCGGCGGCCGAGACAGCTGCGGCAGCGTCCCGTTCGCGCGGCGGATGAATCAAACAAATCAAACAAATCAAACGAATGGTTTTAAAAGATGAAACGGTTTTATCCGACAAACAATTTCAAAAGGAAAAATTATGACAGAAATCCCAAAAAACCATCCCCGCTACGAATCATTGATGACACGTGAACAAATCGCCGCCGGCGTGGACAAAGGAATGACCAGCCGCCAAGGTTTGATCGCCCAAGGCCGCGGCGAAGCTTTTGATTATTTGATCGGCGAAAAGACAACGGAGAGCGCAGACTACGCCGAAGCCGTTGCCGTCTGTCTTCTGCTGCTGGCCGAAAATCCCGTGATCTCCGTAAACGGCAACGCCGCGGCGCTTGCGCCGGCCGGACTTGTGACACTCGCGCGGCTGACAGATGCGAAATTGGAAGTCAATTTGTTCCACCGAACAGAAGAGCGTATCAGAAAAATCATTGACGAGCTTAAAGAAAACGGCGCGGATGTCGTTTTGGGCGAGAATGCGGAGCCGCTGCTTCCGCTGGAACACGAGCGCGCCAAAGTGGAGCGAACCGGCATTTATGACGCGGACGTGATTTTCGTGCCGCTGGAAGACGGCGACCGCTGTAAAGTTCTGTCGGAAATGAAAAAACTGGTGATTGCGATAGATCTCAATCCGCTGTCCCGAACCGCGCAGACGGCGCATGTCAGCGTCATTGACAATCTCAAACGCGCGCTTCCGAATATGATCCGCATGGTTCCGGAATTTAAAAGCATGAACAAAGAAGACTTATGGGAAATCGTTCAGGCGTATGACAATAATATTGTTTTGATGGACGCGATTGAAACGATAAAGGAGAATCTGACCGCCCGTCAAAATGAAATCCTCGGGATCGGCAGAAATGAAAAAGATGGCGGCCGCAAGAAAACGAATGATCCGAGACAGAAAGAAAGAATGAAGCGAAACGAAGAAACCGCCCGCAAAGTCATGATGCGCGGCGGCGATTTGATGATGGAATAAAAGCGGGCGCCTGAAATTCTCAAAACCCGATTCATTTATAATAAAAAAGATGAGGCAGAATCCGTGACGATCATTCTCGGCATTGAAGGAACAGCGTGGAATTTAAGCGCCGCCGTCGTCAGTGAAGAAGATGTCATCGCTGACGCGACGCGCACTTATAAACCCGCGGCCGGCGGCATTCATCCGCGTGAAGCCGCGCAGCATCACGCCGCCCGAATCGGCGAAGTGATTGACGAACTGTTCCGTCTTTTTGAGGAAAAGGGATACGCCAAATCTGATATTGACGCTGTCGCGTTTTCAAGAGGACCCGGACTCGGCCCTTGTCTTCGAATCGTCGGAACGGCGGCGCGCATGGTTTCTTTAATGCTGGACAGACCTTTGGTCGGCGTGAATCATTGCGTCGCGCATATTGAAGTCGGCCTTTGGAAGACGGAAGCGGTCGACCCGGTCACACTTTACGTGAGCGGGGCGAATTCTCAAGTGCTGGCGTATGAAGAATATGAATCCGGAAAAGGCGCGTACCGCGTTTTCGGTGAAACGCTTGACATCGGCCTCGGCAATTCACTGGACAAGTTCGCCCGATCCGCCGGTTTGCCGCATCCGGGAGGACCGCTCGTTGAGAAGTACGCCGCAAACGCGACGGAATATATTGATTTGCCTTACACCGTAAAAGGCATGGACTTTTTTTTCTCGGGATTATCAACCGCAGCCGCCCGCCACTTGAAAGAAAAAAAGAATCTCGGCGCCGATACGGATGAAACGGTTTTGGCAAACACATGCTTTTCATATCAGGAAACGGCGTTTGCCATGGCGGTTGAAGTGACGGAGCGCGCGCTTGCCCATACAGGAAAAAATGAAGTATTGCTTGCCGGCGGCGTCGGCGCGAACAGCCGCCTCCGTGACATGCTGAGTCGAATGTGCGCCGATCGCGGCGCAAAATTCTTCGTTCCCGAAAAGAAATTTATGGGCGACAACGGTGCGATGATTGCGTATACCGGACTTCTGATGTTTAAAGCGGGCGACACGCTCACGGTTGAAGAATCGTTCGTTGACGCGGGATTCCGTCCGGACGAAGTGCCGGTGACTTGGAAGCCGCCAAAACAAACCGGCCGTGCCGAAGAAATCAAAAAAATGAGAAACGGCGCGGAAGCTGCGGTCCGTATCGAAACAAAGTCATACGGATTTGAAAAAGAATTCAATATCGAATCGGATGAAACCGAAAAAATGGTTGTGAAAGAAAGAATTCAAAAGAATTACCGCCTTTCGCAAATCGACGCCAAGCTGAGAAAAGAAAGAACGCGAACGGAAGCGCGAATGCTGACCGAAGCGCGCCGATGCGGCATTTCTGTTCCGATCATTTACGGCGTTGACGCGTTTTCGATAAAAATGGAATATATCAAAGGAACGCCGCTTAAATTTGTGATTGACGAAAAAAGTGAATCGGCTGCGGCCGTTGGAGAAATCGTCGGAAAGCTGCACGCGAACAATATCATTCACGGAGATCTGACAACATCAAATATAATGGCGGGCGATGACTCGGAATTATATTTAATCGATTTCGGCCTTTCGTTTTTTGAAAACAGCGTGGAGTCAAAAGGCGTTGACATTCACGTGTTGTTCCAAACATTTGACAGTTCGCACAAAAACCCGAAACTTTTGAAAGAATTATTCGCCCGAGGATATCGGAAAAGTTACAAAGAGGCTGACAGCGTATTAAAACGAGCCGAAGAAATCAAAATGCGCGGCAGATATGTCGAAGGCCGATAAAACAAAGGAGAAAAATAAAATGGCGTCTGATAAATCGGTTTATGAAAAAATTGTTTTTGTGACGGGAAACCCCGGCAAATTCACGGAAATTCAAGAAATCCTTGCCGCCGTCAGCATTACGGCCATTCAAAACAAAGGAGATTATCCGGAAATTCAGGCGGATGATTTGGAGCCGATCGCTGCGGCTTCTGCAAAAGCCGCCGCTGAAGATTTGCAGATTCCTGTTTTGGTGGACGACTCGGGCATTTTCATCCGGGCCTTGAACGGTTTTCCCGGGCCTTATTCCCGTTTTGTCGAGGATCATCTCGGAAACCCGCGCGTTTTAAAACTGATGGAAAATGAAACGGACCGCAGCGCCTGTTTCAAAACCGTTGTCGCGTTCTGTGAACCCGGACGCAGCCCGGTGACGTTTACAGGAACAGTGGAAGGAAAAATCGCCTTTGAAGAGCGCGGAAACGGCGGTTTCGGCTTTGATCCGATTTTTGATTACAACGGAAAAACATTCGGAGAACTCGGCAGTGAATTCAAAAATACGATTTCTCACCGCAGGCGCGCTTTGGATAAGTTTATCGAATGGGTGAAAAAACAATAAAACCGCCTGCCGAACAAAATAAAAACAAAAAAAGAATTCCTGAAATATAATCGGTTTTTTAGAAAAACAGAAAGGAAGCGAACATATTTAAGAAAAGGGAAAAAGGATTGAAGCAAACTTATTTTTAAAAAAAGAATGAAACAATCTTATTTTTAAAAGAAACGCCGCCTGCACCGGGTACAGACGGCATTGCTTTATTTATTTGTGGGTTTTTTGGTTGGGGATAGACGTTTTAAAATTCGTTTTTAGGGGTTTGTTGGTGCTCAGTCGAGCAATACAACCGGCTTAATCAGGTCCTTGGGCTTCTCTTTCATCAGCAAGAGCGCTTTCTCCATGTTTTCAAATCCGTCAAAGACATGAGTGACCATCTTTTCCGGCTGGATGCGGTTGTAAACGGCAAGGTCAACCATCTGTTCCATTTTCAAACGGCCGCCTGCGACAAGTCCGCCGCGGATATCTTTGTGGGACATACCGTTGCCCCACGCCAGACGCGGGACCGGAATCGTATCGCCGGATCCGAAATAGTTGACATTTGAAATGGTTCCGCCGGGACGCGTAATTTCAATAGCCTGCCCGAGAGAACCGGAATCGCCGCCGGCAACAATCGTTGCGTCAACGCCTTTGCCGTTGGTGGCTTTTAAGATTTGTTCAACGATGTCTCCTTTCTTATAGTCAATAGCATCTGTTGCGCCGAATTCATGCGCGACATCCACGCAAATTTGGCGGTTGCCGACTGCGAAGAGTCTGCCTGCGCCGAGAATAGCCGCGCCGGCGACAGCCATCAGACCGACCGGACCGATGCCGATAACAGCAACCGTTTCACCCGGCTTGATACGGGCAAGTTCGGCGCCCTGAATACCTGTCGGCGCCATGTCCGGCAGCATAACGGCTTGTTCTAAGGACATGCTCTTGGGCATGATTGCCAAATTCATGTCCGCGTCATTGACATGGAATTCTTCGGCGAAAACGCCGTCTTTAAAGTTAGAGAATTTCCAGCCGGCAAGCATGCCGTTTGAATGCTGGGGGTATCCCTGCTGAACCGCCTCAGAGCGCCAATCCGGCGTAATCGCCGGCACAATAACGCGGTCGCCGACTTTGAAGTCTTTCACTTCGGCGCCGACTTCCACAATTTCACCGACAGCTTCGTGACCCAAAATCAAATCTTTGCGGTCACCTAAAGCGCCTTCCCAGACGGTGTGGATGTCAGAAGTACACGGCGCGACCGCCAAAGGACGAACGATGGCGTCATAGGGTCCCGCCACAGGGGAATCTTTTTGGATCCATCCGACTTTTCCGATGCCAAGCATGGCAAATCCTTTCAAATTTAACACTCTCCTAATTTTTGTATCTTTAAACTCTCTCTCGCAGATAATTTCAACCTGCAGCTTCGACCAATATTCAGTCTTATTTATAGTTTGTGGGATGTTCATGAACAAAGATGATGGACAGAAGATAAATCATTAGTTTTGGGAACAATATTAGAGCAGGAAATATAAAAATAAGAAGAAGCCGATTGCATCGCATTTAAAATCAGAAGGATCGAAGAGACTTCGCTTGTATACGAAAAATAAACACCATTTTTGCTTGAAAAATCAAACCGAATATATCATGATTTGTCATTGAAATCCGCCGCAGGGAAAAATTCAGAAGTAAAGATTATAAATGATGGGGAAAAAGTTGAAAGTTCTGAAATAATCCGGAAAGAATCAAAAAAGGCAAAAGAAATCAAAAAACAAAAGAAATCAAAAAAACAAAAGAAATCAAAAAGGCAAAAGAAATCAAAAGAAGTAAAAAATTAAAAAAAGCAAAAAAATCAGAATAATTTTTCAGCTATTTCAACAGCGCCGTCGATTTCGGCAGGGTTTGCGGAAACGTCGCCGACGGAGACGAATTTCCCGACGGCGGCAATGCCGAGCATTCCGGCCACTTGATTATATTTATCTAAATGTGCTCCAAAAGCGTTTCTGTCCGGCGTGTTCTGAGAATAAATGAATCCGATTTTCTTTCCGGGCGGAACTCTGGATTTAAACGCGCTGTCAACGCAGGCATAAAGCCGGTCAATGAAAATTTTTGCCTGAGCGGTAATGTCAAAGAAATAAACGGGGCTTCCCATTAAAATGCCGTCTGCGCTGACGATTTTTTCCGCGACGGACGCAAAATCGTCTTTTTGAACACAGGTGTCATGCGCTTTGCAATAGTTGCATCCTTTGCACGGATGGATGGTTAATTTTGATAAATTGATATATTCGGTTTCTGCGCCTTTTGCGGCGGCGGCATCAAGAGACTTCTGAATAAGCGTTGCCGTATTTCCTTTTTCACGGGGGCTTGCCGTGATTCCTATAATTTTCATGTATCGTTCACACCCTGACAAATTTAAAAAATGTTTAAAATGAAAGCAATTATATTTCAATCGTGACCGTCGCATCATTAATAATCCGCTGAAACGTATGTATCCGCTTTTGATTATTAATCAAACCACATTATAGCAGTTATACATTGATTATTATTAAATTGTTTGCAACAGACTCGGAACAGACCTGTTTTGGACAAAATGACAGAATTAAAACGGCAGAAGTTCTATTGAACAGAAATCAATACAATTGTCAGACAATTGTTTTAATCAATTTTAATTATCACCGAAACGGTTTATTCTTGATGGCGAAAGAATATACGCGCAAAAAACCCATAATCAGCGGTACGATCAGCCCGTTCCATAAAAAAAGAATCGATCAGCTTGTCGAAGCCGGTGAATTCGCCAGCGTCTCTGATTTTATTAATCAAGCCGTTTCAGATTTATTGAAAAAATACGAGAACAGTCTGTCCAATAATATGGAATTAAATATTTTCACAAAAGATGAAATTGAAGTCATTCGAAGCATAATTCATGAGAAAGCGGCCGAAATGAATTATGAGAAAAAGAAAACGGATTGAGATGATACGAATCTCTTCAGCTTGTTTTTAAAAAAAATCCTATTGAGTCGGTAGTCTTAAATAGATAAAAAAGATTTATTCAATTCTCAATTGATCGGATAATGGTTTTTATCCGCTGTTTATTTTAAGCCGTACTATTTATGAATTGAAATGATGCGTTTTATTTCTTATATTTCTGATAAGATTATTTTTCATAACAATTATTTTTCAAAAAAATATTTCCCAAAAGGTGCTTTTTTAAATTTATGAGGAACGACATATGAAGATATTATTAATCGGCGGCGGCGGCCGTGAGCATGCCATTGCGGCGGCGGTCAAAAGAAGCCCTCAAAATCCCCTTCTTTATACTGTGATGGCAAAAAAAAATCCGGGAATCGCGGCGCTTTCCGAAAAAATCTTGATTCACGATGAAAAAGACGCTCGGGCGATTGCCGAGTTTGCGAAGGAAAACGGCATTGACCTCGCGTTTATCGGTCCGGAAGCGCCGCTTTCCGCCGGCGTCTCCGATGCGCTTTGGGCGGCAGGCGTCCCCGCAGTCGGCCCGAAAAAGGACTGCGCGCGAATTGAAACGGACAAAGCGTGGGCGCGCGGCTTTATTGAAAAACACGGCATCGGCGGAAACCCGAAATACGCCGTTTTTACAGATTATGAACAAGCAGCGGCGTTTATAGATAAATTAAAAGATGTCGCCGTCAAACCTGCCGGCTTAACCGGCGGCAAAGGCGTCAAGGTCATGGGAGACCAGCTTCCCGACATCGCCGCCGCGAAGGCATATACGAAAGAAGTGTTAAAAAGTGACAGCGTCGTCATTGAAGAACGATTTGTCGGCGAAGAATTCACGCTTCAGGCGTTTGTCGACGGCAAAAATTTGGCTTTCTGTCCGACCGCGCAGGACCACAAACGCGCTTATGAAGGCGATATCGGTCCCAACACGGGCGGCATGGGCGCTTACACGAACGCCGGCGCGCTTTTACCGTTCATAACGCCGGAAGAGTACGAAACCGCCGAAAATATAATGAAAAACACTGTCGCGGCCTTCCCGAAAGAAACGGGCGATGAATTTAAAGGAATCCTTTACGGGCAATTCATTTTAACGAATCGCGGTCCGAAATTGATCGAATACAACGCCCGCTTCGGTGATCCGGAAGCCATGAATGTGCTTTCGCTGCTGGAAACCGACATTGTCGAAATCATGAAAGCCGTGACGAGCGGAACGTTAGACAAGATAAAAATTGAATTTTCAAACAAAGCCACCGTTTGCAAATATGCCGTTCCCGCCGGATATCCCGATGAACCGAAAAAGGATACGGAAGTCATAGTTTTGGCAGAAAATGCCATTGCGGGAACAGCGACGGGACCGACTTCGGATTTAATTGTTTATTACTCCGCCGTCTATGAAAAAGACGGCAAAATATTCACAACGGGCTCCCGTTCAATCGGCGTTGTCGGTTTGGCGGAGACATTGGAAGAAGCCGAAAAAATCTCCCGGGACGCGCTTGACAACAAAATCAAAGGCGAACTGTTTTTCAGAAAAGATATCGGAACTTCCGCTTTGGTCCGGAAAAGAATTGAACACATGGATAAACTGCGTGCGGAAAAAGTAACGAAAAAATAATGATATTTATTCAAATTAAAAAAAGGTTGTATCCGGCGTTTATAAGGAGAAGAGGTGAAAGAAAATGAAGAGTTTGCTTTCGATGGCGGATTTATCGCTTGAAGATATTTACGGTATTTTGGATCTGGCTGCAGAGATAAAGGAGAAAAGAAACCAGTGCAAAATCACGGATCATTTAAGAAACAAAAGTTTGGGCATGATTTTTGAAAAATCGTCCACGCGCACGCGGGTTTCTTTTGAAGTCGGAATGAACGAATTGGGCGGCCACGCCGTTTATTTAAATTCGAATGACATTCAGATCGGCCGCGGCGAAACCATAGAAGATACGGCAAAAGTTCTCTCCCGCTACTTAAACGGCATCATTGGACGCGTTTTCTCTCATGATACACTGGTCAAATTATCCGAAAACGCGACAATTCCAATCATCAACGCGCTTTCCGACAAAGAACATCCGTGCCAGGTTTTAGCCGATCTCTTAACCATCAAAGAATACAAAAACCGCCTTTCCGACATGAAATTTGTTTGGGTCGGCGACGGCAACAATGTCTGCAACTCTTTAATGATCGCCTGTGCGATCGTCGGCATGGAAATTGTTGTCGCCTGTCCGAAAGGATATGAGCCCGCGGAAGAATATGTCATCAAAACCCGAGAGCTCGGCGGCGTTTTAACAATTACGGATGATCCTTTGAAAGCCGCAAAAGACGCGGACATTTTGTACACGGACGTTTGGGTTTCAATGGGCGACGAAAAAGAAGAAGAAAAACGCCTCAAAGACTTTGAAGGCTATCAAATCAATGAAGAATTGATCGCCGTTTCAAAACCGGATGTCATTGTGATGCACTGTCTCCCCGCCCACCGCGGCTTGGAGATTTCAGCCGGCGCCATTGACGGTCCGCATTCCGTTGTGTTTGATCAAGCGGAAAACCGCCTGCATGCGCAAAAAGCTGTTCTTTTGAAACTGATGGTTTTGGATGAATGATCCAAAAACCATTTATTTTTAAGAATTTATTTTTAGGATAACGTAAATGAATTTTATTTCCGAAAATAAATTTACATAAATGAATGATTCATTTTCAATTTTTCCGCTTTGTTCTTTCCGCCAGTGAAAGAGCGTGTTCTTTGGCTTTTTTCATGACTTCTTCCTCGTCCATGACCAAAACTTTGTAATCCTGCATCAGAATTCTGCCGTCGACGATCACTGTTTTGACATCACTGCCGGATGCCGCGTAAACCAAATGGGAATAAACGTCAAAAATCGGAATCGCGTTGGGCTTTTGAACATCGACTAAAATCATATCGGCTTTGCTGCCGGCTTTCAAAACGCCGGTCAGTTTATCGATGACTCGGCCGCCGTTAACGGTCGCCATTTCAACGACGGTTTTTGCCGGAAGCGCGGTCGGGTCCACTGTTCCGACTTTTTGTAAAAGGGCAGCCGTTTTCATTTCTTCAAAAAGATTGAGAGAGTTGTTGGAGGCGCAGCCGTCTGTCCCGAGCGTGACTTTAACGCCGGCGTCAATCATTTTTTGAATCGGCGCGATGCCTGACGCCAATTTCATATTGCTGATCGGATTATGAGAAACCGTCACCCCTTTTTCGGCGAAAAGCCTGATGTCGCCGTCAGACATCCAAACACAATGCGCCGCCAGAACCGGAACTTTTGACGTGTTCCAAAAATCGACGGCGTCCAAATGATGAACGGAACACATGCCGAAATTTTCTTTCATATGATTTAATTCGGCTTCGGTTTCCAAAACATGAATATGAACGCCGGCGCCGTCTCGTTCCGCCGCTTTTTTGGTGCGGGCGATGAAAGACTGGCAGCAAGTATTCGGCGCGTGCGGACCGTACATTGCCGTGATTCTGCCGTTCGCTTTTCCCTGCCAGTCCCTGACGAACTTTTCACTGACGGCCAGCTCTTTATTTCCTTTTTCTTCATTGCCGAATTCAATCATGCCGTAAGAAAGGCACCCTCGAATTCCGGCTTCTTCAACCGCTTTCGCAGTCTCGTCCATAAAGAAATACATATCGCAGAAAGCCGTAGTTCCTGATCGGATCATTTCCAAACACCCGAGAAGGGACCCGTAATAAACGTCTTCCGCTGTCAGATTGGCTTCAGCCGGCCAGATTTTGGTTTCCAGCCAGGCTTGGAGCGCCGTGTCGTCGGCAAACCCGCGCAGCAGCGTCATGCCGAGATGCGTATGCGTATTGGAAAGACCCGGCATGAGAATCGCGCCTTTGGCATCAATCACCGTGTCAGCAGAAATGCCGTCAGCCGCATGTTGAGAGTTGTCTCCGATTTTTGAAATCAAATTCCCTTCAATAAAAAGAAAACCGTTTTCGATTTCACCGATACCGTCTTTGTCCATCGTGACAATATAAGCATTTTTGATCAGAATTGACATTTTACTCTCCGAATTTTGAAAAATACAATAAATAAATCTGAAATCAATTTAATTGTTACACCAATTGATTTGATACTTTATAACTTTAAAGATTTGAATCAGTTTTATCCAACTTCTTCTGATAATTTGCCTTATACCGACTTTCCTTTAGAAATTCCAAAAAGTTGGGAGTGGGTGAGGTTGGGGGATGTGGCCAATCTGTATACTGGAAATAGTATAAATGAAACAGAAAAGAAAGTAAAGTATACTGGATTGAAGGATGGACGATTTTATATTGCAACAAAAGATGTTGGTTTCGACAATCAGATAAGTTATGAAAATGGAATAAAAATTCCATATAACACTGATCAATTCCGTGAAGCACCCGAAGGCACTACTCTTTTATGTATTGAAGGGGGAAGTGCAGGTCGGAAAATTGGGTTAATAGACAGAACAGTTTGTTTTGGTAATAAATTATGTTGTTTTAATCCAATCATAATTAATAATGAATACCTGTATTATTATCTCCAAAGTCCTATATTTTCAATTATTTTTATCCAAAGTATAACTGGAATAATTGGCGGCGTAAGTGTAAACAGTTTAAAAAAACTACTGATAACACTTCCTCCAATAAATGAACAATATCGTATAGTTGAGAAAATTAAAGTCATATTATCTCATATAGATGCCTATGACTTATCTGAAAAGGAATTACACAGTTTAAAAGAAAGTTTCCCAGCTCAACTCAAGAAATCTATCCTTCAATATGCTGTTCAAGGCAAATTAATTCCTCAAAATCCTACAGATGAACCTGCAAACATTCTCTTAAATCGTATTCGAGAAGGAGAACTGATAAAAGAAGGCAAAACTAAAAATAATAACTTTATTTTCAGAAGGGATAATTCTCATTATGAGATGATTAACGGGGTTGAACGATGTATTGACGAAGAAATACCTTTTGAAATTCCAGAGAGTTGGGAATGGGTAAGACTTGGGAGCATTGGAACATTTATTCGCGGGAGTGGAATTAAAAGAACAGATATACAATCCGAAGGAGTGGCATGCATAAGGTACGGAGAAATATACACCACATATAATTTTTCCATAGAAAAAACAATCTCAAATGTAAGTGAAGATTTGGCAATCCAATCAAAAACTATTGTTAATGGTGATCTTTTATTTACATTAACAGGTGAGAATAAGGAAGAAATAGGTAAAACAGTAGCTTTTCTTGGAAATGAAAAAACAGTTATTGGTGGAGATATGGCAACATATACAAAACATGAGCAAAATTCTATGTATCTTTCTTATTTAATGAACTCCCCCTATGCAATTCAACAAAAAGCTTTGCTTGGGACTGGTAATATTATTGTTCATATTTCTTGTGATAAGCTTGCTTCAATTTTAGTGCCCCTCCCTCCTTTTGCTGAACAACAATGCATTGCAATGAAAATTAATGAATTGTTGCCGATATGTAATAAATTATAAATTACTCTGTCATACTGGAGGAAAACTTCAGTATGACAGAAGATTTTGAAAAATATCTTGAGAGCACTAATTTTGCCGAAAACACGATTGCTGCTTATTCATTTGCCCTTCGCCAGTATAATGAACAATACAGAAGTATTAACAAGAGAAATTTAAAAAATTATAAAATTTTTCTCATTGAGCGATACAAACCAAAAACAATAAATCTCAGAATTCGAGCAGTGAATTGTTACTTAGAAAGCATTAACAGATCTGATTTGAAACTTTCATTTGTTAAAGTTCAACAAAAAACATTTTTGGAAAATGTCATTAGTGAAGCAGACTATGAATATTTTAAAAACTGTTTGAAGAATGATAATGAAATTTTTTGGTATTTCATTATCCGATTTTTAGCAACAACCGGTGCCAGAGTTAGCGAACTGATTCAGATTAAAGCAGAACATGTAAAAATCGGTTATTTAGATCTATATTCAAAAGGCGGGAAGTTGCGGCGGCTTTATATCCCCCAAATTTTGCAAACTGAAGCTCTTTTGTGGTTGAATGAAAAGGAACAAGAGAGTGGATTCGTTTTTTTAAATAAGTATGGAGAACGAATTACAACTCGAGGAATTTCCGGTCAACTCAAAAAACTTGCTCTGAGATATGGGATAAATCCTGCTGTTGTTTACCCTCATTCATTTCGTCATCGTTTTGCAAAAAGTTTTCTTGACCGTTGTAATGATATTGCATTTCTTGCAGATTTAATGGGCCATGAAAGTATTGAAACAACAAGAATATATTTGAGGAAAACAGCGACAGAACAGCAAATACTTATCAATCGGATTATTGATTGGTGAGGATAAGTGTACACTTAATCGTGTACACAAATTTGTTTTTGCTTTGATAATATTTTTTCAATTTGATTTACAATTCGAGATTGTTCTTCTAAAGGGGGAAGTGGGATCAGTTGATGATTTACAATATCTGCTGTTATCGCCACAAATGTTGTCCCTGTCGCTTTTTTAATAAATATATGTTCTAATGTTTCAAGCCAATAGAACACAAAATTTACAGACATATTCTCCAAAGGTCTAATTGAGCACAAACCGCGTCCAATACATAACTCTCGATCCGTAATATTGACTTTTCCAACAGGAGCCCGTACACACAGTAGAACACTATCTACAGTTGCGATTTTAGAAGGATTGTTTGTTGTTTTATTCGATTTTCCGATAATTCGATCTGTAAAAAATATTTTCCCTTGATGGAATTCTGTTCCATTTGATAATTCTGAAATACTGCTACCCTCTGGTGATTGTCCCATAATTATAAAAAATATATTCCCAAGTCTTACCCATTCCCAACTCTCTGGAATTTCAAAAGGTATTTCTTCGTCAATACATCGTTCAACCCCGTTAATCATCTCATAATGAGAATTATCCCTTCTGAAAATGATGGATTCTGAATTCCCTTTACTGGATTGGTTTAATAATTTTTTTTGGGTTCGTATTTTCTCAAGTAATACAGATGTCGGTTCATCGGTGAGGTTTTGCGGCACAAGTTTTCCTTGAACAGCATATGAAAGAAGAGATTTCTTTAATTGATTTGGGAATACCTTATTAAGATCAGTAAGTTTTCGTTCAACTAGACCGTAGTCTTCAATACTTATTGAAAAGCGTTCCAGTGATTCTATGATTCGTTTTTGTTCATTTAAAGGCGGAAGTGGTAATAACAAATTGAAAAATAGCTCCTTATTTAAATGCGGTATTGCTGCCCCTTTTTTTCTTTTTCTTAATATTTCTCTATTAAGGTCCAAAAATATCAGAATATATGGCTGGAATACACTTTCTGCAAAAAATAATATTTTAAATGTACTCCCCATGTATCCATTTTCATTTATGTCAAAGACCTCTCCTGAATTTTCACCATCTACAAGAATTACTTTTGTCCCTGCAATAATTTCAATACCCACATCTAAAATCTTCTTTTCAGATTTACTGCGTAAGTATTTTGCATCTAAATAGGGTAATTTCTTACCTGTTATTTTTTTACCATTCAATAAACTGACAATATCCCCCAACCTCACCCACTCCCAACTTTTTGGAATTTCAAAAGGAAAGTCGGTATAAGGCAAATTATCAGAAGCCACTTTCTTTTTATCAGGTTTAATCTTGCCTTCTTTAATCAACTTCTGTTTTTCGGAACGAATGCGTTCTAAAAGAACACTTGCCGGCTCATCATTTGGATCTTGTGGAACAAGCTTGCCTTGGACAGCCATTTGAAGAATGGAATTTTTCAACTGCTGTGCTGTCATACGACCTTTATTATTCATCCCTTTTTGCCCCGCCTTCGTTTATTTCAATGTTAATCTCATCCAACAATTTATCAAAATCGGATTTAAACATCCTGTCTTGTATAATTCGATATTTTTCAAATTCACTTTCTGCAAAAGCCTTGGCGATTTCGTGAGAGACTTTGCCTCTGTCATTCAGGATTTCATGTTCATTAAGGTCTAAAAAGCGATCCAATCGTAACTTCCAATCCTCCATTGTCATCGGAATACGACGACGTGCCTGATATTCGGCAAAATCCAAATACATCGTTATAATCATTTCAAGAGATGTCAACTCCTCCAAACCAAGATAATTTTTGGCAATGGAAACATCATATTTTTGAATTTTACCATCCGGAAAACCGGCCCACGATGTCAGACCCATAAACGGTTTATTGGAATCTGCGCGTTCTATGATGATTTCTGCCGCGGTATGTCCATGTATTGCCCAATGAAGTTTATTTTGAACAGTTGCAAAAAATTCTTTGGAAGACCTCACTGTACGATCATAATCTAAAGCAGTTGCATAAATATCTGTAATTTTTTGATAAAATTTTCTTTCAGAAATGCGTATTTCACGTATTTCATCCAGTAAATTCTCGAAATATTCCTCTGTTAAAACAGAACCGCTATTCATAAGACGTACTTTATCAATTGCCCATCCTTGAATCGTATAATCTTTTGCAACTTGATTGACCCACTTACGGAATTGAACAGCACGTTCACTGTTCACCTTAAACCCAACAGCAATAATCATTTGTAAAGAGTAATGGTCAACACCCCTCCCGACCTGACGATTGCCTTCGTTTTGAACTATTCGAAATTTTCGAATAGTTGCTTCCGGCATAAGCTCGGAGTCTTCAAAAATATTTTTTATATGATAGTTAATCGTGTTTGTCTCCACATTATAAAGCGCAGCCATCATTTTCTGCGTAATCCAAATATTTTCATCTTCATAACGCATTTCAATACTTTGTTCACTATCACCCATTGCCGCAATAAAAATTAGATATTCAGCAGCACTGCTTCGAATCGGAGGAGATGTGTTCCGCTTCATACTTCATCACCTAATAATTTCTCAATTTCGGAAAGGATTCGATCAATATCAGCGTTTAAACTAGCTCTTCTCTCCTGATATTGCTGAATCAAATCTCTCGGCGGTAAAATCTCTTCTTCCTCATGAGGAAATCCGCAAAGGTCAATATCATAATTAAGAGCGGCAACTTCTTCAATTGTATATCTCTTAGATTTTTCAAATCCTTCAATAATAATTTCCTTACGGTGAACCCACCATTCAACAACTGGATTGAAATGTTCCAATTTCATCGGTTTGGTTTTTGAGAAATGCTTATATCCTTCAGGCATATCCAACCGATAAAACCATGTTTCCGTTGTCGGCCCAGTTTTATCAAAAAACAGAATATTTGTGGTAATATTCGTATAAGGCGCAAAGACATCATGAGGCATACGAATAACAGTATGAAGATTAAAGTCTCCAAACAACTTTTTTTTTATGGCAACTTTAGCATTATCTGTCCCGAATAAAAACCCATCTGGAAGAATGACCGCAGAGCGTCCTTTTTTACTCAAACGATACATAATCACTGTCATAAATAAGTCAGCTGTTTCACTAGATTGCAAATCAACCGGAAAATTGATCTTAACACTTTCCTTCTCACTGCCACCATATGGCGGATTCATCAAAATGACATCATATTTGTCTTCTTCTTTATAATCCCGAACATTTTTGTCTAAAGAATTTCCATGAATAATAACAGGACTATCAATATCGTGAAGAAGCATGTTTGTAACACAAAGGAGATGCGGCAACGCCTTTTTTTCAATACCGTAAATTGAGTTGTTGTAAATTTCATGATCTTCGACAGAATTAACTTGCGTTTCTAAAACCTTCAGTGCAGAAATTAAAAAACCACCAGTGCCACAAGCGAAATCAGCTATTTTTTCACCTAATTTCGGATTTATTTGTTGCGCCATAAAATCAGTTACAGCACGCGGCGTATAGAATTCCCCAGCATTTCCCGCACTTTGAAGGCTTCGAAGAATTGTTTCATAAATATCTCCAAAAGCATGTCTCTCCGAATATGCAGCAAAATTGAGTTCATCGACAACATTAATAACTTGGCGAAGAAGGATACCATCTTTCATATAATTATTGTTATCTTCAAATGCTTCTTTGACAACAAGTTTATTCATTGTTGTCATTTCATCAATCTCAATATTTTTTAAAGTCGGGAAAAGATCGTTGTTGACAAAATTAAGTAAAGCCTCCCCTGTTAAAGCTTTCCCATCTTTATGATCAACAGCCCAATGACGCCATCTTAAATTATCAGGAATGACGGAAACATAATTATCGTCATGGAATTCCCACTCTTTTTCTTTTGCATCATAAACCTTTAAAAATAAGATCCACACCATTTGCTCAATCCGCTGAGCATCTCCGTTAATTCCAGCATCATTTCTCATAATGTCTTGTAATCGTTTTACAAAATTATTCAAACTCATAACCTATCTCCCGAGTTAACAAAATATTCAAATTGCATAAATTTGATTTTTCAGATTTGTGAGGGCTGTGCAGAATCCTTGTTTGCCACCGAATGCCTCCGCAATTTTCATCATTCCCATTGATCTGAACGGATCAATGGTAAGAACTTTTGTATCTTCCAGATCTGCAATACCATCATCGGCATACTTATCAAGCAACGCAGAAAGAACAACGCGTGCCAACCCCTCATATTGATTCAGATAATCACGTTTTCGGACATTGGCAACCCGCTCTGCTTTTGTAAGAGGTTTTTTATCAAACGCGATATGACAAATCAAATCAAAATCATCAATATCCCGATTGCCTGCTGCTTCACGAAGCGCATCCAAAAGAACGCCGTGTTCTTTTAATTCATCTACAATTGCTTGTTTACGATTGCTTGCACTCCATTTTTTTAAAAAGATATCTAATGTCGCATATTCAGATAAAATATTTTTTTTAGAGTAATCCGTCACACTTTCTGTGATGAGTGTGCCGTCTTTATCATAATATTGAACGCGCTCATTAATGATTTTAACATCAACATCATTCAAACGATATTTAGCAGGCTTTTCGTGTATAACATCATCTCCATAATTATCAAGATCATGTTGATAAGAAACTTTTGTATTGGACCCATTGTTTCCATTAATTATTGAAATCGGATCTCCATCGAATTCAGGATCAACAAATAACCGACAAGAGTTTCTGAAATCCATAATTGTAAAAAACTCTTTCCCATAATCTGGTTTTAGTCGAGTCCCCCTGCCGATGATTTGTTTAAATTCAGTCATTGAGTTAATGTGATTATCAAGAACAATGAGTTTACAAGTTTTACAATCAACACCGGTTGTCATTAACCTAGAAGTGGTAACAATGACCGGATACTTGCTGTCAACAGCAATGAAATAATCTAATTGTGCCTTACCCTCATCAGTATCTCCCGTAATGCGCATAACATATTTTGAATTCTTAGCGACTAAATCAGTATTTTCATTGACAAGTGCTTGCCTCATACGTTCCGCATGATCAATATCAACACAAAATACAATAGTTTTATCAAAACGGTTTGTACTTCGAAGAAAATCAGTAATACGTTTTGCAACAGTCTCAGTACGCTTATCCAATATGAGACTGCGATCATAATCTTTGATGTTATATTCCCGATCCTCGATTTCCTCACCATTCATGTCAACTTTTCCTGAAGAAGGCCGCCATCCTTCAAGATCTTTATCAAGCCCGATACGAATGACTTTGTAAGGTGCAAGAAATCCGTCATCAATTCCTTGTTTTAAACTGTATGTATAAATCGGATCGCCGAAATAATCAATATTTGAGACTTCTTTCGTTTCCTTTGGCGTTGCTGTCATTCCGATTTGTGTTGCACTGCTGAAATATTCAAGAACTTTACGCCATCTTGACTCTTCTTTTGTACTTCCCCTGTGACACTCATCAACAATAATTAAATCAAAAAAATTCGGTCGAAATTCACGAAACGGCTCTTCATTCTCGTCACCGGCAAGTTGCTGATATAATGAAAGATAAACCTCAAATGAACTGTCAAGTTTTTTCCCGCTGATTTTTGTCATTATTTTTTCGAAGGGTTTGAAGTCCTGCTGCATTGTTTGATCGACAAGAAAATTACGATCGGCAAGGAATAAAATTTTTTGTTTCGTCTTTGATTTCCATAAACGGTAAATGATTTGAAAAGCTGTATAAGTCTTGCCTGTTCCTGTTGCCATGACAAGAAGAATACGATCCTGACCTCGAGAAACAGCTTCAAGCGTTCTATTGATTGCAACACACTGGTAATACCGAGGTTTTTTATCATCTTGGCGGAAATAATAGGGCTCAGTGATAAGTTCCACTTGTTTGGATGTTATTTGTTTATCAGATATATAACGGGCCCACAATTCATCAGGTGTCGGAAAATCAGATAAAGCAATTTCTCGTTCAGTCCCATGTTTCATATCATGCTCGAGAAATGCATCACCATTTGAACTGTATACAAATGGAATATCAAGGATTTCAGCATATTCAATACCTTGCTGCATCCCAGCTCCGAGAGAATGATTATTATCTTTTGCTTCAACTATTGCAAGCGGTAAATTACGTTTATAATAGAGGATGTAGTCAGCTTTTTTTCGTTTCCCGCGAGCTGTCGTATTTCCTCGGACAATAACACGACCATCAGTAAAACAAACCTCCATACTGATTTGTGCATGTTTATCCCATTTATTTTCAATGGCGGGAGTAATATATTTTAATTTTATATCTTCTTCAGTCATCTCCTTTTTATTTATATCATCCATGCTTATCATATTCATTCCGCCAACTACATGAAAATATAGAAATATAAAACAACTGAACGTGCATTTACAGTACATTAATTAAAATAATACTAATTATATCTTACTCTAAAATTTATTGAATTAGATTGATAAAATGTCATCAAAAACAGAAAAAGACAGACTGGGCAAAAATATAAAACGCGTTAAGCCGCTTCTCAAAAAAGAAGAAGCAATCGTTCGCCCGAGTTTCAAAAAAATGTTGATTGCAACCGATATTCACGGAGATTATCGGGCGCTTGAATTCATTTTAAAATTCGCCGAAAAAAAAGGAATCGAAGCGTATATTTTCCTCGGGGATTACATCGACAAAGGACCGGATTCCGTTGCCGTATTAAACGAACTTTTAGAAATGAAACTCCGAAATCCGAAAAAAATATTTCTGCTCCGCGGAAATCATGAAACGCGCGATATCAGCCGCTGGTTTGAATTCTCCGATGATTTGGCGGATGAAACCGAACTGTTAGAAGCGTCCAACGCCGTTTTTGAGCAAATGCCGATCGGAGCGGTTTTGAACGAAAACATATTTTGCGTTCACGGCTGCATCGCGGGAACAAAACATGAAAGCTTGAAAGACATTTCCAAGAAAGATCCGAAAAAATATCTTTGGAATGATCCGGGAACCGAAGACGGGTTACTGCCTTCCGGAAGAGGCGGCGGGATTTACAGTATCGGCCCGGATTTGATTAAAAAATTTATGAAACAAAATGATTTACAGCTCATCATCCGCGGGCACACGTCGCATCAAGAAGGCGTCAAACTCTTCTGTGATGACAGAGTGATTTCTCTTTATTCGACTTTACCCGGCACCGGTCCGAGAGCCCGGGCGGCCGTTGCGGTTTTAGAAGAGAAGAAAATCAAATTTTATTATTACCGGAAAACAAAAAACGGATTTGAATGGGAAGATGAAGTCAAGCAATTGGACCTGAAATAAAGATTTCATTTTAATCTTATCGCCTTTCAAACAGTTCTTTTATATTTTAGAACGGCTTTTTGGATTCCGTTAAAAACAGAGCTTTTTTATGGAATATTGAATTGACAGGTGTCTATATTGTCCGATTTATCTCAAAAAGAAATGCAGGAGTCCGGCCGTTTAAAAATTGAATGGGCGCGGAGTTATATGCCCGTTTTAAATCAAATCCGAGAGGATTTTGAAAAGGAAAAACCGCTGACGGGACACAGAATCGCGATGGCGCTTCACGTGGAAGCAAAAACCGCCGCCCTCGTTGAAACATTGGCGGCAGGCGGCGCCGAGGTGGCGATTACAGGATGCAATCCGCTCAGCACGCAAGATGATGTGGCGGCCGCGCTCAACACGTCCGCAAATATCAAATGTTTCGCCAAATACGATTGTACGAACGAAGAATATTACGAAGCGATGGACAGAGTTTTGGATATCGTTCCCGATATAACGATTGACGACGGCGCCGATCTGATTTTCAAAATTCACAAAGAAAGACGTGATTTGATTCAAAAAATCATCGGCGGCTGTGAAGAAACAACGACCGGCATCCACCGTTTGATTGGTATGGAAAAAGACGGCGCGCTTGAAATGGCTGTTTTGGCTGTCAATGACGCGAAAACGAAATATTTATTTGACAACCGCTACGGTACGGGTCAATCCGCTTGGGACGGGATTATGAGAACGACAAACCTGCTTGTTGCCGGCAAAATCGTTGTTGTCGGCGGCTACGGCTGGTGCGGCCGCGGCGTTGCGATACGGGCCGCGGGTCTCGGCGCGGAAGTGGTTGTAACGGAAATCGATCCGATCCGCGCGCTTGAAGCCCGCATGGACGGCTGCCGCGTGATGCCGATGGAAAAGGCGGCCGAAATCGGCGACCTGTTCGTGACAACCACCGGCAATCGCGACATTATAACGGAAAATCATTTTAAAAAGATGAAGAACGGCGCGATTTTAGCCAACGCCGGACATTTCAATGTGGAGATTGACTTGGAATCATTGAAAAAAATAGCAGCCGCCGAAAAAACAGTCCGCCGAAACATCAAAGAATATACGGTCGGCGGCAAAAAAATCAATGTTCTCGCTGACGGGCGTCTGGTCAATCTGGCGGCCGGCGACGGCCATCCGGCAGAAGTTATGGATATGAGTTTTGCCAATCAGGTGCTCGGCGTCAAATATATCGCCGAGAATAAACTGTCCTGCGGCGTTCATAAAGTGCCTGAAGAAATCGACAGTTATGTCGCCCGTTTAAAATTAAAATCTATGGGAATTGAAATTGATTCATTGACGGAAAAGCAAAGAAATTATATGGATGACTGGGAAGAAGGCACATAAAAATATTGAATTGATCCAAAGAGAAAAAACATGACGACTGAAAAAAATATCGGAACAAAAATCAAATCCGTCCGCGAATCAAAACAGATAACGGCAGAGGAGTTGGCGGAAAGAAGCGGGTTGAGCGCGGAACAGATAAAAAATATTGAAAACGACACCAATGTGCCGTCTTTGGCACCTTTGATAAAAATCGCCCGCGCTTTGGGCGTCCGCCTCGGAACGTTTTTAGATGATGACGAAAACATCGGTCCCGCAATCTGCCGTAAAAATGAAGCGATTGAAACGATCCATACGTCCAACGCCGAAGAAAAAACCGTGAAGCACAACAATTTCTTCGCGCTCGCGCCGCAGAAATCCGGCCGGTCCATGGAACCGTTTTTCATCGAAATCAACGCGATTGATGACGGAACGCTTGAAATGTCAGCGCATGAGGGCGAAGAATTTATTTATGTTTTAGAAGGCGTTTTGAAAGTCATTTACGGGCAGGACACGTATATTTTGAACGCGGGCGACAGCATTTATTACGACTCGATCATCAATCATTTGGTTTGCGCCGCCGATGAAAAAGGTGCGAAAATCGTCGCGTCCGTTTACGCTCCGGCTTAATTGGGCCGCTTTGGAGGAAAACAATGGCAATCGAACTTTCCGACAGAACATTGGGCGACTGGCTCGAATATTGGGCGGAACAGACGCCTGACAAAGAATACATCGTGTATTCCGATCGCGATTTGAGATTTACCTGGAAAGATTTCAACAAGCGTGTCGACAACATGGCAAAAGGACTTTTGGCAATTGATGTCAGAAGAGGAGATCATGTCGGCCTTTGGGCGACCAATGTTCCGGACTGGTTGACATTTCTTTACGCCTGCGCCAAAATCGGCGCGGTCTGCGTCACGGTTAACACCAGCTACAAACAGCACGAGTTGGAATATCTTGTCAAAGACTCCGACATGCACACGCTCTGCATCATCGACGGCACTTTTGAAAGCGACTATGTCCAAATGACGTATGACATGCTGCCGGAACTCAAAACCAGTCAGCGCGGCCGTTTAAAAAGTGAAAAATATCCGTTCATGAAAAATGTGATTTATATCGGACAGGAAAAACACCGCGGCATGTACAATACCGCTGAAGTTTTGCTTCTTGGAAGCACGGTTTCGGATGACGTGCTGAATAAAGCGAAAACTGAAGTCAGCTGTCATGATGTTGTCAATATGCAGTACACGTCAGGAACGACCGGTTTTCCCAAAGGCGTGATGCTGTCTCACCACAACATCGCAAATAACGGTCTTTTGACCGGCGAACATATGAAATTCACGCCGGATGACAAACTTTGCGTCTGCGTCCCTCTGTTCCATTGTTTCGGCGTTGTTTTGGCGACGATGAATTGTCTGACACACGGCAGCGCGCAGGTCATGATTGAAAAATTCGACCCGCTTTTGACGCTGGCTTCCATCCACAAAGAAAGATGCACGGCGCTTTACGGCGTTCCGACGATGTTTATCGCGGAATTGAATCATCCGATGTTTAATATGTTTGATCTGACATGCCTTCGAACGGGCATTATGGCCGGCTCCGTCTGTCCGTCGGAATTGATGAAACGCGTCAATGAAGAAATGTACATTGATATCACCAGCGTTTACGGTTTGACAGAAACGTCGCCCGGAATGACGCATTCCAGAATTGATGACGCGCCGGAAGTCCGCTATTTGACAGTCGGCCGGCCGTTTGAATTTACGGACGTGAAGGTTTTGGACCCCGAAACATATGAAGAATGCCCGCCGGGCGTTCCGGGCGAAATGTGCAGCCGCGGCTACAACGTTATGAAAGGATATTACAATAATCCGAAAGCGACCGCCGAAGCGATTGATAAAAACGGTTATCTGCACTCGGGCGATCTCGGCGTGATGGACGAAAACGGTAATTTCACGATTACCGGACGCATCAAAGACATGATCATCCGCGGCGGCGAAAATATTTATCCGCGCGAAATCGAAGAATTCCTCTACAAACTGGAAGGTGTCAAAGACGTTCAGGTCGCAGGCGTTCCGTCGGAAAAATACGGCGAAGAAGTC
>JAITUZ010000019.1 GCA_031286065.1 Candidatus Methanimicrococcus odontotermitis | reverse complement strand
AGACAGAGACACATGCGGTGAGACAGATACACATGCGGTGAGACAGATACACATGCGGTGAGACAGATACACATGCGGTGAGACAGATACACATGCGGTGAGACAGATACACATGCGGTGGGGCAGATACACATGCAGTAATGAAGATACATACAGCAAAAAAACATACACGTCAAAAAAACATGCACGGCAAAATAAACTAAAACAGTTTATTTGTTTTTGCTGTATCGGATGGGTACGAATCCGCTTATTTCCGATTCCTCATTTCATTCGGAATCGAAAATAAGCGGGCGGTTAATTCGGGGTTTATTTATGATTTTAAAGGGATTCCGTATTTTATTTTACGATTTAATAGGGATTCCGTATTTTATTTGTGATTCTATTGTTGTTACTGTTGTTGTTGCTGTTGTTTTTCTTCTTGGTGTAAAAACGGCAATTTTGGACACATTGAAATGTCAAATTCGATTATTGCGCCAATTTATATCTCAAAATCGCGGCGACTCCGCCGAGTGAAATCAATTTCTGTCCGGGTTCAAATTCCGTGCTGAAAATAATTATTTTTCCTTGTCCGGCTTCCGCGTCTTTCATCATTTTTTCAATTGATAATTCGGGTGTGCCGGCAGCGGTTTCCCGCTCTTCGCGCAGTTTTTCATCGGCCACGAGAAGCGTTTCAACGGCGCCGTAATCAATAGCGGTTTTGACTTCCGCCGGCCCGTAAGCGGCTTTTCCGTCGATCGCTATTTCTTTAAGCAGATCGTCCATCATCGCCGCTTCACGGGAAAGGCGTGACTCCTGCATGATTTTGTCAATGGAACCTTTCTTCAAAACTTCCAAAAAACCGGAAATGCCGATCATTGTACTGTCTTCAACAGCCGTTTTAGAAGCGATTTCCGGATACGCTTTCTTGAAATAATCCATAAAATCATCTTTCGTAAATCCCGGACCGCACACAATGACCGCCGCATTTTCATCGTAAACAAAATTCAGCTGGTCGGCCACTTCCTTAAAAAAAACGCCGCGAAGACCGTTTTCTCTTTTTCCGGAAGATTGGCGGATATGAGAATACGGCTCAATGCCGTAGTGGCGCACCAACCCGATGTCGGCGTCACCTTCTTCAATGCCGGCGATAATGACGGACGGACGCCTGCCGGCAATTTCAGCTTCATTGATGCGTTCAAACTGATCGTTTTTCCATTCGTCTTTCACAATCGATAAGTTCATGCCTTCTTCAATGTTGAGCGTGTGGTACAGGCCGGTATCCATGCCGTGCTCAATCACGCCTTGAACGCGCAGGCGGTTCGCGAATTTATGAAATTCAATCTTTTCGGCGCGGATGCCGAGACGGACAGTGACTTTCTCCAGCTTTTCCGGACGGATTTTGTCACCCGCGCCTTCCGGCTTTCTTTTCGTGAGCGCGAAAATCAAATCATTCGGGTCGATGATGTATTTCAGGTGCCAAAGATCCTCTAAAGTCTCGGCGAGCAAACCGATTTCACCGCTTCTGCCTTTCAGGTCTTTTTTCAGCACTTTCATTTTATCTCCCTTTTCATTTTATTTTCGTTTTCCAATGATCCTTTTGTATATCCCGCCGAATTATTCTGTCTGCCCCATCGCTTTCATCCGGTCTTCAAAGCTGATTTCTTTCGTGATTTGATGAAGCATCCAAACAATGCCGTACGGGTCTGAAAACATGGCGTTGATGACACCCATTTCTTTCATTTCCGTCAGCGGCTGAATTTCTGTACAGCCCGAGTCAGCGGCTTTTTTGAACGTTTCCGCAATGTCCGGAACAATAATATTGAACCAAACCGATTTCAAATCCCCCGGTTTTACCGCGGTCATGCCGTATTCCGGATTTTCGTCCAGCAAATGAAAACGAGTGCCGTAAATTGTAAAAACGGCTTCATTTAATCCTTTTTCCAAATCCGCGGTTTCAATGCGCCGGACTTCAAATATCTTTTCATATAATTCCAGCGCTTTGAGGCTGTCAGAGACAATGATGTCGATTTCTGCGCCGATCATTCTTTTCCTTCCTGCTTTTTCTTTCCTTTTATTCATCATTCATTTCTGGTGCCGGTTTTCCATTGTCAGGACCTTTTCTGATGTCGGATTCTCCGGGCGGCATCATCATCGCAATTAAATCAGGCGATGCGATTTGCTTCAAAAATTTCTGGTCTTTGATGACATCGGTATAAAGCCGGTACATTTTTTTGGATAAGTCGTTTTGGTTGAATTTGCCCGGAACCACTTCGCAGACGTACGCGCCATTTTTCAAAACCGCTGAAATCGGACCGCCGATGGCGCGCGTTTCCGCTTTTAATTCCAAGCCGACGGCGAGTTCCAGCACCACATCTTCAAAGTAACGGCGCTCGCCGCGGATGATGAAAGAGCCTTTCGGGACATATTCGCCCGTCTCGGGCGTTTTGGAAACTTGGCCGCCTTTGATCATGTAGCAGTCGCCTGACGCGTTGCCGCCTTTCCACAACGTTGAATGGGAAACGGCGAACGTCGCGGCTTCAAAAAGCGTCGTTTCAGGAACTTCTTTTCCTTCCGTTTTTATGACAGTGAGCGGCGCGCCGGGGTACTGCGTGTGGAAAACGATGTCGCGTTTCTCCATGTATTTTTTGAAAATTTCTTCATTGGAATCCGAATCTCTGCCGCCGACAACCAAAAAACCGTCGGAAGAAACGAACCATTTAAAGCGGTCGTACCAATGCTTTTTCCGCCTGACCGTAAATTCGGCGCTTTTGGTTTTGTCTTCCTTTTTCTCTTTTTCTTTCTTCTCAATGATCGCCTGTGTATCAGCAAGCGCTTTTATGGCGCCGTCCTTCTTTTTTTCAAACTTTTTCGCCGCGTCGTAATAAACATTGGCGTTCTGCGGAATCGTTTTCCGAATATCGAGAACCGCTTTGAAATCTTTCAAATCCACCGTCACGGAAGCGTCGGCCGGCTGGATCGACACAATGGCTTTGGCAGCGTCATTTGAATTTTCTTTTTTGGCGGTTTCAATGATTTTTTTGATTTCATCCCAGGAGCGGCCGCTGCCGCGCGCGCCGTTGAGAACTTTTAATACCGACTCGGCAAAAGCGTAATTGGAATAAATCGATTCGGCGATTTTGGTGTTTTTTTCAATTTCACGGCTGAACTTTTCAATCGTTTCCGTCTGCTGTTTCAGCCGGCGCTCGTAAATGCCGAGTTTTTTATCCTGCTTGATGTCTTCCTTTTTCACTTCAATTTCTTTGAGCGCGGGTTTTCCGAACGCTTCGTCCAAGGCTTCTGAGAATGTTTTGAATTCGATGAAAGGCAGGTCTTTGTATTGCGCCAGATTCATTGCAACGACATCCGCAATTTCTGTGCCGGGCGGCAGTACATATTTTTGTTCCGCCGCCTTTTCCATGGACACCGTTTCCATGTCTTTTTCCGCCGGCTCCGCTTTTCCTTTCTCCTTTTTTTCTCTCAAAATCAATCTCGGGCTGAAGCGGCTTTTTCGAATCGGATCCAGCATTTCATTTATCGCGTCAAAAAGGATTCGGATTTCTTCATCTGTTAATTCGGCGGCCGGTTTTGTTTTATCAACGCCGCATCTTTTGAAAATTTCTTCGGAATAAAGGCCGCCGAGATTGAATTGATTTGCAAGAGATCGAATCGTATCTCTGTCTGACGCTGCGAATATTTCTTTCATTTCTTCGAGGCTTGTTTTCATCGGATTGATTTGGTTCTTCGGCAGTTCGTAAATTTCGCCCGAGCGGATGCGGCGCTCTTTAAACGTGACCGGTTTCATCGGAAGGATGATTTTTCCTTCTTTGTCGGTCAAAATGATATTTCCTTTGGAAAACAATTCGGCAATCAGAACGCTTTCTTCGCCGCCGCGCATAAGACCGATTTTGACAATCCTGTCAAATTCGTGCTGTTCTATGGATATGATTCTGGCGCCCATGATGTGTTTTCGAAGGAGCATCGGAAAACTTTGCGCGACTTTCGGTGACTCTTTTAAATATCTGCTCATATGAAGTCGTCTGCCGCTTTCGATAATCAAATTGTCGCGGCCGCGGTTTCTGGCAAATAAATTTATACGGATTTCGTTTTCGTCCGGCTGGTATATTTTTTCGATTTTCGCATCGAGAAGAGTCGTTTCTCCGGACGTCAGTTCCGCAACAATCGCCGCTACATCCGCGCTCGTCATTTCTTGTTTCATTGAAAGATATATAATAACAAAATGTCTATAAATATTATTAACATTCAGGGTTTACAAAATCCTCAATCTTTTTATTGCTTTATCACCCGGTGTCAAAATGGACGAGCTGACCAAACGATTCTTAAAGGCGAAATTTCAGGCGCATTATAAGAGTTTAATCCTTAAGATGCCGCCCTCTTTTACTTCCCGCGAATGGGGCTTCATTTCTTTTGACCCGATGCCGGATGTTGTTATGAAGCGTCACAAATCTTTCGGTTCTTTTAATGAAGTTTCCGAATATCTTATCGGGATGGCCCCGGCGCACGTTTATTATTCCGTTGCTTATTATGATATGCCGGGCGCGCCGCGGATGGACCAAAAAGGATGGAAAGGCGCCGATTTGATTTTCGATTTGGACGCCGATCACCTGCCGGACGCGAAAATGACCTATTCTGATATGCTGGAACACGTCAAAGCCGAGTCGCTCAAACTGGCTGATTTTTTGATTGACGATTTCGGTTTTTCGCAGGACAATATCGAACTTGTTTTTTCCGGCGGCCGCGGTTATCACTTCCACGTTTATGACGATAAAATTTCTCTGCTGGACAGCGCCGAGCGCCGCGAAATCGTAAATTATATCAGCGGGCGCGACTTGGATTTTAAATTCTTTTTTAAAGAAGTCACCATGGCCGGCGATACCGGCGCGGGGTCTAAAGAATTTATGGGGCGGCGCGGAAAAATGCCGACAAAATGGATTCTGGAAAGACATGAAAATGGTTGGGGTAAGCGGATTGCCGGATATGTCGTTGATTACTTGAGGGCCGAAGCGGAAATCGGACAAAACACTCCTAAGGAAATGTTTAAAGACTTAAAGGAGAATAAAATAGCCGGAGATACCACTTTGAAAAAATTGGCGGCGTTTGCGTCAGATGAGTCTTCGCTTTCCGAAATCAAGGATAAAGGCCGCTTGGATTTCAATGTCAAAGATTTTAAAGAAATTATCGAATATCTCATTCAGAAGACGGTCGCAGAATTCGGCGTGGATACCGGCGCCAGCGTTGACGAGCCTGTGACGGGCGACATCAAACGATTGATTCGTTTCCCCGGGTCGCTTCACGGCGGATCCGGTTTTGAAGTGCAGACGCTGACGCTCGATCGGCTGCCGAATTATGAACCGCTCACGGATTCGCTGGCGTTTGGAGACAAGCCGACGAAACTTCGGATCCAACGCCCGTTTTCCTTCCTGCTCAACGGACAGGAGTTTTCCGTGACAGAAGGCAAGGCGGAACTTCCCGAATACGCCGCTGTATATTTAATGTGCAGGGGAGTTGCAAATTATGGATATTGATAAAACGATTGAAGAGGTCAAACAAACGGTCCGCCGGGAAAAAGCCCGTGACTTAAAACCCATTCCGTCCGATTTTTATTCGACGGCGGCAGCGGCGGCTCAAAACCTGGAGTCGGAGATGGAAAAAATCGGGCGCCCCCGGTCGGTTGAATTCAAAATGCTGGAGGATGAGCTCTCCGGTCTTGTAACTGACGTTGAAACCGTTTTTATGAAGCGCGCCGGAAAAGTGGTTGAGCGGGCGACTTCGGGTGCTTTTACAAATTCCAAAAATATTCTTTTGAAGAAAGATATCGACAAATTATTGCCGGCGGAACAGGAACTCTATGAAGATGTCCTTCAAGCGATTTTTAAAGCGCGCGCCGTTTTAATTGCCGATTTGACGGACGCGGAGAGCGATGGTTCGAGTCACGTCTCCTCAACCGCCGCAACTGTTATAAATGAGAATTACGTTCTTGTCCGAATATTAAAGGATTTACCTGAATTTATGGGCGAAGACAAGCGTGTTTATCAACTGCGGGCGCAGGATGAGGTCAAATTACCGGCCGCAAATGCGAATCTGCTGATTAAACGCGGCATCGCCTTAGGTATACCCGGCAGTTCCGAAGGCAATCCCGAGTCTTAACGTTTCCGGCTTTTTCCGGAATCTTTGTTCGGATTTTGGATGTGCGTCCCGATATGTATTGTGAGAAACGGCGTTTTTGAAACGCGCGCGGCCGATCGTATCATTTCCGGCAACGGATCCTTTGTATTTTATTCGAATTCCGCGCGGGTCTATCCCGCGGAATGTTATCAGGAATCGCAGGTGAGACATCATGAAAATGCCGAAAACCATTAAAACTTACTGTCCGTTTTGTAAAAAGCACACGGATATCACTCTTGAAAGAGTTAAGAAAGGAAAAGCTTCTTCTCTGACAATGATTGCCAGACAGAAAAAAAGACAAACCGGTATTGGTAACGCCGGTAAATTCTCTAAGGTTCCCGGCGGCGACAAACCGACCAAAAAAATCGCGTTGAAATACAGATGCGCCGTGTGCAAGAAAGCGCATCAGAGACCGGGCTTCAGAGCAAAGAAATTCGAATTCGCGGAGTGATACAGAATGGCAGCAGATTATACAAACAAACCCAAAAGCCGATTCTTGCGCGTGAAGTGCAATGACTGTGAAAATGAACAGGTTATTTTCGGCAGCGCCAGCAGAAAGGTCGTCTGCAACGTTTGCGGCAGAACCTTGTCCGAATGCACCGGCGGCAAATCCAACATCACTACCCACATTCTTGAAGTTCTCGAATAATTTCGGGACTTCTTTTTTATTTTTCAGTTCAAATTGAACAGCGGACGCTTTTGTTATTTGGCAGAAAACGTCTTTTTATTGATTTTTGAAATGAACTCATTTTCCTTCCGGTTTTTAAGATGAGCTCATTTTTATTGGTTTTTGAGATGAACTCATTTTTATTGGTTTTTGAGATGAACTTATTTTTTATTCCGATTTTTGGGTGACATTTCTATGAGTCTTCTATTTATATTTGAAGCGAATAAGTAAAATCATTATTAAGTTATACATTTCTATGGAAAATAAAAATCAAAATCCGATCATGAATCGGTTTTTGATCGAGGGTCTATGTTTATTTAATTATTCAAACAACACAAGGTGTTAATTATATCGTAAACGAAATGAAATAATGGAATTGCATTTGAACAACAAATCTGAGATGATTTAACGTAAAAAGAGTGACCTGCGCCGATTGCAGGCATGTCTGACACAATCATCTCAATCACAATAACGGAGAGTATATATTATGACTGATGAAATCCCGAACAGACCAAGAGCAGATCCCGCATTTGAGCACAAACGCCACGGAGACCGCAAGCAGGAAAACGGCCGTGATGACCGCGAAGAATGGGTTTGGATTTTGGATTATCTTCCCTACGGCAGAGAAACGGACAACCGCCCCGTCTATCAAAAAAAGCCGCTCATTCACGCGCTTGGCGATAACAAGCTCATTTTGATGGAGCTTATTCCGGCAGAAGGCAAAATTCCGCCGTCACATATCAAAACGCATATCGGCGGGCGAGAAGAGGAGTATGTCGAGCGCGTCAAAGCCCGCATTTCTTTTGATGAGCTTTCCCACGGCGCAAAACTCGAGCTTCCGCTTGTTTTGGAACATTATGTGACCGCCAACGAAGAGCGTTTCGTTCAATTTTTCAGTAAAGCTGAGCCTCTTTCAATGCGCCAGAACAGTTTGGAATTGCTTCCCGGAATCGGTAAAAAACTGATGCTGGACATTTTGGAAGAGTCCAAAAAAGGATATTTTACAGGGTTCGCCGACTTAAAAACCCGCGTTCCTGCGCTTCACAATCCTGAAAAGCTGATTGTTCAGCGCATCATTGAAGAAATGAAAGGCGGTCAGAAATATTATGTCTTTGCGGTGCCTCCCTCCCGCTCGCTGACGCAGCCGCATGAAGACGGCGGCCATCAGGGAAATCGCGCTCACGGAAACCGCGACAACAGAAGCGGCGGCGGTCATGGCGGTGATCACGGCAACATTCACGGCGGCGGCTACAGCAGCGGTCACGGGGGCAACCGCGGCGGCAGAAGGGACTAATCTCTCGCTTTTTCTTCTTGCCGGCTTCAAATCAAACGGATGATTTCATCCGTTTTTTATTTTGAGTTATTTTTATTTTTAAAATTTTAAAATGAGATTTATTATGGTTTATCAAATCCTCAAAGAATACGGTGTCAAAGGCGGCCGAATGGACCAGCATTTCTTAACGGATGCCGCTGTTTTGGACGAAATCATTGACGCCGCGCAGTTGGAACCATCGGACATTGTTCTTGAAATCGGCGGCGGCATCGGTAATTTAAGTGAACGGATCGCGCCGCGCGTCTCTGAACTCATTATTATTGAGCTTGACCCGCAGATGGTCCGCATTCTGAAATCCCGCCTCTCTGTTTATGAAAATATTAAAATCATTTCGGGAAATGTCATGGATGTCGATTTGTCGGAATTGCCGTTTAATAAAATCGTTGCCAATCTGCCTTATTCGATTTCTTCTGATGTGACTTTGAAGTTTTTGCAGCGTGATTTTGACCGCGCCGTTTTGATGTATCAATATGAATTCGCGCGGCGTCTGACGGCAGAGCCGGGCGGCAAAGAATACGGACGCCTCTCCGTTCATGTCCGGTACAAAACCGACGCGTCTATGATTCTGAAAGTGCCGAAAAGCGCTTTTGAACCTGCGCCGAAAGTCGACTCCGCTGTTATTTCTCTCATTCCGCGGCAGGTTTCCTATCCGGTCGATGACAAATCTTTCTTTTTTGAGGTCACGAAAGCTTTGTTCAGCCAACGCCGGAAAAAAATTAAAAATACGCTTTTGGGCAGTTCGCTGAATGCGAGTATGCCGAATCTGAAAGAACTTTTGGAGCGTTTGTCCGGTCAGCCGTTTGCCGCCGACGGCGTTTCTGTTCCGCTTCTGGAGAAAACCGCGGGGGATATTTTGTCCATGCGCGCCGAAGAGTTATCGCCGGCGGACATCGCTCGTTTTTCCAATCTGCTTTATCGCCAAAACGGCGCAATCGGACCTGATTCGCTGTTTCAGGACGCCCGTTACTCAAAAAATCCGAATGAAGGGACAGATTCTCATGAATCCTGAAATTCATGCGGAATCTCCGCCTGTCATTTGCGCGATCTCGGAATACAAAGGCACGAAAGTGACAGTTTTGGAAGACGTTTACGAACCGGCCGAAGATACGTTTTTGATGGCGGACTGCGCGGTTTCGGCGGTTTTGAATTCTCGCGCGCCCGATGACTTAAATGACGAATATTTTGTCTTAGAGATCGGCTGCGGTTCCGGGTTTGTTTCCGCTTTTCTTCAAAATCATTTTTCTTCTCTGCGCTTAACAGCCGTTGATATCAATCCGGCAGCGGTTTTGTGCTCGCGGATGAACGGCGTCCGTTCTTTTGAATCCGACATGTTTGATATTTTTGAAACCGCCGCAAGTGCAGCTGCGGCGGACGCAGCCGTCGCAAGCGCAGCCGCAGCGGACGCAGCCGCCGAGGAGGATATTCCTCAAAAGCCGCCGTTCGGATTTGATTTTATTTTCTTTAATCCGCCTTATCTGCCGACATCTGATGATGAAAAAGTGAACGGCCCGCTCAATTACGCGTTTGACGGCGGTGTTGACGGCCGCGGCAGCATCAATCGGTTTTTAACCGAAGTCGGCGCCTATCTTCGCAGCGGCGGGTTCTTTCTGCTTCTCATTTCATCCATCACCGGTTTTTCGGAGGTGTCGGCGGAAATGAAAAAACACGGTTTTTCTGTCGAAGTGGCCGGCACATCCAAAGTTTCTTTTGAAGAGCTGATGGTTTTGAAAGGAAAACGGATTTAAATTTTCCTGTTCTTATTCTTTTTAATCTTATGAATGATTGAAATTTAAAGAGGGTTTAATCATGGCATCTAAAGTTTATTTTTCTAATTTCAGGGCGCGGCGCACATCAGATAATAAAATATGCAAAATCAAACGCTTGTTCAAAGCGGCAGGATTTGACGGCATGCTGTCTGACGGCGATCTGACCGCCGTTAAACTTCATTTCGGCGAACGCGGCAATGACGGATACATCAATCCCGTTTTTGTCCGCGCGGTCACGGACTGCATTAAAGAAACGGGCGCGTCTCCTTTTGTGACGGATACGAACACGCTTTATATCGGCTACCGCAGAAATGCCGTCGATCATATTGAAACGGCTTTGCTTCACGGTTTTAATTACGCGGCACTTGGGGTTCCCGTTGTTATCGCTGACGGTTTAAAGGGCGGCAATGAAATCTCCGTTCCCGTCAATTTAAAAGAATTCCAAGAAGTCAAAATCGCCGCTGATATTGTTAACGCGGATTCCATGGTCGTTTTGACGCATTTCAAAGGACACATCATGTCCGGCTTCGGCGGCGCGGTCAAGAATTTGGCGATGGGCTGCGCTTCCGTTCGCGGAAAGTGGGAACAGCATGAAGCAGCTCAGCCCGAAGTCGACCCCGCCAAATGCACGTCTTGCGGCACATGTATGGACGCTTGTCCGGCTGACTCCATTGAAATGACGGACAGCGGCGCGCGTATCCTCAGCGCGACCTGTCTCAGCTGCGGCCACTGTATGGTCTGTCCCGAGGACGCTATCTTCCATGACTGGGGGCGAGTGCCCGCGTTCATTGACCGCATGGTCGAGTACGCTTACGGCGCCGTCAAAAACAAAAAGGGAAAAGTTTGTTACATGACTTTTGTGATGGATGTAACGCCCGACTGCGACTGCGCGTCCTGGAGCGACGCGCCGATCGTTCCGGACATCGGCATTCTGGCGTCAGATGACCCGATCGCATTGGACCAAGCGTGCTGTGATTTGGTCAATCAAAGCGTCGGTTTTAAAAACAGCAAATTGAAGCACAATCACAATTCCGGCGAAGATAAATTCAAAGGCGTTTGGAAAGATGTCAGCGGCCGGCGCCAAATCGAATACGGCGAAGAAGTCGGACTCGGAACGCACGCGTATGAATTGATTGAAATTTAAAACGGATTTAAATTTTAAAACGGACCGGTTGAGATCCGAAATACATTTTCAACTTTTCTTTTTAAGATTCATGAAAAAATGTTTATTTAAATGAAAACTATGGCTTTACGTGCAAGTTAATCTGGCATGTGGACATAGACATCGTTTATGGGATAAAATAATTCTAAGAGGGAGTATACGTGAGGGGTAATAATATTAATCTTTTTTTAATGGATGGGGACCACCACGGCCGTATTAAATGCACTAATGTCAACAGGACAGGGGTAGCGTATAAAATTCCTCGAACTGAATTGGATAAATGTAAGGAGCGCATTGAATTATCACAAAGCGGTGTTTATTTTCTGTTCGGTACTTCTAGTCAGATGGACAAAGATGTCGTTTATATCGGTCAAGCAGGCGTAAGGCAAAACGGAGAGGGTATTCTTTATCGTTTGCAAGAACACAATAAAAATCAAGAAAAAAATTATTGGACGGAAGCTGTTGTATTCACCACTTCTAATAATTTTTTTGGACCCACTGAAATTAGTTATCTTGAAAATTGTTTCTATTCATTAGCGATGGAAGCGAATAGATATTCGGTTATGAATTGTAATATTCCAACCCCCGGTAATGTAACCGAAGAGAAAAAAAGTGAATTGGAAGACTTTGTTGATTTCGCCAAAATTATTATGGGGGTTCTCGGTTATAAAGTATTTGAGCCTCTAATGGAAATTAAACGAGATACTGAAGCTAATACTGCTAACATTTTACCTTTAAATGAAGTTAAACACTTCATTGAACCAAATGATTCTAGTGTTTCTGAAATAAATCACGAATCTTTAAAGTATACCTTTAACTCGAAATCTGCAACAATTACTCCCTTATATAGAGAAATTTTCTTGAGTTTGAGTCATAAAATTGGAACGCGAGTGGTTAAAGCGAATTGTAAATGGATACTAAAAGGAGCGATTATTGCAGAAAATGATAACATTTTGTATTCTGAGTGGGATGAAGAAGAGTTCGTTGTTCTTAAGGGAAGTTATATCAGACTTGATTATGAGGGTCTGTCATCCGGCTTGAAACGTATTCGTCGAAAAGCAAAAGTGGATAATAACGGTGTATTACAGGAAGATGTCATTTTTGAGTGGGCATATAAAGCGGCTTGTTTTGTCATCGGGGATTATGATGTAGATGCAGACATTAAATGGAAAACAGAGGACGGTAAAACAATTGAAACAATAAATGAAAAATATTTGGAAATGGAATTAGATAAATATGAACTTGAGACTGAACCAGCTAAATTCATACTCATCACTATAGAATCTTTTTATCATTTAAAGTACAAGATTCGCCAAAATAATCAGTCAATTGAAGCAAACGGACAAATGGTAATGGAAAGAACTGGTATTATTGATAAAAATAATGAACTTACACATTATGAGCATCTAAATGACGAATTTATTGTTCTTAAAGGCAGTCAAATTAGTCGTGATTATACCAGCAACATGGACGCCCGTTTTAAGAAAAGTGCTATTCGAAAGTTACATGTTGATGAAAATGGCATTTTGCATATTGATATCTCATTCAAAAACGATAATCATGCGGGCATGTTCGTACTTGGTGGTTATTATGGTTATGGGGATTTTAAATGGGAAACAACCGACAATAAGACCCCGATGGATATCTATAATACAACAGAAGAAGATATCGAAATCATCATTTCAAAAGAATTGATAAAAGACTGATCCAACAATCACATTGTTATTTACCTATACATGTAATGTAATTTTCATGTAAGTTCTTCTTTTTTCATCTTTGCAAGAGAATTCTTTATTGCGTAAAATATCTGATATTTACACAGAAAATAAAAAATGCTGTTCATACTTTTTCATAACGGTAGCAATTGTTCAAAAATTCTAAACAACTGAATACAAAGGTTTGTTCGAAAATCACCTATCTTTTTTGAATTTTCGTGCAAAGTCTCTTTTTTCAAAATGTTTAAATATAATTGAACGCTTTGACTATTTCGCTTCAAGAACATGAGCCGCCTTAACTCAGATGGTAGAGTGTCTGGCTGTTAACCAGAATGTCACAGGTTCGAGCCCTGTAGGCGGCGCTTCGGGCTTTTTGATTTTTCGCTTGTTTTATTATTTACTTTTAATTTTATTGCGAGTTTTCATTTCAAATCTTTTAAAAATCCGGCAAAGTTTTTCGAAAAGTATTTTTATATAAAAACACTGTTCAACGTATTGTTTCAGCGTTTTGCAACGCGGGCCTGTAACTCAGCGGTTAGAGTGCTCGGCTCATAACCGAGCGGTCACTGGTTCAAATCCTGTCAGGCCCACTTTAAAACTGAAATCTTTATCCCGTAAAAACGGATTCAATGAGAATTGTGACTGCGGCCGCCAAAGCCGCCGTTTTAAAATGAACATTGTCATAACCTTTATATATAATACAACAATCTTTCAAAACAATTTATGCCGCCTTAACTCAGATGGTAGAGTGTCTGGCTGTTAACCAGAATGTCACAGGTTCGAGCCCTGTAGGCGGCGCTTCCCTTTTGTTTCTTTTATTGGTCTTAGCGGCCGCTTCTTTTTTTGTTTCTTTTATTCGTTTCAGCCGGCGCTTTTCTCTTTATTGTTTTTTACAACGCTGATCCTTTTTTCGGAACGGAAAAAGCTGAAAGATCAACGCCTTCATGTTCAAGCAATTTGATTTTTTTGTCAATCCCGCCGGCGTAACCGGTTAAGCTGCCGTTTGACCCGACAACCCGATGGCACGGAATAATGATGGAAATCGGATTATGACCCACGGCGCCGCCGACGGCTCGGCAAGACATATTCGGTTTGTTCATTCGAGCGGCTGTTTTTTTCGCGATGCCGCCGTAAGTGACGCATTTTCCGTACGGGACACTGCAGAGAATTTTCCAGACGGTCTGCCGGAATTCTCCGCCGATTGGCGCCAGCGGCAGCTCGGACGCGGCAGGCTTTTCACCGGCGAAATATCTGTCCAGCCAGTTTTTCGCGTCGGCGAACACCGGCAAATCATTGTTTTCTTTCATGTCAAAAAGCGCGCTGCCGTGGTATTTTTGTCCTTCGATCCACAGGCCGATGATGTTTTCGCCGTCGCTTGCCAGCAAAAGTCTTCCAAAAGGCGAGGCGTAATTTGTTTGATAATACATATTGTTCTTCCGTCTGTCTTATTGTCTGTCTTGCCGCTTGTTATTTATATATTGTTCCGGATTTTTCTGAAAAAGTCTGAAATCGGGAAGTTACAAAACGCTTTAATAATTCCCGCTCTATTAACTCCTATCTTGTAAATTTTCCGGAATCTCAATTGAAATTCTCGGTTGCCGTTATTGTTTTATTAATCCGGAGTTGGATCTTGAAATATGTCTCAAATTCATGAAAAAGATGTTTTAGTTCCGTTAGATGTGCTCGCCGATTTTCGTGATGATTATATCGCCAATTATCTCCGCGCGACTCAGAATACAGGTCATTTGATGCTTTTTGCCGGCGATCAAAAAATTGAACATTTAAACGATGACTTTTTCGGCGACGGTATTCCGGAAGCGGACGGCGATCCCGAACATTTGTTTAAAATCGCTCAAAATGCCGAAGTCGGTGTTTTTGCGGCGCAGCTGGGACTGATCGCGCGCTACGGTATGGATTATCCCGATTTGGCTTATCTGGTCAAAATGAATTCCAAAACGCATCTTGTCAAGACCTCTCAAGCGGATCCTTACAGCGGTCAGCTGTACAGCGTTGACCAGCTGATGGAGTTTAAGGAAAACAGCGGCCTTGACATTGTCGGTGTCGGCTACACGATTTATCTCGGCAGCGCGTACGAATCCGATATGCTTGCCGAAGCCGCGCAATTGATTTATGAATGCCACAGATTCGGCCTGATTACCGTTTTATGGATTTATCCCCGCGGCAAAGCCGTGAGTGATGAAAAGGACGCTCATCTCATCGCAGGCGCGACCGGTGTTGCCGCCTGTTTGAATTCCGATTTTGTTAAAGTCAATGCGCCGCGTTCAAAAGACGATCTGGACTCCGCTGTTTTGCTTAAAGAAGCCGTTTTGGCGGCCGGCAGAACAAAAGTCGTCTGCGCCGGCGGGTCCAACGCCGCGCCGGAAGATTTCTTAAAAGAACTTTACAATCAGCTTCATGTCAGCGGGGCGGTCGGAAACGCGACCGGCAGGAATATTCATCAAAAACCGCTTGATGAAGCTGTCCGTATGTGCAATGCCGTCAACGCGCTGACCGTCAGACGCGTTTCGATTGACGAAGCCGTCCGAATTTACAGAGGGGAATAATTTTTCTCCTTTTTTGGCTTTTACATTTTCTCCTGTCAGCTTCTCCTTTTATTGTTTTTGCGAAAGTCAATATTTTTATAGGAGAAAAATGATTTTGCTGTATTATTTTACAGGTCAAAAATTTTATTCGATTCGAGGCTTTTTCAATATTTTTAAATTTATTTTTATTCAGGTGTAATAATGCAAGATGAAAAAAAAAGCAACTGGGTTAAATACGGCGCCGTTTTCGCCATTCTCATTATGGTCAGTTCCGCCGTACTTGTCGGCCTGTTTACTCTCTGGGACGGCAGCGGCAGCAACACAACAACAACAACCTATCCGTTCGCGGATGTTTCGGGAACGCACGCGAATTTCACGTTTTCAAATATTAAAGACGGCGTTCAATATTTGCCTGAGGGTGCCGTTACGGTCTCAAGTTTTACTACGAACAGCACGATGAATGAATCGCTGAACAAATCGTTCCCCGGTTTAGAATCTTCTCGCGTTTTGGTCGCTTCCTATTCAACCGGCATACTGGAATATTATACGGCTGAAAATGAAAATAATGCCGGTATCATGATTCCCGGCGACAAGCCTGTTTATGATCAATATGAAGGTTACAATTTCATCTCTCCGGGCCCCTCTCAAAGAGTTCTTGTCGGCAACCCGATTGTCGTTGCGACGCTTTCCGATTACTCTGATGCGTCCAATCTCGCTAAAAAAGCGGTCAATGTCTTTACCGGTCTTTCTCAAGGGTCCCGAAATTTTGATTCTATCCTTGCTTATGCCGATGATGTTTCTGATTATGAGCAAATGACTGTTTCCGGAGCTTCCAACGGCAGCAGCTACAGCATGCTTTATCAGCGTTCAAGCGCTTTCTCAAACAGCACGATTCAGCTGGAAACCGTTGTGTACGGTCCGAGCGCGGCAATGAGATCCGACATCAAAGAAATGGCGGCCAAAAATGTCAGCGATGTCACATACAGCGTCACCGAAGATGATTCTATGATTAAGCTGTATATCGACAGTACAGCCCCGACTTCTTACATGACGGAAGCGAATAATCTGTACGGCATTATCAGCCGGTATACAAACGCTTCGTCGGCGGCCTGAAGTTTTTATATAAAAAATAGAACGGAAATTTTATTTCCGTTTTTATCTGTTTTTGATTTTCATCTGTTTTTGATTTTTTAATTCAAAGAGTTGTCTTCATTCAGAAACCTTTATATGTAACATTTCCATGTAATGCCTGTTTTAAACTGAGAACTTGATGTCGGCTGATTGAACTTTATGTCGCAGTTTTACGATTCAAGATTTAAGTCAATAAAACAACTATGAATAATGAGAGTCCGTTGTTGTTTTTGGCTCATTTTTACTTATTTCCGGAAACACACAGGCTTGAAGGAGATTGATTTATATGGCAATTGCAAAATTCGAAGCACCCGAAGAACTTCAAAAGAGCGCGTTAGAAGCTGTGGAAGCGGCAAGAGACGGCGGTAAAATTAAAAAAGGCACCAACGAAGCTACCAAAACCATCGAAAGAGGAACTGCAAAACTCGTTGTCATCGCCGAAAACGTCGAACCCGTTGAAATCATTGCTCACCTCGGCCCGCTCTGTGAAGAAAAGGGCGCCGCGTATATTTTCGTTAAAGAACAGAAAGACCTCGGTGCCGCATGCGGTCTCACCGTCGGCTGCGCCGCTGTCGCAATCACGGACGCAGGCAAAGCGTCCGAATTGGTCGATGATGTCGCACAGAAAGCTGCCGCTCTCAAAAACTGATTTTTAAACGCAATCAAACAGGAGAGATGAATTATGGCAGAAGAATTTAACAATGCAAACGGTTTTCCGGCCGAAGTGATTGAAATCATCGGAAACACCGGCATGCACGGTGAAGCCAGTCAGATCCAGTGCAAAATTTTAGAAGGCCGCGACAAAGGCCGCGTCATCACCAGAAACTGCGTCGGCCCCGTTCGCATCGGCGATATTTTGATGTTGCTCGAAACATCACGAGAAGCCAAAAAATTAAGCATGAGGTAAACGGTGATTCAAAATGGAACAAAGAAAATGCAGTTTTTGCGGAAAAATGATTGAACCCGGCACCGGCAAGCTTTACGTCAAAAAAGACGGCGCAACGTTTTTCTTGTGCTCTTCCAAATGCCAAAACAATTTGACAATGGGAAGACTTCCGAGAAAGACAATTTGGACCGAGAAAGGCCGCGCCGAACAGAAGAGAAAGTAAGTCTTTTGACTTATTTTTTCCGTTTTTTATTTCATTTTTTACTTATTTTACACTCATAAACGGTGATTTTTTATGGAACAAACATATGTTATGATTAAACCCGACGGCGTCGCGCGCGGTTTGATGGGCGAAGTTCTCGGAAGAATCGAGAAAAAAGGCCTTAAAATCGTCGGCATGAAGTTTGCCGTCATGGAAGAAGCCAAAGCCAAAGAACACTACGCGGAACACGCTCAAAGACCGTTCTTCGCGGGCTTGGTCGAATTCATCACTTCCGCCCCTTCTTTATCTTTGATTGTTGAAGGAAACGACTCCATCAAAATCATGCGTGCCGTCAACGGCGCGACAAAGCCCGCCGATGCCGCGCCCGGAACGATTCGCGGCGACTTCGCTGTCGACACTGGCAGAAATATCGTTCACGCGTCCGACTCTCTTGAGGCGGCGGCACGTGAAATTAAAATTCACTTCGGCGACTGCGCTCCCTTGTCTTACAAGAGATGCGATGACGCCTGTCTCTATGAATAAATTAAAAAACAGATGGTTTTAACCATTTCTTTTTTAATTCTCTTTTGTTTTTTAATTCTTTTCAATTCTTTTTTTGTTCTTTTTATTTACGGCATTTTTTGAAACTTTTTCTTTTCCGTTGTTCTTTTATTGTCATTCTTATCTTTTCGGAAATGCAAACTTATTTAATATACCGTTTAATAATGATAGTTTCGGAGGTATATTCTTATGAAAAACTATTTTGATCTGACAGGCAAAGTCGCGGTTGTTACGGGCGCTTCCAGCGGGTTAGGCGTGCAATTCGCGAATGCTTTAGGAAACCAGGGCGCAAAACTGGCTTTGGTTGCAAGAAGAGCTGACAAATTGGAAGCCGTGAAAAAGGATTTGGAATCCAAAGGCATGGAGGTTTTTACGCAGATTTGCGATGTGACAGATTCGGAATCCGTCAAAACCGCCGTTTCCGCAATCGTTGACCATTACGGCACGATTGATATTTTGATCAACAACGCGGGTCTCGGAATCGGCGAGGCGGCGGACACGATGTCGGACGACGTTTGGGATAAAATGATGAAGACCAATATCGACGGCGTTTATTTCTTCGCCCGCGAAGTCGGAAAAGTGATGCGTCAGAACAAATACGGCAGAGTCATCAACTTAGGTTCTATTCATTCCAGAGTGGCCATGCCTTTCTCAAAAATGCTGACAGCCTACGCGACCACAAAAGGCGCCGTTTTCATGATGACAAAAGCCCTCGCGAATGAATGGGCGCGTGAAGGAATTACCGTTAACGCGATTGGTCCCGCTTATTTCGAATCCGAAATGACGAGCGATATTCTGAAAGCGGAAGAGTTCCAAAAAACGCTGGACACTTACTGTCCGATGGGGCGTGCCGGAAAAGCCGGAGAATTGGACGGCGCGATTATTTATTTCGCGTCAGACGCTTCAACATACACAACCGGACAGCTGCTCAATATTGACGGCGGATGGACGGCGATTTAAGTCCGTTTTTCATTCGTTTCTTTTTTATTTCTATTTTTTTAAGATAAAAAGGCGGCGTTTTCTAAAAATTTATATAAAATGCCGCCTCTTTTTTAATGATGGACTCAAAGAAATATCGTATTGAAAAGATAGACAAAAACGGCAGCATTCGGTATAATCTCATCAAAGATGTTCGTTTTAAAGATAAAAAAGCGAAGGTCAGAAAAGCAATTTCTGATCCGGAAAATGTCGGCTTTTTTTGTTTGGAATTAGAAAAAAAAGCGGCTTTCAAGAAGGCTGAACTGGTTTCGGATTATTACAGTTCAGACTATTTGAAAAAAATTGAGATTTTGTCTTTAGAAGAAAAACGCGCGTTTCGTAATGTTTATTTCAAACAGATCTCGCCGGATGATATTTCTTTGATTGAGGCCGGATTTGAAACCGATTATATTCACGGAACGACCGCAATTGAAGGAAACACATTCCGTTTGAATGAGGTCCGTGATCTTTTAGAATACGGTATTTCTCCAAAAAAAACTCTCAGAGAAATTAATGAAATTCAAAATTTTACAAAAACCCGCGCATTTGCAAATCATTTCAATGGAAAAGTAACTGTTGATTTTATTAAAAAAATTCATTCTTTGATTATGGATAAAATTCTTGAGAATCCCGGGCACTTCCGAAACACAGGAATCGGAATCATTGGTTGTGATTTGCAGCACACTCCGCCTGAACTGATTGAAGACGAATTAAATGAACTGATAAATAATTTTTATGAAAATCTTCAGAATAAGAAACATCCTTTTGAACAAATAATAATTTTTCATTATCGATTTGAATCCATTCATCCCTTTACGGACGGAAATGGGAGAGTCGGGCGTGAAATTATGAATTATTTCTTCCGAAAAGAAAAATATCCGCAGTTTTTAATCAGACCGGAAAACAGAACTGAATATCTCTCTGCATTACGAATGGGTGATGAAGAGAAAATCGGTCAAATGATACAAATTTTTTATCAGATTTATCAAAAACAATTAGATAAGGATGAATCCGAATTAAATCGGTTTCATTAATCCGTTTTTGATCATTTTATTTTCCGTTTTTCTTCTCAATTTTATATTTGTCACACTCTTCCGTCTTTATAAACGGCTGACAGTGACTTTTTTATATCGGAAAACCGTTGCTGTTATTCTGTTTCAGTCAATATTTTTTCGGTTCAGCGGCGTTTCAAAGTTTTTATACTTCGAAGGCATACTTTACTGTAATATCTTAACTTTATTCAGAGGCAGTTTTTAATTTCAGGACGGTGCGATGCAGCGGCCTGACTCAATTTTGAGTATCGGGGCGGTGCGAAGCAGCGGTCTGACTCAATTTTGAGCGTCGGGGCGGTGCGATGCAGCGGTCTGACTCGATTTTGAGTGTCAGGGCGGCGTGATGTATCGGACCGGACTCGATTTTGAGTGCCGTCGGTGCGTTTCGTTTCGCTTTATGGCTTTTCAGGTGATTTTTATGGCAGAGGAGATAAAAAAGAATTTAAGAACGCCGATCGTCTGCGTGATGGGGCATGTCGACCACGGCAAAACAACGCTTTTAGATCAAATCCGGGGAACAGCGATCGTTAAAGGCGAAGCGGGCGCAATTACCCAGCATATCGGCGCAACGGAAGTGCCCATTGATGTCATTGTCGAGAAGTGCGGTGACAAACGTCTGGCTGATAAGTTTATCGTTCCCGGCCTTCTTTTTATCGATACGCCGGGACACCACGCTTTTACAACGCTTCGAAGCCGCGGCGGCTCGCTTGCCGACCTGGCGATCGTCGTCGTCGATATTAATGAAGGGTTCAAGCCGCAGACGATTGAAAGTTTAAACATTCTCAAAAGATTTAAGACGCCTTTTATTGTCGTCACGAATAAAATTGACAGAATTTTAGGCTGGAAAGTTCACTCGGGCGAATCTTTCTTATCCACTTACAAAAAACAAACGCCTGAGGTTCAGAGTATTTTCGAAAAGAAATTTTATGATGTCATCGGGCGGCTTTATGAACAAGGTTTCAGCGCCGATCGCTTTGACCGCGTTACGGATTTCCAAAAAACGCTCGGTGTCGTTCCAATCAGCGGCTTGACCGGCGAAGGCATTCCCGATGTTCTGATGATTCTTCTCGGGTTAGCGCAGCGCTTTTTAGAATCTTCTCTCCACTATGATCTCAAAGGTCCCGGAATCGGCACAGTTTTGGAAGTTAAGGAAGAGAAGGGGCTTGGGACGACCGTCGATGTGATTTTGTATGACGGGTCGCTTCAAAAAGGCGATACGATCGTCATCGGCCGTCTCGGGGAGCCGATTGTTACGAAAGTTCGGGCCCTGCTGAAGCCGCGGGAGCTGAGCGAAATCCGGTATGAAAGCAAATTCCAGCCGATTCCGAAAGTAACGGCGGCGGCCGGCGTTAAAATCTCCGCGCCCGATATCGGTGACGCGCTTGCCGGCGCTCCTGTTATTCAGGCGACATCCGCGACACTGGACGAAGTGATTGCGAAAGTCAAATCCGAAATCAATGATGTCCAAATTCAAACGGATGCGGACGGCGTGATGATTAAGGCCGATACGATCGGATCTTTGGAGGCGATGGTTCACGAGTTTAAGAAAGCGGATATCTTGATTCAAAAAGCGGAAGTCGGCGACGTGACAAAGCGCGACGTCATGGAAGCGTCCACCATCAATGATCCGATGCATTCCGTTATTTTAGCTTTCAATATCAAAATCAATCCCGACGCTCAGGAATTGTTGGATGAAACGCCGGCTGTCCGAGTTTTCAAAAACGATGTCATTTACCGTCTTTTAGATGAATATCATGATTTCGTAAAAGAACAGGAAGAAGAACTGGATAAGCTGCGTTCCGACACGCTCGTCAAGCCGGGGCAGTTTAAGATTCTGCCGGGCTGCATTTTCAGGCAGAGCAAACCGGCTGTCGTTGGTGTCCGCATTTTGGGCGGGGCTGTGAAAAACAACACCGATGTCATGCTTCCGGACGGCACTGTTGTCGGCGTCGTGAAGGGGCTGGAACTCAGCGGCAAAAAGATCCCCAAAGCGACGGTCGGTATGGAAGTCGCTATGGCGATTGACGGCGTTACAGTCGGCCGCCAAATCAAAGAAGAAGATATTTTGTACGTTTACGTTCCGGAAAGTGATTCTAAAGTGCTGGAGTTTGAGATATTTGAGACGCTGACCGCCGATGAAAAGGAAACGCTTGAAAAATATCTCGCCATCCGCAGAAAAGACAAACCGTTTTGGGGGAAATAATTTCACTTTTCTTTGATTTATTTCCTCGTTTTTCTTTTTTTCAGAACTCAAACTCATAAACGTTTTCGGGGTAAAATACGGTGCGAAAAACTTTCAGCCTTTCCAAAAAGAGCGGTGCTTTAAAAATTGCCGTCACTTATCAAAGAAATAAAACAAAAACCAATTGCGTGCTGAATCCTGAAAAAATTTGGATTTCCGAAGACGGCGGTCATTTTGAGCTGCTTCAGTTTTCGTCAAAATCGAACGTGGAACTGTTTAAACCGCTTCCTCTGACGGTTTATTATAAAACGGACGTTTTCATCATTGAGAACCCTATTTTTGACGTCTCTTCTTCCCATAAATCATTCAAAAAAGCTTTGGAAGATATGGAACTTCAAATCAATTCTTTATGGGACGATTTTGTTTTGACGGAAAACGCGGCTGTTTCCGCCGGCTCTCCTCTTCAAAGCCGTCTTTTGGCGCATGTCCGGAAAAAGAAAAGCGGTGTCGAAAACATGAAAAATAAAACATCGTCAAAATTAATTTAATACATGAGTTTATTAAAAAATGAATGTTAAATAATGAATTTATTAAAATAGGAATGAGTTTATTAAAAAATAAAGGCAATTAAAAAAAGGAGTTAAGATAATATGGGATTTATTAAAGCCATTTCAGGATCAATTTCAGGAACGCTTGCAGATCAGTGGAAAGATTTTTATATGCCGCGGCCGGGCGTTACCGGAACAGCGGGAGTTTTCGGGGCCGTCAAGAAGGAAACGAATGCCGGCCGCGGGACAAACACCAAAGGCTCGGAAAATATTATTACAAACGGCAGTAAAATCGTCGTTCCGGAAGGAACGGCATTAATTACATTGCAGGCCGGTGCCGTTACCGGTTTTATTGCCGAGCCGGGAGGATATGAGTTCCGTTCTGACGACACCGATTCTAAATCGGTATTTGCCGGTGACGGTATTTTATCATCAACGGTCAAACAATCCTGGGAACGCTTTAAATTCGGCGGGATGCCCGGAAATCAGCATCTTTTGTTTTACGTTAATTTAAAAGAAATCCCGAATAACCGATTCGGAACACAGTCTGAGATTTATTGGGATGACGCTTATTTAGGCGCGCAAGTCGGCGCTGTTACCCGCGGAACGTACACTTTAAAAATCGTTGACCCGATTCTTTTTATCAAGAACTTTGTGCCGGCGAAATATTTGGCGGCAAACGCTCCGATATTCGATTTTGCCGACATGGACAATGATGCCGGCGCTCAGCTGTTTAATGAAGTTGTCGGCAGTTTGTCAGGCGCTTTTTCAAATTATACGAATGATCCGAGCAAAGGCAACAGAATTGCCAAAATCCAAGGCGACCAAATCGGCTTTGCTCAGTCCATGTCAGCGGCGGTCGAAGAAAATTATCAATGGAGAAATGACCGCGGTTTGGAAATCGTTAAAGTTGCCATCCAAGCAATCGAATACGATGAAGATACAAAGAAACTGCTGAGCGATGTCAAAAAAGCCGATGCTCTTTCCGGTGCCCGCGGCAATTCATTTATGCAGCAATCCGTTGCCCGCGGTATGCAGGCCGCCGGAGAAAACCCAAGCGGCGGCGGAATGGGCATGGCTTTTATGGGCATGGGCATGAATGCCGCAGGCGGTGTCATGGGCGGAATGCAGCAGCCGGCAGCGGGAACGCCGCAATCTCAATTTATTCAAGGACAGCCGGCTGTTCAGCAGCAACAGCCGCAAGCGCCGCCTCAAGCGGAAGAAGATCCCTTTGCCAAATTGGCTAAGCTGAAACAGCTTTTTGATGCCGGCGTCATATCGCAAGAGGAATTTGACACCGCAAAAACCAATATTTTGAGCAAACTCTGAAAAATCATTGAAAAAAGCAAAGAAAGGAATTTTGGGTAAAAGTCAATATTTCAGGAGTACAAAAGCATGCCAAACAATCCGAACGATTCTGACGCCGGTCAGGCTGAATCCGGCCACGGGCAACTGAAATGTCTCAAATGCGGCGCGACGGATATTTCACTAAATGCAAATACCGGTCTGCTGCGGTGTAATTTTTGCCGGCATGAATTTGAGCCGGAAAAAGCGGCCGAATTTGAAACAAATATCCGGAAGGTGAAGGGTCAAATTATCAGTTCCGGCGCTCAGGATATTATTGCCGGCACAGATGAAATCTTAACTCTTAAATGTCAAAGCTGCGCCGCCGAAGTCATCATTGATACCGGTGAAGTGCTGCAGGCCCGCTGCCATTGGTGCCGCAATACATTGTCTGTTCAGCAGCAAATTCCAAACGGGGCGGTGCCAGATATGATGCTGCCCTTTGGAGTTAAAAAAGACGCGGCGCAACTCGAAATTGAAAAATTTGTCGGAAAGCGGAAGTTTTTTGCTCATCCGAAATTCAAAGCCGAATTTACAACGGAAAACATTATGGGCGTTTATTTGCCTTACATGGTGATTGATGTTCACGCGCATGTCAGTTTAACCGGTCAGGGCGAAAAACAAGTCAGACAGTATACCGTTGATAAACAGACCTATTATGATGCCGATTTGTATCATGTTTGGAGGGAATTCGATTTGGCGGTGTCTGATTTGACCATTGAGTCGAGTTCCGACAAACTCGATAATAAATCTTCGAAAAAAACCAATAATATTATCAATTCGATTATGCCGTTTGATATTGAGAATTGCGTCAAGTGGAATGCAAATTACTTAAAAGGCTATACTTCGGAAAAACGAGATACAAATGTCGCGGCGCTGGAAAGGATTGTCAACACTCAGACAAAAGACATTGCCAGACACACTGCCAATTCTTCTTTAAGATTCTATGATCGCGGCGTTTGCTGGGAGCAGGAACATTTAAAAGTCCATGGACAGCAGTGGAAGGCGGCCTATTTGCCGGTATGGCTGTACAGTTATCAGCAAGTGAGCGGCGGTAAAAAGACGCTGCATTATGTCGCCGTCAATGCCCGAACAAAAGAAACGATGGGAAGCGTTCCGATTCATATGCCTAAATTAATCAGTATTTCGGCGGTTGTTGAAGTTCTCGGCATCTTTTTGGCGATTTTGTGTTTTATACTGGCCGGAGATTCGGATCTTGAAATCGCGGGAGCTCTGTTTCTCTTTTCGGGTTTTGCCTATTTTGCGTTCTATTACGGCAAATATCGAAATCGGGACGCTCGGCATTATCATGAAACAGAGACAAAAACCGATTTGCAGAATTTACGGCAGGAAGATACATTCGTCAAAAGGAGAACCCGTCTTACCAATCAAAGAATTGTCGGCGTCAACAATACGGATGTGGACGGTCATACAACAGGAAGCGGTCCGTTCCGATTTCTGAAAAAATAACTTATTTACTCGGTACATTTCAATCCCGAGTCCGGGATTGAGATGTTGAAATATAAATACACAAATTTTTATATTTGAGAAGTCAGGATCATCCGATTGAATAACCGTTTTGATTCTATCTAACCGATCTATATCCGTACTGTGATAAATATCGCGGGAAAAGTATTCTGCGCAGCTGCCGCATTTGAAAATCTGAATTCCGGGTGATTCGTGAAAAATGACTGTTGACGAATAACATTTATAAACGATGACGCGTTTTAAGGTCTACACGACGACGGAATAATTTTCTCAAATATTTTGTTCATTTCGAACAGGACACGATCGGTCGATTCCTTTGATCTGATTTTTCGGCTCGGGTTTCATTTTGACGCATCGTCTTTTCGATTTTGAGCATCTCAATTTTATTCTTATCTTTCAGTTTTGAATAGTTTTTTCATATTCAAAAGGAAAATTTAAACTAAACTTTAATACGGAGTTATATCTATGGTAATGAAAATGGTCCTGGCGGACCCGAAAACAGGTAAATCTTACAAGATCGAATTCAACGCGGCAAAGGAAAAAGATATGATCGGCAAAGCCATCGGCATGGAATTAGATGCCGCAATGATCGGTCTTCCCGGCTACCAAATGAAAATCACGGGCGGCACCGATAAAAGCGGTTTCGTCATGAAAGGAGACCTCCCCGGTCCCGCAAAACGAAGAATCCTCGGCGCAACCGGTGTCGGTTTCACCCCGAAGATCAACGGCCAAAGAAGAAGAAAGTTCATCCGCGGCGGCGAGATTTCCGCTGACATTTCTCAAATCAACGCGAAAATTGTCGGTTACGGCGACAAAAGCATTGAGAAACTCCTCGGACTTGAGCCGGAAGAAGAACCCGCGGCAGAAGACGCGGCACCCGCGGAAGAGTAATTCTTTCACTCTTCCTTTATCTCTTTTTTAATCACTTTTTTGATTTGCTTTTCCGAATTGATTCTTTTTTTGGTTTATTTTCACGGATTTGTAAAACGCCGCCGAGAAGGCAATAAGCGGTATGATTTTGACAAAATCGTTCTTTATTTCCGGATTTAACGGCAATAATTCATTCCAATATTCCCGATAAAACTTACGCGCCGAATTTAAAGAAAAATAGAAGACAGGAAATAAAAGAACAGGAAATAATAAAACAGGAAATAAAAAAACAGAGAAGTAAAGAACAGGAAAATAAAAAACGGAAAAATGATTTTTCCGTTTTTTTCAGTTGTTTGGCTTATTTGACCTCTTCCGATTACTCTTTGTTAAATTCAATATCGCCTTTTTCAATCAAAGCCCCGAGGTCTTCCAAACTGAGGCGGCTTTTTTGCTTCAATTTTTCTTTGGCGGTGGAGTGGATTTTGTCAACGTGCTTTTCATCTCTTTCATTTTGGAAATCTTTCAATCTGTCCAAGTAGATATCGAGTTCTCTTCTTGTCAAAGCGATGTTTTTCTTCAGCGGATCGATTTTAGCGGTCGTCGGCTTAATCAAAGCGTATCTTTCGGTGAGGCGTTTATGATAGCCGTCGGCTTCTTTTCGGAGTTCGTCCGTTTTTCTGAAAATTTCAATCATTTCGACATGATGTTTCTGAGATTCTTCGGAAAGCTGCTTGATTTCGGCGGAAAGCTCGTCACTCTTTATGTACATGCCTTTGTTTTCATTGTAGATTTCCTGAATTTTGCCGTGAAGACCATTGGCTTCTTTTGTCGCTTTGACGCGTTCCGTGAGGTCTGTCAGACGTTCAAACAGATTTTTCTCATGGTCTAAATTGATGTCATCTTCAAGGAATTTTCTTAAATTCTCGCTGTAGTTTTTCATCAGCGTGTCATAGGTGCCTTTTGATATCTTATTATATTCATCTCTCTTGGTTTTGAGCTGATTGATTTCATCAGATTTAGATTTGGATTGCTCCATTTCTTTGCTTCTTTCCGCTTTCAGAACGGCGATTCTCTGATTCGCCGCGTCTCTTTTGGAACGGCTTTCCTGAGCGGTTCTTGAAATTTCTCTAACCTGCGTGTTCAGCTCGTCTCTTTTGGCTTTTAGCTCATCGCCGTCAGCTCTTTGGCTTTTTAATTCACGGAATATGGTTTTCAACGTTTTTTCATCCCGTTCGAGCGTGTTTCTGAGCTGATTGGATTTATTTTTCGCTTCATGCTCCGTCATGTCGGCAACAGCCGCCTTCAGCTCTTCCAACCGCTTTTCGACAGATTCTTTATTTTCTTTTAAGATTTCCGCTTCCGCCTTCTCCTCGGCGGCGATTTCATCCGCCTCGAAAATTTTCTTTTCGGAAATTTCTGTTTCGGCAGTTGTTTCTGTTTCAGCCGTTTCTGTCTCTTCAGTTGTTTCAGTTTCAGCCGTTTCAGTTTCAAACTCAACCTTTTCTTCGGTATAAGTCATATTTTCTTCCGTCATTTTTTTTCAGTCCTCACTTCATTTCTTTCCAGTATTCTAAGGACTCTTTATGGCTGTCGATTCTTTTGAAAAGCCAGTCCGCTCTTTTGTTTTCCGTCACTTCTCCTTGTTTTTCCGCCAGGAGTTTTTTATCAATGTCCATCGCTTCTTTTAAACCGTATTCTTCAACGTAGGCTTGATACGCGGCGTCAATTTTTGCTAAAAGCAACGTTTTATCGCCGCCTTCCGCCTCATTGATAGTTGAGCGCAGTGTTTCATAAACTTCTTTTCGCTCTTCGGCTGTATCGGAAATTTTATCCGAATACAATGCGGTAATTCCGGCTTCGATTTTTTCGGTGTCCATCTGCTTTAAGTCTAATTTTTTTAATTCTTCTTCCGCTTCATGACCGGAATGGTGCTTTTTTTCATCAAACACGCCCGTTTTTTCTTCATTCTCAGTGACGCGATTTTTTATATCTTCAATTTCCGTTTCCAATGCCGTGGAAGTTGTCGTCAGCGCGTCATATTCTGCCTGATATTCCGCAATTAAGCGTTCATGTTTTTCAACAACGGCAGAAATGAGTTCATTTCGTTCTAAAATTCTGATTTCTTCAGTTTGCACACTATCACCCAAAAAAAGGTAACATTCTATAAAAACGACGGGCGCGTTATCAGCGGGCGCCTGTGTCTTTATTCGTAGTTTTAATTCACTGTTCTTGAAAGTTATGTCATAAATATAAAAGCGTTCGATCGAAAATTCTTGAAAAACGAGTGCCGCTTTTCAAAAAAACAGATGTTCTCTTTCATTTTTTTTGAGTATGATTCGATTTGAATTATTTAAATGCTTTGACTGTTTTACAAGGTAAAATACAACGCATGCGGAATTTTATCAAAATAAATCACTGATTTTTGGTCGACCAGTCCGCACGAAACCGCGCAAGATACTGCTTTTTGTCCGATCAGGTTCGCTGTTGTCGCCCGTGACAAAAGGTCCTCCAGTATGTCTTCCGTCGTTTCTTCTCCTTGATAAAACGACGCGTTTACTTTGATTTCGCATGTCTCGTTTTTGAGCGTTTGTCCGACCAGCTCTTTATCGCAGGCGGCTACCATGAAATGTTTGTCGGTTTTGTAAGTTTTAACGTACATGTTTTGTTCTCTGCGCTTTTGATATGATTAACGTGAAATCCATTTTATATGGTCTTTGTCCGGTTCGGAAATATCGCCTTTCTTGCGCATTTTTTCGATATAAACATCCAGTTCATCCCCGGCGATGCCCGATTTTTCAGCTTCGGCGTAAACTTCTTTGCGCGGCGCTTTATGCCCTTCGCTTCTTTCGGATATGATTTTGATGATATCTTTGACGATTTCGATCTTGTCGCGCTGAGATTTGCTGATGCCGGACATGATAATGTCCGCATCCAGCATTCCTGTCGACGGGTCGATGCCGACATTTTTCAGACATTCCATTGTAATATCTGTCGTTCGGCGAGCGTCGTCCATCGTTACGCGGTTGCTGAGGCGGACACGGGCGCTGGCTTCGGCTAATCTGATCAGCGCTTCCAGCTGACGCGCTGTGACGGGAACAGGTGTGTTTTTGCCTTCACCCTGTTTTCTAAGGCTGGTATAAAAGTCACTCAGATGCATCCGGGCGTCTTCGTCCATTATCGGATAGACATTTCTTCTGGAATACGCGACATATTTTCGAAGCAGTTCCGGATCGATTTCGGGAATGATATTTTCCATCTGGGAGTCGATGTATTCCTGTGTGATGCCGGAAGATGAAATATTGATTTTGTGCTGCATCAATTCGCCGGCAAAATGCGTTTGAATGACGTGGCCGGCGATTTTGTTATCCATTTCGCTTTGGGGAACGTCCAGTAACAGAAAAATCAAGTCAAAACGAGACAGCAGCGCCGGCGGCATATCTATTTGATCGGCCAGACTTTCATAGCGGTTGAAGCGGCCGTAAACAGGATTGGCCGCGCCGAGAAGCGCGCATCTGGATTTTAAAGTCGCGATAATACCGGCTTTGGCGATGCTGATGGTTTGCTGTTCCATGGCTTCGTGAAGCGAACTTTTGTCTTCATCGCGCATTTTGTCCATTTCATCAACGGCCGCAATACCCATATCCGCCATAACAAGCGCGCCGCCTTCAATTGTCCAGCGCCCGTCGCCGAGATCGTCGCGGACAGCGGCGGCCGTCAGACCGCTTGCCGACGCGCTCTTTCCGGATGCGAACACGCCGCGAGGGGAAAGTTTGACGATGTATCTCAATAACTGACTTTTCGCGACACCCGGATCGCCGACAAGAATCACGTGAATATCTCCTCTTGTTCTCGTTCCGTCCGGAAATTGCTTGACAACGCCTGAAAAAAGCTGGTACATCAATGCCCGTTTCACATTCTCGTTGCCGTAAATCGTCGGCGCGATGGACGCGACAATTTTATCGTAAATGCCGGGGTCGCGGCTGAGCTCTAAAATCTGCTGCTCTTCTTCGGCGGTGATGTTCAGCTCATCATATTCCTGGTCCAGGCGTTCAATAGAGTTGGCATCCAAAACCAAATCATAAAATGTGGATTTTCCTTCGCGGAGCGCGCGTGGAACGGAACGCAGAATGCCGTTTACAATCACGCGGTCACCCGGATATATTTGTCCCGTCAAATCATCATTGAAATTGATTTCAATGCTTTGGGGGTTTGAGCCGCCTTTGAGACTTTCCGGCGATTCCTGAATTTGTCCTTTCTGAGAATCAATGAATTCGGATTGCTCGACGATGAGTTTAAACGGCCCGCGCTTGCCGCAGTTTTCATTTTCACAGCCGGAATACGGTTCATCCAGTTTGTTTCCGGGCTGTTCCACATAAGTAATCGTGTCACACCGCATGCATTTATATGCCGCTTTTGTAATGCGCGGGCGGACTTCTGTCGCTCTGCGGATCATGCCTTCGATTGCGACAAATTTGGAGAGGTGCTTGCTTCTCAAATCACGAATCGGAATGCGGTTTGGAATATTAATGACGCGGACATGCGCGTTATCCAGTTTTTTAGAAAGCGGCAAATCCATATCTTTGAGCGCGAATTCTAAGGACTGAATCACCGACTCAGGGTCTTCCATCAAGTCGCGGGCGATATCGCGGTCAAAAACTTCCAGCTTATCATAATTAACAATCAGGCTGCGCTTGTCGGGATAGCTGTTCGCCAATTCTAAAACATCATCCTGATGATACCGTTTGAGAAAGTTTTTTAATTTTTTATTCCATTTTTCGTCAACGACCATAATGCCACCCGTGTTTCAGAAAATTAAAATCAATTGGAAAGAAGTAAATGTTTCAATCCTATGATAAACCTTTTTAAATTTTCTTCTCAAATTTACAAAATATTTTATATATTTTTAATTCTATTTTCTTTTAATTTCGGGGATTTATGATGGTTTTTAGAGTTTTACATTTGTCTGATTTGCATATTGGTAATACATACAAACCGCTTAATGAAATTGCTTATCAAATTGTTAACGATATTGAAAATCAACAGTTTATCTCTTTAGATTCAATTGTTGTTACAGGAGATATTTTCGATGGAAAAGTTGAACATAACCCTGAAATAATTAAAGAAGCTGTTGATTTTTTTGTAAAATTATTGGAGTTAATCAACTCCTCAAAAATTATATTAAATCAATTAGTAAAGGAAGATTTTCTTTTCATTCCGGGAAATCATGATTTAATTCGTGATGATTGTTCTGAAAATCAATTTGTAAAATATGAGGAGTTTTTAACTAAATTTTATGGTAACATGCCTGATTTCTGTTTAAGTAATTTTTCAATTTTAAAACCCTATCCTGAATCTAAAATTCTTTTTGTAGGTTTTAATACATGTCAAATCGAAAAAAGAAATGTTTTTGGTGATGATTGTATTTCACGATTTGAAAAATACTTGGATAATAATACTTTAGATGAGTATGGATATAATAAGGATAATATTATTGAGATTTTAAAATCAATGAAACATAATGATTATTTCGATTATGCTTATGTTTCTTCTGAACAAATGATGGAAATAAAAAGAAAAATATCAGATGATTTTAAAGACTTCAATGTTATTGCTTTATTTCACCATCATTTCTATTTGTTTCCTGAAATTTTAAAAGAGTATGGGGGTACTGGATTTATACAAAATTATACTGAATTCAGTGATTTCTTACAAGAAATACATGTTAAAACGATTTTACATGGACATAAACATTTTGATTTTGAGAAACCCCATCTCACTGAAAAATATTATGAAACCATTAATATTCTTTCAGGTGGTTCTGTTAGTATTAAAGGGTCTGAAAGACATACATTTAATGTGGTTGATTTTTGTGAGGTCGACGAAAGTATCAATCTAACTTTAAATAAATTTGTATATCGAAATGAAAAAAAAGAGATATTTAAAACTATAGTGCCTCCATTATGTTCTAGTAAAATTGATTTATTGAGTCTTTTTGAAGTGTATTATCCTGAACTCTATAGTTCCTTTTGTCAATTCAATGATAATAATCCAGACATTTTCTTTTCAGCTAAAGAAATTATAAAATGGATTGAATCTTTATGTTCTAGTTTCCCGCTTTCAGTAAAAAAGTTAGAAACTAATCCTCATTATGCTGTTTTCTTAGTGCATTCTATATATTATCGGATATTAAATTACAACATATTTGCAGAAAAAACTACAGAAGCGACCGAAAACAAAATAGTATTTGAAAATTTATTTAATGAGTTTTTGTCTGAAAATTTATCTGAACATAAACAACAATTTTTATCTTTATTTGAGTTAAAAGATTTGAGGACGATCTCAGAAAAAACTGGAAAATTCTTGAAGATGTCTAAAAAATCAACAGTTTTAGATGATACCTTGTCTTATAGCTTAATTGGGATTTATTTTACAGATTTAAATCTTGTTTTAACGAAGTATGCTGATATCTTTAAACATGATATTGAACATAAAGTCAATATTAGAATTGATGATAATGTTTTCCATAAAAATGTTCAAATTACGCTTGAGGCTTTAAAGGTGTGATTGGGGCTCATCTCCTTTTTATTTTTAAAAATCTGTTAGTGTAGGCTGTTTTCGGATGTTTAGACGGGGTATAAACGTATTATATTCACGTGTCAGACGTTCTAAGCTGATTTTATAATACGTGTCTTGAGATAATCGGCGCTGGTCGCCTCTGAGTTCTGAGACGATGTCGACCGGTGCGCCGGCCTCTCTCAGCTGGGTTGTGAAAAAGTGCCTGAAGGCGTGCGGTATCAGTTTTTCATGCTGTCTTGCGTCCGGCTTTGGGTTGTGGAGTCCGGCGCGGATGCCTATCCGCTGCAGGTTGATTCTGATTCGTTCACCTTTCAGCCGTGACGGGCGGCAGGTTTCAGTTAAGAAAAACGGATCCGTTTTGTCTTTTATCGGCTGCTATTCTGTTCTGATTTTTAAATAGCGGTCGAGATAATAAAAAACGTCTTCCGAAAACGGAATTCTTAAGTTTGTCCGTTTCGGGTGCGGATTTACAAAAATTAATCTGTTTTCAAAATCAATATTTTCGATATTCAGCGCGGTTAATTCCGCCCTTCTTAATCCCGTGAGGGCGGACAGGATAATAACAGCTTCAAAAAGTGGGTTATTTGCAACTTTTAACAGCGTTTCTATATCTTGTGTCGTCAGTTCGATTATGTCGCGCGTATCGGGCGATTTGTAAGTTCTGACGTAACGGGAACGAAATTGAAGAACGGGATTGATGTTAATGGCACCTTCGTCCATTAAAAAAGTAAAATAGTTGTTCAGAGCCGTGAATTTTGTTTTTGTCGCCGAGTAAGAAAGGTTTTGATTCCGGCAATGGTTCACGAAGTCAACTAATGACGGTTTTATATCGAGATATTCCGCCGACATTGAAAAGTTCGGGTTCGT
>JAITUZ010000028.1 GCA_031286065.1 Candidatus Methanimicrococcus odontotermitis | reverse complement strand
GAACAGCTGGAAACACAGAAAAGAAATCAATGAGATGAGCAATGAAATCCCGATCACCCATTTAAAAACCTCTTTGACGCGGCCGTAATTTCGAGCGCCGTAATTGAATCCCGCAATCGGCTGGCCGCCTTGAGAAACGCCGATGACAACGGAAATGAAAACCGCGCTGACCTTGAAAATGATACCGGCAACGGCAAGTGGAATATCACTGCCGTAAACGGAGAGACCGCCGTAATAAGCCGCCGTGTTGTTTAAGAGAATCTGAACGGCAATCATCGCGGTCTGATTTAAAAAACTGGAAGCGCCCAAATAAAGAATTGATTTGACGACGGCTGCTTTGAGGATAAAATCTTTCTTTTCCAAAGCGGCCGATTTAAATTTCCTGAAATAAGAAACGGCGATCAGACAAGAAACCATTTGGCTGATAATGGTCGCCCACGCGGCGCCGGCAATTCCCATATTGAACCCGAAAATAAAAAGAGCGTCTAAAATGACGTTCAAAACCGCGCCGGTCAGCAGAAAATACATCGAATACTGAGGGCTTCCGTCAGCGCGGATGATATGACCTGCGCCGGTTGAAAAAATCAGAAACATCATCCCAAATGACGTGATTGAAATATACTCGAGCGCCAGCGGAAAAACATTATCGGTCGCTCCGAACAAAACGACAAGCTGCTCCAAAAACAGATGAATGATGAAAAAGACAATAATTCCGGAAACCGCCAGCAAAAATAAAGCATTGCCGATGACTTTTTTGGCAAGCTCTTTTCTGCCCGCGCCGAGATGGAGATTAAAATTCGCCGCGCCGCCGACACCGAAAAGCAGCCCGAGGGCGACGGCAACGATCGTCAGCGGAAAAGCCACATTCGTCGCCGCGTTTCCGAGCATCCCGACACTTTGGCCGATAAAAAACTGGTCAACGATATTGTAAAGAGCACCGACAAGCATTGCGACAACACTGGGAACGGCAAATTTAAACAGCAGTTTTTTAACATCTTCCGTTCCGAGATGATTTCTGCCCGTGTTCAATTCTGTTTGACTCATATCTGCCGCCGAAAATTACTGTTGTATGTCAAAATGCCGCTCAAATCCGTTTGCTTTTTTCAGGATTAATAAACTTCACAAAATCCGGAATTTTGTCGGCTTGGATATCATATCGGGATGTTCCGACGCCGACAAATGACAGTTTCATTTCATGAGGCGTGTCCGCTCCGATCTGAAAACTTTTTTCCGTGTGAGAAATACTGATTTGGCTGTCTTTAAGTCCCGTTTTCATCATTTTAGACATGACGTAATCATTTCCGATTAAAAGAGCCTTTTCATAAGCGTTTTGGTAAGAAGTGAAGGTTTCGCTTCGGCCGCCGTGGAAAAGAGAATATTCCGTGAGTTTCAAATCGCCTTCATCGCGAATGATTTTTTTAATCAAAACATCTGTCCGATAAACGCCGTTTCCGACCAGCGCGCCGACAGCGTTTCCGACATCTGAAAATTTCGGCGTCAGGATTTCCGCCTGAATGAGTTCGCCGATTTCGCCGGCATAGGCTTTTGACGGCCCGCCGATGAGAACGATTGGAACCGACACCGCGAATTTCGTATGATATTTGCCGGAAAGCACTTTTTCAATATCGCGCTTCTGAATGCCGGGAACCAAATACGCAATCAGGCCGGCAGCCATATTTTGAGCGACCTGTTTTTTGGTATAACCGGCCAATTCTTCGGCACTCTTATATGTCAGCCGATCTATTTTTTGCGCGCCGAGAAGAGAAGCTTCGGCGTTCCATTCCGCGTATTCCCCGGAAATATGAAGCGCGTCTGTTGGCGTAAACCCAATCGGCTGAATCAAACGTTTTTTCACGAGTGATTCCAAGACGGAGGACATGGGCATTTTTTTGCCGAGGCGGTCAAACATATCCGCCCAAGACACCGGAAAATCGGAATCGATGACATCATAAACCAGATCTTCAAGCGCGGTCATTTCAATCGGCAGGAAATCCGTTTTGACATAAAAAACAGAAGGAAGAATAAACTGAGAAATAGATTTCCGCGGCGGAAGTTTGGTTTCCCGAAGCTTTTCCAAAAAGCCGGGATATAAAACGGCGGCGCGGCACAGCGGCATGACGCGGAGCGGACCGAGGTGGATTTGGCGGTTGGGGTCGTCCGTTGCGTAGACATGGCTGTCACCGCCGGTTGCGACCGTTTCCATTCGAATCGCCTTGACGCGTGTCGACCATCCGCCGACAACGGCGCCGGATTCGGCCATTTCCGGCAGCCCGTCCAAAACCAAAGCGACATCGGTGCTGGTGCCGCCGATATCGATCATGGCGCACGTTTTCAAACCGGAAAGATAAGAAGCACCCATTAAACTGGCGGCGGGACCTGAAAAAATTGTTTCGATGGGTTTTTCAAGCGCTTCTTCGATGCTGACGGCGGACCCGTCGCATTTGAGCATCAAAAGCGTCGCGTTCATGCCGATGTTTTCCATTTCTTCAACGATGGATTTTGTAAAATTATAAGTAATCGGAATCAGCTGAGCATTTAAAAAGGCCGTTACCGCCCGCTCGTACGCGCCGAGGTCCTGAGACAGTTCATGACCGCAAACGACCGGATGACCGGTCTGCTTTAAGATTTCTTCTTTGACGCGCAATTCGTGGTCAGCGTTTCGGACGCTGAAAAGCGAAGAAACGGCAAAAGCGGAAACGCGGTCTTTCACGGAACGCGCAAACGCCGCGACGGCATCAATATCCAGCGGCTTTAATTCTTCCCCGTTGCTGTCATGTCCGCCGCTGACAGTGCAATACATCTGTGCCGGCAGAACATCCGGAATATTGTAATCGCCGACCATGATTAAACCGACAGGGAACCCCTTGTTTTCTAAAATCGTGTTTGTTGAAAGCGTTGTTGAAAGTGAAACCACGTTGACTTCTTTGAGCTTTGCCGCATCCAGCATACTGACTGATTTTTTAATTCCGCCGATCGGGTCGGGATATGTCGTCAGCGCTTTACCCGCTTCGGCGACTGTTCCGTCTTCCTCGCAGATCAAAACGGCGTCCGTATAGGTTCCGCCTGCGTCAATTCCTAAACTGTAAGCCATATTTATGCACACCGACATTGTTTTTGAAGTTCAGATAATTCAGAGAATAAACTCTCTTAATAGTATATGAAATATTACAAGAACCCAAATAAAAAAGACGAGAAAATAAATCAAAAGGAAAACAAAATTATAAAAAATAAGGATTAAGAAAAATTGATTCTCTTAATCCGAAATTCTTAATCTTAAATTCTTAACCGAGAAATTTACAATTACAACGGCAGCTTGAATCCGACTTCATTTAAAGTGATGGCCATTGCCGTGTAGAAGGCGACAAGACCCAAAATCAAAGTCAAAGCACCGGCAATCATTGAAATCGTTGCGCTTGCCAGGAATGCTCCGGCTGCTGTTAAAACAAAGACGACGGCCAAAAGACCGAGAACGCAAATCAAAGCTCTTGCTTTCAGTTTGATGACACCAAGCGTCATGACACCGGCCAGCAATCCCCAAATCAAGAGATAAATGGTCAGACCGAGCGTGCTTATGGCGACGGGTGAAAGTAAAATGTAGGCAAAGCTCATCCAAAACGCGCCGAATGCTGTGAAGGCGACCATGTCAAAAGTGCTTCCTTTGACAAAGGCCATCAAACCGGAACAGAACTGCGCTAAACCGCCGACAAAAATCGACAGCGCAATCAATGCCAAAGCATCCTCGACGATTCCCATGTTGACAAATCCCAACATTATCGTTGACAAACTGAATCCAGTTAAACCGAGAGCTCCCGGCGTTGCCCATGAATCAGCGATTTTTACTACTTGTTCAGACATTTTTAAAGTCCTCCAAAATTTATAACTTAACCATAAAAAGTATAGACAAAAACAATATCCGCCTATACGAACACACACACCAAAAAAAGCACCGGCATTATAAAATCGAAACAAAATGTCCGTTTTATATCAATTTCATAACAACTGCGCTTTTTGGTAATTATAACATGAAATTCCGCTTTTATATACTTTTCAGAGCGGGAAGCCGAAAATTAAAGCTCCGAAAGACTAGGATTTTGAAATAAAACAGCTAAGGGAGACATAGTCAGCAGATTCGACAGATAGAGATTTATTTTGAATGAAGGCATTGTTTTTTTCGACAATAGCCATATAAAAAAATAAAGTTGTTTCAAAAAAATAAAAATAAAACAAAATAACAACTAAATAATAATTTCCGCGTCCAATAATTAAAAAAGAGTTTTAAAAACGGAATCGGAAAACACCCATGAGAAATTTGTCCGCCGAACGGCCTTGAAAAATCCGCCGTTGAAATTAAAAACCGCTGATTGAAAAAGTCACAAGATCGGCTGCGTTTGATCGGATATGAGATGAAACGGACTGTCCGGCAATAGAATACCAAAAGAGATCAATGGATTGCAAATCGTCAAGAACATGTGTCCGGCGGCGGGTAATCCGGCTGTCACGTTAATGCTGCCGCTGCGGGCGTGCGCGCCGATTCCCGATGAAAGTATCAAAGGCGGCAAGCTCTCTTTGACCAAGACACTGAGGATTACAAACAACTTCGGAAAAAAGACTGAAAAATTCAAAATATTTCAGAAAGACGAAAGGATTCAAAAAAAGTTCAGAAAGACAGAAAAGTTGAAAAAAATTAAAAAAGACGGAAAAGTTTAAAAAAAGGTTTAGAAAAAAGACAGATTGTTCAAAAAAAGACGGGAACCGCTCATTCCAAAATGGGGGAAGCAAAAGAAAATAATGGATTTTATGTTTTTGGAGTTTTATTTGATAACCATTTCATTAGAGAGCTTCACTAGAGAGATTGAAAAGATTGCATTTATCCGGATGAGAGAGAGTCTAAACGGCGGTTCCCGAAGAAAAAGGGGGGAAACGGCAGGAGTTAAATCCTGCCGAATCTGTTTTGTTAGGAAATTTAAAGGACGTAGTTTTCTGTCTTGAAGACCGGAACTTCTGCCTTGTATTTTGTCATGCACTGGTCGACGAACTTTGCTTTGTCGGCCGGAAGTGCTGCCAAGTCTTTCTTGATGGCGTTGAGCGCGTTGATTTCGAATTTGGTCAAGGAGAGCTTGCCGCCCTTGATACCTTCATCGAGAATCTTACAGCATTCTTCCGCGGCTGCTTTGGAACGGAGGTAGGTGTCGTTTCCGTTCTTGGCGATGGCTTCACCGACACGGTACGCGTTGTCGTAAGCCAGCACATAGCCTTGCGGGTCTCTGTATCTGTCGGAGAGCATGAGCATGTCTCTGAGGACTTTCTCGTTGCCTGTCTTCAATGCAGTGTTCATCAAAGAGCAGTCGTAAGCGAGGGATTCGACCCAGCACTGAACAGTTGTACCGCCGAATTCGCCGTGGTATTCGACAGATTCGTTGGACCACATGTCACAAATCTGCATCGTCAAGTTGCCCATAACGTCAGAGTGAGCACAGGTAGAAGATTTACCTTCTTGTGTGATCGGAACACCGGCGATGGATTTGATGATGGAGTTTTCATAACCGCAGTCTTTGCCCGGACCGGTTGCGCCGGATTCGTACGCTGCAAGAGTTCTTGCGGCTGAAATACAGCGGGCAACGATGGCCGTTGTGTGAGCGAGGTTCTTGTCTAAGAGACCGCCTGCAATGAACATGGCCGTGTTTGCCTGTGCGCAGTCTGTGTCACCGGCAGCGACTCTGCCTGATTTCTTGGCGATGGCTGCGATGTTCTGCCACACGAATTCCATGTCGCTTGTACCGAGGACACCGATACCGAACAGGACACCGGCGATGTCATCACGGATGATGGCATAGTCGAAAACTTCTTTACCGCCCATTGATTCAATGGACAAGAGGTCAGCACCCTGAGCGGCACACTTCTCGAATGCTTCGAGCATGGTGTCATTCTTCTTGCCGCGGAGGGCGAGGAAGTCTCTGTCTTCGCGAATGTCACCGATTGTGTGTCTGAGAGCGCATTTCACGCCGTATTCTTCATGGTATTCTTCCATGATTGTTTTCTGCGCGTGAGCGACAGCTGCTCCCCAGTCGGGGTTGTTGGACATCTGCTGGACGTGTTCTGTTTCTAAAACGACGGCCGGGGCACCAATCTGAACGATTCTTGCCATTGCGTCTTTTGTAATTCTTTCGTATTCCTTGACGAGGGCATCTTTAGAAACGCCGGCCTGGGGTCTGGGTGCGTAGTTTAATTCAGGAATTGCGTATCCTGCACCGATCTCAAGTCCTAAGCCTGCTTTAACCGGGAATTTTGCTCTTCCGAAGGTCATTTCATCTGCATTTGCATATGCCATCTTTGTGTATCTGTTAACTGCCATTTTGCTGCCTCCTTAGTGGGTGTGGAATTCGTTTCTCATCTTTCCGATGTCTGCGCCGTTCTTCAAAATGTAATTGCCGAACTTTGCCGCTTCTGATGCGTCTTCACCGTAAACACCGAGGCTGTAGCTTTCGACGAATTCCTGGTTAACAGCACCGCCGCCGCATGCGAACGGGATTTTTAAGCCTTTTTCAACCAGTTTGTCGTTCACTTCTTTGAAAGCATACATTGTTGTTGTCATCAAAGCAGTACCGGTAATCATGACCGGTTTAACTGCGACTGCTTTTGCAACGACTTCGTCGACAGGTACGTCACGGCCAAGGTCAACAACTTCGAAACCGTCTGCTCTTAAAAGAGCGGCAACGATGTTTTTACCGATGTCGTGGACATCGCCTTCTGCGACGTGGCAGATGACTGTTCCTTTTGCTTTGGGAACTTCTTTTGTTTTGGATTTGCAGTAGTCGATGCCTTCAAGCATTGCGTCTGCTGACATCATGACGTTGGGGAGGAAAATAATGCCCTGGTCATATAATGCGGAAACAACGGCCATTCCGGGAAGGAGTGCTTCGTCGATGAGTTTGATCGGGGCTTTGCCTGCCGCTAAAAGTGCGTCAAGCGCCTTGATAACATCGTCTTCTTCACCGTCATAAATGGCGACTGCGACCGCTTTCAAAAGCGCATCCTTCGGATAGAGCTGCGCTGCTGCTTCGTCGGGGGTCATGGTTTTTTCCATGGCCACGTTATATCTGACAAGAATTGTTGCAATATCTTCTTTTTTAAAGTCTAACATGTTAATTCTCCGTTTCAATCTGTATTTACAGTGGAAAAGGGGGGAACAACCACACATTCAACCAAACCCTCAAATTTCACGTTTTAAAGGATTTCAAAAGATCAAAATCCTTATCAAACCGACACATTCTTCACACAATGAATATTTTAAACACGATTTAATGCACACACTCGTATCGTTTTTATTTGAGGGCCAAAAGTGATTCTAAAAGATTCAAAATCCGGTAAAACCGGCTTTTTATCCAAAAGAAACAACTGGATTGTAAAATTTTTTCCCGTTTCTCCACAGTCACAAACCATACACGCAAAAACACAACACAATTGTGTTAATTGCAATATACCATTTGATGCACCGAGGTATATACATTAATCGAACTGATTTTTTTTGAAATAATTCTCAAATGTTTGTAAAAAAAAAGAAGTATAAAACAAAAAAAGATATAACTATGATTATTTTGGCTTTGATTTCAGTTTGAAAAATATTCAAAAAAAAATGTTTCTCAAAAATCGGCGAGAAATGATAACAAAAATTTTGATATATGTGCCGTATAAAAACAAAACATGATAAAATAAAAATATACGACAGAACAAGGAGGATAATACAGCAGAGATAAAGAAAAAAAGAATCGGAAACCACGACAGATATCTTTTTATACACAAGAATAACCGACTGCGATTTTATCACTGCGGATGAAAAATCAAACCTGACAGAAAAATGACAAAGTAATTACAATCAGACATACGGGAATGAAAATACGCATATGACTATAAATATACAACCGCCTCAAATAAAAAATAAAATAAATTCCGGAAAAGGGATGTTTTAATGTAATAATACTTTGTTTAATTTAAATACCTTTTCCGATTTCACTTTTTCGAAGCCAGTCAATATCCGACTGATAAAGTTCTCTCAAATCCTTTAAGCCGAGTTTCAGCATGGCGACACGGCTGACGCCCAAACCCCAAGCCAAAACAGGTTCCGTAATGCCGAGCGGCGTTGTCACTTCTTTTCTGAAAACGCCGGCGCCGCCAAGTTCGACCCAGCCGAGACCGTCAATCCAAACTTCCGGCTCAACGCTCGGCTCAGTGTACGGGAAATACCCCGGACGGAAGCGGACTTCTTCAAAGCCCATTCTGCTGTAGAATTCTTTCAGGCAGCCGAGCAGGTCGGCAAAACTCATGTCTTTATCCATAACAACGCCTTCCAACTGCTCGAATTCCGGCGTATGCGTCGGATCAATGGTTTCGCGGCGGTAAGCGCGGTCAATGCAGAATGCTTTAACGGGGCCGACCGGATTGTCCGCCAGATATTTGATTGTCACAGAAGTCGTATGCGTTCGAAGCACGTTCTTTTCCGCGATTTCAGAACTCCAGCGGCCGCCCCAGCCGCAAGACTCCGTTTCACCGCCGTTTTCATGAACGGCCCGGATTTTTTCAACGTATTTTTCAGGTGTTTCCGACCGCGTATCCAAATGGAAAGTGTCCTGCATTTCTCTGGCCGGATGATCCTGCGGCTGGAAAAGCGCATCAAAATTCCAAAATGAAGATTGAATGATATCGCCTTTGATTTCCGTAAAACCCATTTCCAAAAAAATCTGGCGCATCTGGTCAATCAGGCGCTGATAAGGATGGGATTTGGCACCGTAAATCGGCTTGACGGGTTTTTGAATTTTATACGGGCGGTAATGTTTGTTTTCCCAACCGCCGCTTTTCAAAAATTCGGGCGTCATCTGCGCGATTTCTTCTGTGATTTCAATGCCTTGCGCCGCGTGCGCTTTGCCTTCGCCGGTAATTAAGATCCTGCGCGTTGTGTATTCTTCTTTTTCAAGAAGTTTGCGCTTTAAAAGATCGGAAATGATTTTGTCGGAAGCCAATTCCGCCGGTAATTCAAAAACCGGATCGAATGTGTTGTTTTCCAATGAATTTTCATAAAGGTCGCTGAGAACGTCTTCATCCCGTCCTTTCGGTGCGGCTCCGGCCGGAATGAGAATGCCGTCGTCAATGCGGGCCCATTTTTTCTTCAAAAGCCAGCCGGTAGCAATCCCGATGAATTGCGGCGAAAAGGACGCGCGGAGATCTTCAAGCGGCGTTTCGCCTTCAATGCTGTCGATGATCTGCCTTTCGGGAAGACCGGCTTCAGCGTATTCTTTGCCTTCTTCGGTGAGACCGTAAAGTTCAAAAGAGTCTTCATTGACTTTCACAAGACCTTTTTCTTCCAATAAAAAAGCCGCCTGCATAGAAGCGTCCGCGTTTAAATCAGAAATTTCAACGATGTCTTTTAATTCGGCCGCTTCCAGCTCATTCAAAGCCAGCAGGACTTTTTTCTCATTATTCGTTAAATCATAATCCGTCATTTCAAAACCCCGATAGGCTGAGACATTTTGTTATTTATTCTTTTAATGAAACTCATCTGTTATATTCTCTGTCATCTGCGCGTATAATCAATGCCGAACATCGGCAGTTTTTCAAACGCTTCTTCCCGCTTCTTCTGAAAATCTGTCAAGAACGCTTCCATTTTGGCAGCCGCCTGTTTCTTGCACGTGCCGCACAGAATCTGCCCGCCGGAACACGCCTCTTGAAGCCGGATCAATTCCGCGTCATCGTCCGTTAAATGGAATAAATGGAGCTCATAAACCGAGCATTTTTCATATTCGCCGCCGCGCTCGCGCTGCTCTTCCGCCGATTCGCGCCCGCCGGTTTTAGCTTTCATAATCTTTGCGGCGGCCGATTTCGGATCTTCGGAAAGCGCGATGTTGCTTTCCGGAACACTGCTTGACATTTTGCCGCCGGCAAGGCCGCTCATGAAACGATGATAAGTGGACGCGGGCGGAATGAAAGCATAACCGCCGTTTTGATATTCGATTCCCTTAACAAGTTTTCTCAAAGCTTCTTCACCAATATCAGCAAAAATATCAATATGTTCTTTAGATAATCTTGTAAGAGGCAAAGAAGGAGCAGTAAGTTTCATAGGAGAGGGAGAAGGTGTTGAACTGAGAAGGGCACCGCCAACTCCTCCGATTAATCCGCCTGCAGCCGCCCCGATTAAAATATTATCAGTTAAACTGCGGAATCTGTTTTTAATTTCGGACTTAAGACTTATAAGAGCATCTATCGGCACATTCTCCTGCATAGAAACGCGCCAATATTGTTTCCCGTATTGATCTGTGGAACGATTTACAAAGAATATTATGGAATCTTCGGACCTGTCACTCATTTGAAATTTATTTATGTAAATTGATTCTACATAAGTAATAATTCTAAAAAGATCGTTTTCAGGAATTTTTCCAGAAATATTAAGAAAACGACCATCCAGTGTAACATTTACTGAATCTCCAAAAAGCCCACCAAAAATTGCCCCTGCAATTCCTCCAATAACAGCACCAGTAACAGCATTTTCAAGGGCGTTATGATTATTGGGAGGACTTGTAGTAGGAACTGTGTGGGGAACAAATAATTCATGAATTGCCGCATTAATTTCTCTTAATGCTTTTTCAGGAGCGTTTTTCCCACGAACACTCCAATAGAATTTATTCGTTTGTTGATCAATTCGTTTTTCAATAACGAACATATCCATTTTCGCCGCGATGTCGCGCGTCAGGCGGATGTGCGGGTCCTGGTCGGCGCCGACCGGAACAACGACCGGAATCGGGCCGCCGTATTCGGGAAGCTGGGAGTGCAGAATGTCAGCGCCCTGTGTCAGCACGGCAATCATGTGCGCCAAATGCGTTTCTCCGGAAAAGCCGTAGATGGCCGCCATTTCCGAAAAGTTGGCTTTCGTTCCGAGCTCAAACGCTAAATCTTTGACGGGCTGACATTCGGATTGGAAATAAAGGCGCGTTTTTTTAGGCTGAAGCCCGAGAGCGATTAAACTTGTAATGTATTCTTCAACGCCGATTCGCCGGCACTCTTCCCATGACAAGCCGCGAACCGCGTGCGCTTCACGGTCGGCCATTCCGACAACAACGATTCCACCCTGTTTTTGGTACCAAACGATTTGATCCATCACCATTTTATGGCCGAAATGCGCTTTTCCGGTCGGCATGAAGCCGTCGAGAACGACAAAAGGCTTTTTGTTTTGAATGGCGTCCGCAATCATTTCATAACCGCGGTGACCGAAAATGATGCCTCTTCTCATATATTTGTGCGGGTCAGGAATGCCGCCCGACACTTCCGAAAACGGCTGAATACCGAATTCATCAAACAATTTTGAGTAGTCACCGATTTCAGATGACTTCCACGGGTCCAATTTTTGAGCCATAAAGAATCACATATGTAATATGATAGAGTGAGAAATGAAGGAAAAAGTCATTCATTCAAGTTTAAACTTTCGTCATGAATCGGAATCTTGTTTTAATCATTCATAATTATATCTGTTTTTGAAAACTTCGGCGCGGCGACATGGACAATGCGTCCGGCGCGCGAACCGCTCCGCTTTTCAAAAAATGAACAAAACGCCGTCACCGGATTTGAATGAATCAAAATGAGAGAAGAGAAATAAAGAATCATAAAAAAGTAAAAGATAGCGAGGGATGGATTCGAACCATCGGTCTACGGGTTATGAGCCCGTCGGGATCTCCTGGCTACCCCACCTCGCTTCTTAAAAACGGATTTTGCTCGTGACCGTTTATTAAATCAGTCATTACAAAGCAGGTAAACAAATGATTTCTTTTATTTATAGCTTTAGGTCAAACAAATGTTTCATGACAAAGAAATAAAAATGATTTGAACGATTGGCGTTCAAATCATATTAAAACAGGCTGAAAAATCAGCTGTTCTCTTCTTCACTTTCTCGTCTTGCAACAAAAAGACAGCAAGCAATCGCAACCGCGAAGAAGAAAATAATGCTTGCTTTGGCAGACGGTTCAGCTTCATAACCGGACTGAACGGGCAAAGGCACCGGAACTTCCGGTTCAATCACCGGATCGGAAACCGCCGGATCGGCAACCGTCACCGAACCGGACCCGCTGCCGCCTGAACCGCTGCCGCCTGAACTGTTGCTTTCATTCGGGAGATAAACGACATGCAAAACAGTGTCCTCGTCAACCGTTACAGGCAATGTTTCCTGAAGTTTTCCTGCTTTGTATCCTTCCGGCCGATAGAAATCCTGCCATCCTTCGCCGAACTTCTGCGTTATGCCGGCTTCTGTTATCTCCGCGCCCTCATAAGAAATGAAAGCTTCGGAAGCGAGAAGGTTAGCATCAGCAACAGAATCGGTGTAATAATTGACAGTAACAACTGCGGCCAGGACTTCAGTCCCGTTATCAACGAAGTTAATATCGAAATTGTTGTAAACATTTGAAAACGGTTCTGTTGCGACTGTGGTTTTCAACAAGGGAAGATTGTCTCTGACATGTGTCATTACCGGTCCCAAATCAGAATCGGTCAAATTCCACAAATATCCTTTCTGAGCGTAGTTTTCACTGAAACCGAGAATGGATTCATCCGTTGTTTTTTTAAAACCTGTGTAAACACCGGTGTAATACTCGTTCAAAATGTTCATATGATCGACAAAGAAACAAACTGCACCACCGGAATCCGCTGCACCGTTGCGGAAAAACATCACAAGATCTCTCTCTGTACCGGACACCGTCTCTTTCACTGCGCCGGACACCGTCACTGTTGAGTTATAATACGTAAAGATGCCGCCGCCCAAACCGCTGGGATATTCGGAAGATTCGGGATTATGATAAGCGGCATAATTTGCCACAAGCAATGTGTTGTTCATCAGATTAATCTTTGAGTGCATCCAAGCCGCAATACCGCCGCCGTTTCGCGCTTTATTCTCAGAGAGGAGGACATTGTCTGACAGCGTCAGAGTCGACCTGTCCATATAAATACCGCCGCCCAATCCCCAAGAATCTTGGGAGCCTTTGCCGGCCCGATTACCGGCGATTAAAACATTATCGGAAATCGTCGTGACGGAGTTGCTCAGACAGATTCCGGCACCGATATCATAAGCATCGTTTTGGGAAACGGTGACTTTGTCCGAAATGACAGAATTGTTCATGAAATAAAGACCGCCGCCTTGATAACCCTTGTTTCCGGAAACCAAAACACGGCCCTTCAGTTCCGCAGGATTAAAAGAGAGCAGACCGCCGCCGAAGTGCGCTTCGTTGTCAAGAATCTGAACTTGATCCGAGATGACAAGCGTGTCTTGCATAAAAATGCCGCCGCCGGAAGAATGGAAGGGAGCGGAAGAGGTATCGATTGCCTTGTTTCCCTGAATGATAACCTTGCCGGAAATATTGACGGGAACGAAAGACATTATGCCGCCGCCGGTCGAATTATCTCCCTTGAAAGCGTCGGTTCGCTCAGCCGTATTATTGGAGATCTCGACTTCGCCGGTAATGTTGACAACGTAATTTCTGCCGAGACTTTGATTGTAATTGACCGCAATACCGCCGCCGCCATTCGCTTTGTTGTTTGAAATGACAGCATTGTCCTTAATATCCAATGACAGCGCCACAATGCCGGAATCAGAAGGAGAGTAAGAAGTAAAATTCGCGTAAATACCGCCGCCTCTGATACTTTCAGCGATTCCTGATCCGATAACCGAATTGTTTGAAATGTTGGCGCTGCCGGAAATTGTCAAAGCGGAAGCGTTGGAATCAATGCCGCCGCCGTAAGATGCGCTGCCGGAAGAATTAACCGTGTTGTTACACACTTGCGTATTCCCGGTGATGTTGACGGATGAGTCAAACAGATACATGCCGCCGCCCGAAAGAATATCATGGCTCATCTGAGACACGTTAGACACCGTGTTATTTACGATACGGCAATCCCGAATCGTTAAATTCGGAGACCATTCGGCCTTCAAACCGCCGCCGTTCCATTTGCTGCTGCAATCGGAAACACTGACATTGTCCAATAATGAATTCATTGTTTGATAGACATAAAGGCCGGAATTGTGACAATTGATGATTCGGATATCCTTAAGTGTAAGATTTGAAGATTGAGATGAAGGGCCCCATGATTTGCCCAAATGAATACCGACGCCGTCAAAAATAACGTTTTCAGACGTAACGGTGATATCATTTCCGCCGACACTGAGAAAAGGCTAGAGTGCACGTCCCCGGTCCGTAATGTAAACTCCGGAGGGGTCGGCATAAACCCTGCGGGAATCTGATGAATCTGACCGAATCGTTAAATTTCCAGAACGGCTGAAATTCATGTCAACCATTTGCATACCGAGTCTGTTATAATCGGTTTCTGTAAAAGCGTCTTCTGAAATTTTAATATCATTCAAAAGAACAATCGTATTTTCAGAATCGCCGTTGCCGTTTATTTTTTCGATGGCGGCTCGAAACTGGCGGTCGTCTGAAACTTCAATTGTCTCCGCGGCTGCAGTTCCCGCAAGTAAAAAAAGAATCGCAAGAACTGAAAAATAAAATAAAGAATGGCTTATACATTTTCGTTTTTTAAACATAGTATCTCTGTCCGCTTCCTATCTTTTTTGTTATTAAATCTCCCGAATTGCCATGCAGTTAAATGCATGCAATTATTAATGACTTAATAGTTGCGAAGATATATAAAAGTATCTTAGTGAACTAAAAATGACGGCAAATAGAAGATATTATAATGAAAAGATTAATTCATGAACAAAATATCGGCGGAACACAGAACCGCTGAAATCTAAATCAGTTTCGCGGCAAAATAAAAATGATTTGAACGCTGCGCATTCAAACCATATTCTAAAACCGGTTGAAATCAGCCGTTCTCTTTTTCGATTTCCGCCCGTGTAACGAAAAGATAGCAAGCGAAGGCAATCATGAAGAAAAGAATGACAATAATTTCCGGAATCGGTTCGGGTTCGACCGGCGTTTCATAGCCGGGCTGAACCGGATCAGCAACCGGCGCGGAGTCGGAGGGATCGGTAACAGTCGCGGAACCAGAGGGGCCGGTAACAGCCGCGGAACCGGTTCCCGAGCCGCCGCCCGGAGTAGACGGCACTTTCCACTGCGCATAAAGCGTCATGTCTGAATCCATTAACAAAGAAGCGCCGGCGGCATAAGCTGTGCCGCTGCCGTCCGCTGCCGTGTTCCAGCCGTTAAAGACCAAATTTTCCATCTCCATGTCTCCGGCATCCGAAAGGATTGCCGCCGCCGGCGCGAACCGGTCAAGATAAGCGGTGCCGTCGACCGGAACCGTTCCCGATGTGTGTCCGTTGCCGTCGTAAGTGATGGAATACTTCGGAATCAAATGCGCGGCGTCTGCGGCAACGTTTTTATCCGTCCACGCGTGAACGGGAAGCAAAAAGTCACCGTAAGTGTTCAATTCCCAGTCGCCGCCGAAACCTGAAGTTGCCCAGCCGGAAGACGGGTACTTGCGCCAGACTTTAACAGAAGTCACATTCGTTTCACCGTCCTTGAAATGGCCGCTGCCGTCAGACATATTGATCCAAGCGCAGGTGTCCGACAGGGTGCCGTCTGTTTTGAGACCGTAAATTCGGCCGACATCTGTGCTGCCCTTAACGAATTCATTGAGAGCCAAACTGTTTTTGATTTCACCTTTGTAAAAATCACCGACCAGACCGCCGACAGAAGAACCGGTTCCTAAAACGTCTCCTGTGACATAGCAATCAGAAACA
>JAITUZ010000027.1 GCA_031286065.1 Candidatus Methanimicrococcus odontotermitis | reverse complement strand
GTAATGCGGAAAACTGAGCGCGTCTGACCCGAAAAAAACCTGAAAAATAAAAGTGGAGAAGATGGACGACAGCACAATCGGAATAAAAGTTTTGGCTTCTAATTCTCCGAAAATGACCTCAACGACAAAAACGATTCCGGCAAGCGGCGCGTTAAAAGCGGCAGAAATCCCAGCGGCAGCACCGCATCCGAGATAAATGCGGAGACTTTTGCCGCGCAGATTGAAGATTTTAGCGGCCAGCGACCCCGCGCCCGCGCCCATTAAAATGCCCGGCGCTTCTTTGCCGGCCGAGCCGCCCGTACCGATTGTGATCACGGACAAAAAAGCTTCGCTGAGCGCATATTTCACTTTCAGGCGGCCGCCGTGAAGAGCGGAAGCTTCAATAACGCTTTCAACGCCGTAATGCGTTTTTAAAAAATACTGGCGGATCAGACCGACAGCCAGACCGCCGAGCATCGGAACAAGAATAATGGCTTGTCCCGGAACGCCGTAATGCTCAAAAACCGACGAACCGCCGTAGAATGTGTCGCTGAGATGAGCCATTAAAATCGTATAAACGCCGATAAGAACGCCGGTTAAAATACCGATGATGATGGCAATGAAAGAAATCTTAACGGTCGGCGTGTAAAATTTCTTTGCCTGCTGTTTGAGTGAGAAAATCCTGCCTTCAAAAGATTTTCTGGCGTGAACGAAATTAAAGGCACTGCCGGCCACTGATAGATCATCCGTCAACAGTTGTATATGCGTGAATTATAGAAATAAATAATTTATATAAATGTAAAAACTTTTTGTGATACACGGTCAGAGAATATAAACATTCGGATGACATCAAACTGTTTGAAAGAATATCAGCTTACTTGTTCTCAAATTTCGGAAAAAGCTCGCTGACAGCAAATCTGACAGCGGATTCAGTATTTTCAAACAAATAAACCTCCTTGTTACGGACATGCGTATCAAAAACTTCGTCGCGGTGCAAATTCTTTTTGACGACAGGCCGAATGCCGGTAATTAAAACATATTTGTTTTCACGATTGCGGCTTGCAATAAATTCGTTCAGGCGCGAAATGGCGGTCGCGTCGACATACGGAACATAGCGCATGCGGATAATAATGACACGGCGCTTGGTCGGCAGATGCTCATTGACTTTTTGATCAAAAATATTCATCGCGCCGAAGAAAAACGGCCCGTTGATCGTATAAACCGCTAATTTGTCGCCGAATTTTTCATGAAGCGCCCGAATGTGACCGGCGCTGTCCGTGGAATCGTATTCTTCTATCGAATCTATTTGAACCGATTGTGTCATATCATACATGAATTTGACCATCGTGAGCAGAATGCCGACTTCAAAGGCCAGCATCATGTCCGCAAAAACCGTCAGCAGAAAAGTGATGCCGAAAATAGCAGCGTCGCCGCGGTCATAATTCAGCATCAATTTGAATTCTCGGATATTAATCATCGGAAGAGAGATGCAGAACAAAACGCCGGCGATGAAAGCGTACGGCAGATACGCGCCGAGTCCGCCGAAAAACAGCAGAATCAAGAGAAGAAAGAAAGAGTGAAACATGCCGCCCGCACGTGTCTTCGCGCCTTCGCGGATGTTGATCGTACTTCTTGAAACCGCGGCAGTCGACGGCAAACCTCCGAAAAACGGTGTGATGACTTTGGCGATTCCCTGTCCGATCAATTCGCGGTCGCTGTCGTGTTTTGTCGCAGTCATACCGTCACAGACAACAGCGCAGAGAAGGGATTCAAGCGTTCCCAAAAGGACCAGCATCATCGAAAACGGAAGAACGTCAACCGCCAATCCCAAACTCATGTCAAAGAATGAAAAAGCCGGCAGTTTTGCCGGAATAACGCCGACGATTGGAATATCGGGACGGAAGAAGACAAAAATAAGAATGGAAAGAAGCAGCGCAACAATTGTCGGCGGAACGGAAGCAAAATATTTTTTTCCTTTTGTCAGGTGCGGCAGAAACCGGATGAGAACAATTGTGCCGAGTGTCATTAAAACGACAAACAGATTGATGCTGCCGAGATCACGTAAAACAAGCGTCAGCATTTCAATCGCCGTTTCGTATTCCGGAAGAACAAGACCGAGCGCATTGGGGATTTGATTGACGGCAATCATTAAGCCCAAACCTGCGGTAAATCCGGAAACCAGCGGCAATGGAATGAATTTGATGACTTTTCCGACTTTAAAAAGACCCAGCAGAATTTGAATCAAGCCGGCGAGAACGGTCGCTAAAAACAGCCCTTCCAATCCGTATTGAGACACCGCGGTCAAGACGACGACGGACATGCTTCCCGTGGGACCCGTAATCGCGAATTTGGAGCCGCCGAAAAGCGAAGCCAAAAAACCGGCGACAATCGCCGTGTAAATGCCCATGGACGGATCAACGTTTGACGCGACCGCAAAACCGATCGAAAGCGGCAAAGCGACAATCGCCGTAATAAAACCTGCCCGAAGGTCAAAAGTCAGCATATTTTTGAAATAATCAGAAACCATAGATTTAGACAGCTGAGTTCCGGACATGTTTTTCAATCCTGCAAAAAAACGGCAGCATTCACTGTCATTTTATAATTTAAAATAATTAATGATAAGAAATATAATATTTTGTTGATGAGAAATATTATTCAACATATATAAGGATGACAGACCGGATAATGAATAAATGATTTGCCTTCATTCTGTTTTCTTTCGTTTGAAATAAAATATCGCAATAATTATTATTATAAAAGTTTATTTAAACAGAATCTGAAACCTTATATATTATTACTTTCAGTAATAATTTCATGCAACTTCCGACTCCTGAAGATTTAAAAAAGAGACGAATAGAACTGGGCTTGACGCAGAGTGATTTGGCAAAACGCGCCGGTGTCAGTCAGCCTTTAATCGCGCGTATTGAAATGAGCGATGTCGACCCGCGTCTCTCAACTGTCGCCAAAATCCTCACCGCGTTTGATGAGATTAAAAAAGAACAGCAAATCGTTGCGAAGGATATTATCAGTTCACCCGTGATTCAGGTTCAGCCGAAGCAGTCTCTTGAAGAAGCCATTCATATCATGAATTCCAACGGCATTTCTCAATTACCCGTCATTGAAAACGGCGTTCCCGTCGGCAGTTTATCTGAAGGCGCCGTTGTCAAGACGATCGCCGTTAAAAAATCACTAACGGGAATCGCCGTGTCGGATTTGATGGAAGAGTCCTTCCCGACCGTGCCGCAGACAGCGTCCGTCTTAACGGTTTCTCATATATTAGAACGCAGTCCGGCCGTCCTTGTGATGGAAAAAGGAATGGTCACCGGCGTGATTACAAAAAGCGATATCATGAAAATTGTCAAAGGCTGAAAAACCGCTTCATTCTTTTCATAATAAAAAGAAGGATTAAATTTATTATTTGAAGTGAGTTTCTTATCTGAAAATTCCAAAGTGGTATTATAAAATTGAAATAACATTTTCACAGAAAACGTCAAAGAACCAGAGCAGGTATAACAAATGATTAAAACCGAAGATAAATTAATGATGATGCCGGGACCCGTCGAAGTGCCGCACCGCGTTTTGATGGCGATGGCCAAACCGATGATCAACCACCGCGGAAAAGAGTTTTCCGCGATTTACGATGACTGCCAGAGAATTTCCGCGGCGCTTTTTAATACGAAGCAAGAAAACGTTTCCGTCATATCCGGATCGGGAACCGCCGGAATGGAAGCGGCTGTCGGCTGTTTAAACAATAAAGGAGACAAAATCCTCGCGATTGAAAACGGCAAATTCGGGCAGAGATTTAAAAAATTGGCTGATAAATACGGCACCGTTGTTCCGCTTGAATTTGAATGGGGAAAATCCGTGGATTTGGCGGCCGTTGAAGAAAAATTGGCCGCGGGCGATATTAAAACAATTACGATGATCCACAACGAATCATCGACCGCGATTCGGAATCCGGCGGCTGAAGTCGGCGCGCTTGCCAAAAAATACGGCGCGTACTTTATTCTGGATGTCGTCTCCTCCCTCGGCGGCGATGATATCAGAATGGATGACTGGAATGTTGACATCGCCGTTACGGGTTCTCAAAAATGTCTGGCGGCGCCGCCGGGAATCGCCATTGTCGCGGCAAATGAACGCGCGCGCGCGGAAATGGGAAACGTTAAAACGCGCCCGTATTATTTGGATTTGACCGCTTATCACAAAAGCGCGTCTAAAGACTTGAAAGAAACGCCGTACACGCCTGCGGTTTCTCTGTTTTTCGCGCTTCAGGAAGCTTTAAAAATAGTTGAAGAAGAGGGTCTCGCGAACAGAATCGAAAGGCACTATTTGATGACCAAAGCGGTTCGGGACGCTGTGACCGCGATCGGCGTTGAAATGTTCCCGCAACTCAATGACGTCAGCGCGTATTCCAATACGGTTTCCGCTATGAAAGCGCCTGCGGGCGTTGACGGCGAAGCTGTTAAAAAAGCGTTGAACAAAAGAGGCATTATTATTACCGGCGGCCAAGACGAGCTGAAAGGAAAAATTTTCAGAATCGGCTCCATGGGCGCGACCACGCCGGCAAATGTTATGACGACACTGGCCGAATTGGAACAGGTCCTCTATGAGGCAGGCGTCACGGAAACGACCGGAACCGTCATGGATACCGCCGGCAAAACGATGGCGAAGCTTTACGAATAATTAACTCAAAGAAAACAGATGTGAAATAAAATGGTTCAGAAAGCAGTTCTTTCCTATTCAGGCGGCCTTGATACTTCCGTATGCATTCCGATGCTGAAAGAAGACTACGGATTTGATGAAGTCATCACCGTTTCCGTGGATGTCGGCCAGCCGGAACATGAAGTGAAAAACGCCGAAGAAAAGGCGAAACTCATCAGCGACAAGCACTATACGATTGACGCGAAAGATGAATTCGTCGCGGACTATATTTTCCCGCTGATCAAAGCCAACGGCGACTATGAAGGTTATGTGATGGGAACGTCTATTGCCAGACCGCTGATCGCCAAAAAAGTTGTTGAAATCGCCGAAAAGGAAAACGCGTCCGCGTTCGCTCACGGATGCACCGGAAAAGGCAACGATCAGCTCCGTTTTGAAACGATTTTCCGCGCCACCGGAAAAGCCGTCATCGCGCCGATGCGCGAACGCAACCTGACACGCGACTGGGAAATCGCATACGCCAAGAGCCGCAACATTCCGGTCGCCGCGACAAAAGACAAGCCGTGGAGTGTTGATGAAAATCTCTGGAGCCGCAGCATTGAAGGCGGCCGCCTGGAAGACCCGAATTTCATTCCGCCCGAAGAAATCTACGAATGGACGACGTCTCCGGAAAAAGCGCCCGATAAAGCCGCATTCATCGATATCGGATTTGAAAACGGCGTTCCGGTTTCACTTGACGGTGAAAAGATGAAAGGGTATGATTTGATTAAAAAATTGAACAAAATCGGCGGCGAAAACGGCATCGGCCGCTCCGACATGGTGGAAGACCGCGTTCTCGGCCTCAAAGCGCGCGAAAATTACGAACACCCGGCCGCCAGCATTTTACTTAAAGCTCACAAAGATTTGGAACAGCTCGTGCTCACCCGCGCCGAATTGAAATTCAAGGCGGCCGTTGACGCGCAGTGGTCCGAACTCGCATACCAAGGACTTGTCGATGAACCGCTTTACGCGGACTTAAACGCGTTCATCGATAAAACGCAGGAACGCGTGACGGGAACCGTTAAAATGAAGCTTTACAAAGGCGGTTTGATTGCGGTCGCCCGTGAGTCGCCGTTTGCGCTTTACTCGGAAGATTTTGTCTCCTTCGACAGCCAAACTATCAACCAAAAAGATGCGGAAGGCTGCTGCAAGTTCCACGGTTTCCAAGCCAGAATGTTCCAAAAATTGAAGAAATGAAACGGATAAGGGATCCCCCTTATTCTTATTTATTTTAGATTTTATATTTCAAACATAAAATCTAAAACATTTATATTTCAAACACATCGCGCTTCGAAACAGAGATGAAATCCGATGAAAAAAGCAGCGTTTGTAATCCCTTTTATTCTTCTTCTGTCTGCCATCGCTGCTTCAGGCTGCATTTCAAACACCGATTCAACGGAAAATACATTTGAACCAAATAATTTTTTAAAAACGGCAAGCCTTTCTGAAGATTAATACAACCCTTACGATGATTTTTGATGAAGATTTTGATTCGGATTTTCACTGGAAACTGACAACGGAATCTGAAAATGTTTTAAAAATATCGGCGGATGAAAAAATGCCGGCAGATGAGGCATCGCCGGAAATCGGAAAGCATCAATGGGTTTTTGAAGGAAATGAAACAGGGACAGCCGTATTGAAGTTTGAGTACATCCATTCTCAGACGGGTTATGTTCCGGAAAAATACACATATACTGTAAAAAATACAGAAAATGAATTGGAAATCTCATCATTTACTTCACTCTCCGAAAACTTAGGGGTCACCTCCCCATATACGGAAAGAATAAGCATCAGCAAGGACAAGGAATTCGTATCGTTCAACGGTCAGTGTATCAGCTCTATGAAGACGGGAGATACGCATTGGTATTTGGAAAAAATCCAAACGGATGTGTTAACAACAATAAGTCAAGAAGAACCTCATACGACTATAAACCCCTGTCCAGGGCTGCATTCATGGAAATTTGAAGGACAGACTTCGGGAAATGTTACATTGACGATGAATTATGAAAACAGTGAAATCGGATTACTTTCGGAAATTGTTTATGGGATCCATGTCAATGAAAACAAAGATGTCTCAATTCGAAATATGAGTTACAATTCTGTAAAAAGCAAGCCTGTTCCTATCGCAGGCATGCCGGATTAAATTCAAGTCATCCGGGAGAAGAGAAGAGTTTCCAAAAATATTTTTTGAGAGTTTTTGTGTATTTGGAGACTTTTTTTCGTTCCGGGCTCAAAACAGGAAAAGATTATTAAAGGAATAATCCTGTTTACGGTTCATTCAAACGTTCTATCAAAAGTATATAACGCCTTTGTATCGGAACGCTTTCGCGTAACGATTGATATTGTTTTTATGAATTATGAATCAGAGCGGATTCGCTCTAAAAAGTGATGAACTATGGCATTGAAGAAAGGAGATTTTATCCGGCTGAACTACACCGGAAGAATGGAAAACGGTACAGTCTTTGACACGACTGACGAAGAAGTCGCGAAAGCGGAAAACGTTTATACCCCCCAGGGTCTTTACGGCGGCGATGTCGTTGTGATCGGCTACGGCCACACCATCGCCGGTCTTGACAAAGAATTGGAAGGAAAAGAAGTCGGCGCAGAAGGCGAAGTGACGATGGGACCGGAAGACGCTTTCGGCATGCCCAAAGAAGAATTGATTCAATCCGTTTCCACGTCCAAATTCAAAGACGGCAAAGCGCAGGTCGGCATGGTCATTGAGTCTGACGGCCGTCAGGGCGTTGTGACAAAAGTCATCGGCCGCCGCGCAACCATTGATTTCAACAGTCCGCTGGCCGGAAAATCCGTGACCTACAGCTACAAAGTTGAAGCCGTTATGGAAACGACCGAAGAAAAGATCAAAGGTCTTTTCGCGCTTTACACAGGCATCCAAGACGCCGGAATCAAAATCAGCGGCGATGTCGCCGATGTTGAAATCCCGACCGGAATTACGTTCAACCAAAGATGGCTTTTTGGAAAAGGCAAATTGGCCGATGAAATTTTGAACAATACGGATCTCAAAGAAATCCGCTTTGTCGAATCCGTGAAAAAAGAAGATAAGGCGGAATAATTCCGCTTTTTTTCATTTTTTGTTTTTTCGGATTTTTTGAAAAATTATTATATATCCGAATCGTGTTTATGTGTTGCAGTTCACGCTGCGTTTCATCCGTGTGCGGAGATAGCCAAGCGGCCCACGGCGCCGGTCTTGAAAACCGGTGGTGCCTCGCACCTCGGGAGTTCAAATCTCCCTCTCCGCGCTTTTATTTTTCATAAAATCAAATTTAAAAGAATATCTGATTTACATATCAAATTCAATATCAGATAATGCAGATTTAACCGCTTTTGGAGAATAAATATGACAAACGTTTTACTCGAAACCACAATGGGAAACATTAAAATCAAATTGTACGACAACATGCCGGTAACCGCGGGAAATTTCAAACAGCTCGTTGAAAAGGGCTTTTACAACGGCATTGTCTTCCACCGCGTGATTCCGAACTTCATGATCCAGGGCGGCTGCCCGAACGGAAACGGAATGGGCGGCCCCGGCTATTCCATCCCCGATGAATTCGTGAAAGGATCATCCAATGTCCGCGGCACCATTTCCATGGCAAACGCGGGTCCGAACTCCGGCGGCAGCCAGTTCTTCATCAATCTTGTCGACAACACCTACCTCGACTGGGACAAGCCGCCGGGATCGTCCAAACACCCCGTTTTCGGCGAAATCGTTGAAGGTATGGACATCGTTGACAAAATCGGCGTTGTTAAAACAGCGCGCGGCGACAAGCCGATTCAAGATGTCAAAATCATTAAGGCAAGCATTGTCTGATAAAAACAATTCAGCGGATTCTTCAATCCGTTTTCTTTTTTTTATATTCCCTTCTCATTTCTCTTCACTTTTCCTTTCTCTTTTCCCTTCTTTTATTCCCTCTCATTTCGTCATCATCTTTGGCATCAATACTTTTTTAACTCAAAAACAAGAATTCTGTTTCATGGAATACAGAGTCGGAAATATCGGTCGCGTCTTTACTGTCAGAATGGACCATGGCGAAGATTTAGCGGAATCGCTGAAAACGCTTGCGTCCACTGAAAATATTCAGGCGGCAACTTTTGTTTTACTGGGCGCAGTCGAATCCGGCAACTTGGTCGCCGGACCGAAGAAAAACGAGCGTCCGCCGAATAAAATGTGGACAAGTTTTGAAGAAGCGCATGAAGTCGTCGGCGCCGGCAATTTGTTCCGGGAAAAAGGAGAGCCGGTCATTCATCTTCACGCCGGTCTCGGACGCGCCGGAGATGCCCGCATCGGATGCGTTAGAAAAGAGAATCAGGTCTTTATGGTGATTGAAGCGTTTGTTTTCGAACTGACCGGATTTGAAGCGGAGCGCGTTTGGAACGGCGCGGAAGGGTACGCGCCGATTACGTTTAAGTAATTTTATACGGTGAAACTTAAAAACCGTTATTTTTGAAATCTGCCGGAAAACAAAAACAGAACCGGCAGATGAAAACGATACAGCCAAATCATTTTTTTGAAAACGGTATCAGTGAAACATTTATTTTGGAAACGCTGAAGACGGCGCAAGATTTTATCTGATTTTTGAAATAAAAGCAGATTACGGTTTCAAAAATCAATATGCGAAAAACCGAAAGGACGCATATGTTTATATAATATAAAACCCTTTTTTTGTCATTCACAAAGGTAGAATCAAACAGAGTTTCTGAAACAAAAAAATAGTCTTTTGATATCTGTTTTTTAAGAAATGATAAATTCAATTCAAAAGAATTTATTTTTTATTTGTTTTTTTAATTTCCGCCGCTTTTTTGGAAAAAACGGATGACTCTGTTAAAACAGCGCCCTGCTGTGGAAATAAAAGCGGGGCGAGACATTTTAAGAAAGGAAGAAAACGGAATTGCCGGTCCGCTTTGCATTCATACGATAAATTCAGATTTATTATTTTCATTAAATCGGCACAAACACACACGAAGGAATTTAAGTGACGGACGAACAAAAAAAATATGACGGATCCAATATCCAAGTCTTGGAAGGCCTTGAAGCCGTCCGCAAAAGACCGAGCATGTACATCGGCAGCACGGATGCGCGCGGGCTTCATCATTTGGTTTATGAAGTCGTTGATAACAGCGTTGATGAGGCGCTCGCAGGATACGCGAAAAATATCCGCATGACAATCAACGAAGACGGCAGCGTTACCGTTGTCGATGACGGAAGAGGCATTCCTGTCGACATTCAGCCGAAATACCAAAAACCCGCGCTGGAAGTTGTTATGACCGTCCTTCACGCCGGCGGAAAATTTGACAAAGACACATACAAAGTCTCCGGCGGTCTTCACGGCGTCGGCGTTTCCGTCGTCAACGCGCTTTCCGAATGTCTGATTGCGGAAGTCCGCCGAGACGGCAAAGTCTACCGCCAAATATTCGCTTACGGCATTCCGACATCAGGCGTTGAAATCGCCGGCGAGTACTCGGGAGAACAAACCGGAACGACCATTCGGTTCATGCCGGACAAAAAGATTTTTGAAACGACGGATTTCAAATATGAGATTCTGCTCAGCCGCCTCAGAGAATTGGCCTTCTTGAACAAGGGAATCCGCATCATCACAGAAGACCTCAGACTTCCCGATGCAGGCGACGAAGAATTCGGAAACCTCGCCGAAGACGACTCGGAAATTGAATCGGAAGACGAAGAAAACGGCGGCGGAAAAAAGAAACCCGAACGTTCTCTCGGCCTCAAAGAAAGATACCATGATCTTTATTATGAAGGCGGCATCATTGAATTCGTTGAATATTTAAACGGCGGCAAAAGCGTCCTTCATGAAACGCCGATTTATTTCGACCGTCAAAGAGACGGGACCGACATTGAAATTTCCATGCAGTACACGCAAAGCTACAATTCCAATGTCCATTCCTTTGCCAACAACATCAACACGACCGAAGGCGGCACACACATGGTCGGCTTCAAATCCGCTTTGACCCGAGTCGCCAACGATTACATCAAGAAAAATAATCTCGATAAAGACAACAAAGACGGGGCCGCGCTGAGCGGTGAAGACATCCGCGAAGGGCTGACAGCCATCATCAGCGTGAAACTCTTAGAGCCCCAATTTGAAGGCCAGACGAAAACGAAGCTGGGCAACAGCGAAATCAAAGGAATCGTAGATTCGCTTGTGACAGACGGCCTTGCAGAATATTTCGAAGAAAATCCGAAAGTAGCAACCGCGATTTTGGAAAAAGCGCTTTTGGCCAAAAAAGCAAGAGAAGCGGCTAAAAAAGCGCGGGAGCTCACCCGCAGAAAAAACGCGCTTGAAGTCAGCACGCTTCCCGGAAAACTCGCCGACTGTTCCGAGCGCGACCCGTCTTTGTGCGAACTGTATCTTGTCGAAGGCAATTCCGCCGGCGGCTCCGCCAAACAAGGGCGCGACAGATCAACTCAGGCAATCCTGCCGTTTCGGGGAAAAATCCTCAACGTCGAAAAAACCCGAATGGATAAAGCCCTTAAAAACGCGGAAATCGGCTCCCTCATTACGGCGCTCGGCGCGGGATTGGGAGACGGGATGGAGTTGGACAAACTGCGCTATCACAAAGTTGTCATCATGACCGATGCCGATGTTGACGGCGCGCATATTCGAACGCTTATTTTAACATTCTTCTTCCGCTACATGCCGGATTTGATCAACAGCGGCTACGTTTACATTGCTCAGCCGCCGCTTTACAGAATCAAGAAAGGAAAAGCGGAATATTACGCTTACAATGATCGGCAGCTGAAGGAAAAGCTGGAAGAAATCGGAGACAAGGGCACCGCCGTGTCGCGGTATAAAGGTCTTGGTGAAATGAATCCCGAACAGCTTTGGTCAACGACAATGAACCCCGAGACCCGCACTCTGCTTCGGGTAACGATTGAAGACGCGATTGCAGCGGATGAAATTTTCACGATTTTGATGGGCGACGAGGTTCTCCCGAGAAAAGAATTCATTCAGGAACACGCCAAAGAAGTGGTGAATTTAGACATCTGAGGTGAAAAAATGGACGAGAATCAAAACAACCGGCATCAGAAAGTTTTAGATGAATACATCCGCCGCTCGGCGCTCCTTGAAGACGCTGAAGATGAAACAAAAAACATTATGACAGAAAGCGGCGAAAACGGCAGCGATGACGACACCGGCGATGATGACGGCGGAATGCCGCCGGCCGAGGATGAACACGTTTCTGTCAAGCCCGTCTTTTTGTATGATGAAATGAAAACATCGTACATCCAATACGCCATGAGCGTGATTATCGGGCGCGCGCTTCCGGATGCGCGCGACGGGTTAAAACCGGTCCACCGCAGAATTTTGTATTCCATGAAAGAAAACGGCGTGACGGCGGATAAACCGATGAAAAAATCCGCGCACGTTGTCGGTGACGTTCTTGGTAAATACCACCCGCACGGCGACTCCTCCGTTTATGACGCGCTCGTTCGTTTGGAGCAGGACTTTTCTCTTCGCTATCCGCTCATTGACGGTCAGGGCAACTTCGGTTCCATTGACGGCGATGAAGCGGCTGCCATGCGTTACACGGAAGTCCGCCTCGGAAAGATTTCCGCTGAAATGCTGGAAGATTTGGATAAAGAAACGGTGGATTTCCGCCCCAACTATGACGAATCGCTTCGGGAGCCCGCAGTCCTGCCCGCGAAACTGCCGAATTTATTGATCAACGGCTCGACCGGCATTGCCGTCGGCATGGCGACAAACATGCCGCCGCACAATCTCTCAGAAGTGATTGACGCCGCCGTTATGATGGTGGACAATCCGGACGCGGAAGTTCCGGAATTGATGACGGTCATTCACGGCCCGGATTTTCCGACAAGCGCCGTCATTTTAGGAAACGAAGGCATTATCAGCGCGTACAAAACCGGGCGCGGCAGCGTTCGGATCCAGGCGGTTTCCCACATTGAAGAAATGAAAAATAACCGCCAAAGAATCGTTGTGACAGAATTGCCGTATCAAGTAAATAAAGCGCGGCTGGCGGAAACCATTGCCGACTTGGTCCGGGATAAAAAAGTGACCGGAATTTCCGACCTGCGCGATGAGTCTAACCGCGAAGGCATCCGTCTTGTGCTGGAACTCTCAAGCGGCACAAACGCCGATGTTTTGATGAATCAGCTTTACAAGCACACGCAGCTTCAAACCAGTTTCGGCATTATCAATTTGGCAATCGTTGATGGTGTCCCGCGCGTGATGGGAATCCGCCAGCTTCTGAAAATTTATTTAAAGCACAGAATGGAAGTCATTCAAAGAAAAACGCTTTTTGATTTGAACGCGGCCCGCGAGCGTGAACATATTTTAAACGGCTTGAAAATCGCTCTTGACAATATCGATCCGGTCATTGACTTGATTAAAGCGTCCGCTGACACTCAAACCGCGAAAGAAGGATTGATGGAGCTGTTCGGCCTGGATGACGTCCAATCCAAAGCGATTTTAGAAATGAGGCTTCAGCGGCTCACCGGAATGGAAATTCAAAAGATTTTGGATGAATTGGAAGAAGTTTTGGAAAAAATCAAAGAATTAGAAAAGATCGCCGGAAGCGATGAAATCAAATACGGCATCATTCGTGAAGAATTGCTGGAAATGAAAGAAAAATACGGCGATGAGCGCAGAACCAAAATCATCCACGGCGGTTTTGACATTGACAATGAAGATTTGATCCAAAAAGAAGATGTCGTCATCACAATGACAAACCGCGGTTACATTAAGCGTTTGTCCGCCGGCACCTACTCGCGCCAGCGCCGCGGCGGCAAGGGAATCATCGGCATGGAAACAAAAGAGGAAGACATCGTTGTCAATTTGTTCGTGTCATCAACGCACAATTACATTTTATTCTTCACAAACAAGGGACGTGTTTATTGGAAGAAAGGTTATGAAATTCCGGAAGGAAGCCGCACGTCTAAAGGCAAATCCATTGTCAATTTCCTTGACTTAAAGGAAGACGAAGACGTCACCGCTGCGATTCCGGTATCAGAATTCGGAGAGGGGCAATATTTGATGATGGTGACAAAACAGGGAACGGTGAAGAAAACCCCGCTGACCGACTTCAAAAATCCCAGAAAAGCCGGCATCATCGCGACAACCCTGATGCCCAACGATGAACTCGTCAATGTGATTCAAACCGACGGCGATCGGGAAGTTGTGATGGTTTCAAGAGGCGGCAAAGCTGTCCGCTTTGATGAGAAAGAAGTCCGTCCGATGGGCAGATCCGCCCGCGGCGTGTTGGGTATGCGCCTTGTCAAGAAAGACGACGCGGTTGTCAGCATGGACATTGTCAATCGGGAAGAAGCGCTTTTGACGATTACGGAAAACGGCTATGGAAAAGTGACCGCTTTTGACGAATACATCAAAAAACACCGCGGAACACAGGGCGTGATGTCGATTGTCACCGATGACAGAAACGGACGCGTTGCCGCGGTGAGATCCGTCGGCAAAGATGATGAACTCATCATTACCAGCACGGAAGGAATCATCATAAAGATCCGTGTCGGAGAACTCCGCGAGCAGGGCCGCAACACAAAGGGTGTTCGCATCATGAAACTGGCGGAAAATGACAAAGTTGTCAGCATCGCGGCCGTCAAGCGGCAGGAAGATGAAACAGAAGCAGAAGACCCGTCGGCCTCCGCTGAAGAAACGACAGCGGCAGAGAATGACACTGCCGAAGAAATTGAAAAGGAATCTGAAACTGCAGCGGAATATGAGACCGAAACAGGATATGAGAGGGAACAGGATAATTGAAGAAGAATATGAAACGGAAAAGATTAAGAAATAACGGCGGGTGATTTTCACCCGTTTTTAATTTATTTAAAAAATCCAAACGCCGTCCAAAATGTCGGTAAACTCATGAAGAATAAAAATAATCATCAGCGTGACAATAATCACTTTTGAAAGCCAGAAAACGGCCCAATAAAGCGGTTTGACATAGACCTTTTTTCCTTTAACATTCATATCCGGCATGATATGTTCTAAAAACGCTTCTTTGATTTAAGGGTTTTTCAAAATCAGCAGTTTTTCAAAAATAAATAAATCAGAAAACAAAAAAAATATTTTTCTCATTTCGATATAGATCATACTTAATGCGGCACTGCCATGATAAGATATAAACCTATTATAAATGCCGGTAAAAACGGAGTCCATGCTAATCCTCGAAGACTGACTCTTGCTTTTGTAAAAATCAAACAGCAAACGAAATACAATCCGTAAATAAAGAAAGAAGCCGAAAAAAGAGGAGCTTGATACTTCATTATCTCAAAAAAGAGCAAAAATCCAAAAGAAAGAGCAGTCATGACAGTCAAAAACAAAGTCTTCTGATTATGTTCGTTTTTATTATTCTGAAGTAAAGAGGCATATGAATAATAGAAGAGTGTCAGCGTCAGTGCGGAAAGTGTAAACATTGCATATGTTTCCCAAATTGTGTCATCCGCCTGCAAATTGTAAATTCTTTCCCAAAATGCTTGAATCGAAATGAAGAGCAGAAGGTTACACGATGCAAACCCGACACTGTAAAAAAGATTTTTCATTTCAAAATGATATTTCTTCTTTAAAATTAAATAAAGAATGATGCTGCCAATCCAAAATGAAATAATAAGCAAGAGAAAGCGTAGGTTTAATTCGTCTAAAACCCCCATCTGATAATTCTCTTCCATTAATAATCTCTCCAATGTGTACAGAACATCGGGAAGGATCATAACTATAATAAATATCTGTATAAATGACAGAATACAGCATTCAATAAAAGGAATTATGGTTTGCTTTAGTATTTGAGTTATAATTATCCCCTTCTGTTTTCAATCTCAAGAGCAGTAAATCATATGGATTTAAGCTTTAATGAGTGATATTTAATCATTTTCTAAGAAATCAACGAATAATATTAAAAACGAATTCTATAGACATCATCAGAATAACATATATCACAAATCCAAAATTGCTGGTATGCAAAAAGCTGATAAATGCCGGTAAAAACAGACACCATGCAAATCCTTGAAGCGTCAGGACACCTTTTTTATAAATTAAACAATACGCAAGATAGAATCCGAGAATTGACAGAAGAACACCTGCGACAGGAATCCGGTAGTTTACTGTTTCAATAACGATTAAAATGATAAAAGAAATAAAGGTCATGGCTGACAGATATAATGTCATTTTTCGTTCTTTATCTTGAAGTAAAGCCGCGTACGAATAATACCATAATGTTAATGGAAATATGTACGGGAAATATGAATAATTTCCAATAATATCGACATCCAAATTATGGAATATTTCCCGAATTGAAAGGACGAGTATAACGCCGCATGATATAAACCCGGCACCGTATAGAACAATATTCCTTTCCAAATCATATTTATTCTTCAGGACTGAATAAAAAATGACCGGAAAAATAAAAACGGAAGCAAAAGATAAAACATATTCTGTCGGCAGTACAAATGCTGTCCAAGAGAAAGCACCACCCTTTAATTCTGTTTCCAATACGTGCAGGTATTCCCAAATTCCCACAAATATCATCAGCAGCACAGGAAATGACAGAATCAGACATTCTGTTCGAGGATGGTTCTTTAATATTTGCATGATGCTGTCACTTTCCAAATAAACAAATTTCATGTTCAAGTGAATTTCAGATAAGCTTTCAGCCCTTATTCATAGTAAACTCTGTAGTCACTGCTGATATAATCCACGTTGGACTGATAACCAGTCATATTCGCTCTCATTGTTGAAATCTCATTTATCGAATAGGAATAGGTGAAAGCACCGTTGAGAACATCATCATTTTATTT
>JAITUZ010000011.1 GCA_031286065.1 Candidatus Methanimicrococcus odontotermitis | reverse complement strand
GCGAACTACGTCATTCGTTCCGACGGCGGTCGTATCAAGATTGCGGATATCAATCAGGAAGATCTGTGTGAAAAACTCGAATACGGCTGGATCGTTGAAAGACACCTCCGCGACGGCGATGTCGTTCTCTTTAACCGTCAGCCGTCTTTGCACAAGATGAGTATTATGGCGCACAGCGTCAAGGTTTTGGACGGCAAAACGTTCCGCATGAATCCGGCGGTCTGCCCGCCCTACAACGCTGACTTTGACGGTGATGAAATGAATATGCACGTGCTTCAGACTGAAGAAGCCCGCGCCGAAGCGAAAATTCTGCTTCAGGTTCAGGAAAATATTCTGTCTCCGCGTTTCGGCGGTCCGATCGTGGGCGGTATCCATGACCACATTTCCGGCATGTTCCTTTTGACAAGAAAAGATAATCCTGTCACGGGACGCATCAATAAAGACGATGCGCTCGACTTGCTCCGAAAGACGGACATTCGTGAACTTCCGGCGCCGGCAGGCATTGATAATAACGGCGAGGAGTATTGGACCGGAAAACAGATTTTCAGCCAGATCCTTCCCGAAGGCCTCAATATTTCGTTCTCTTCCAACGTCGGTACAAAAGACATGGATGAAGACTTGAAAAATGACGCTTACGTTATCATCGAAGACGGCGAGCTGATTGCCGGAACAATTGACGAAACAGCGATGGGCGCGTTCAAAGCGCAGATTTTGGATACGATTATTAAAGAATACGGCACAACCCGCGGCGCGCAGTTTGTTGACGATGTCACGAAACTCGCGATTCGCGCGGTCATGAGAACCGGTTTGTCTTTCGGCATTGCCGACGAAGACATCCCTGAAGAGGCCAAGATCCAGATTGATATGGTTTTGACGACGGCTGAAGAAGAAGTTCAGAAGCTGATTCAAGCTTATAAAGACGAAGAACTTGAACCGCTTCCCGGACGTACGCTTGATGAAACCATTGAAATGCGCATCATGCAGGAACTCGGCCGCGCCCGTGACAAGTCAGGCAAAATCGCCGATTCGCATATGGGTCTTGAAAATCCTGCCGCGATGATGGCCCGCTCCGGCGCTCGCGGTTCGATTTTGAACATTACGCAGATGGCCGCTTGTGTCGGCCAGCAGGCGGTTCGAGGCGCTCGTATCAACAGAGGTTACCGTGAGAGAACATTGCCGCACTTTGAGCGCGGCGATCTCGGGGCGGACGCGCACGGTTTCGTTAAATCCAGCTACAAGAGCGGTCTGAACCCGACCGAATATTTCTTCCACTCTATCGGCGGCCGCGAAGGTCTCGTCGACACGGCGGTCCGTACGTCTCAGTCCGGTTACCTCCAGCGCCGTTTGGTCAGCGCCTTGCAGGATTTGGAAGTCCAGCCCGACTACACGGTCCGCGATACCCGCGGCGTGATTGTACAGTTCCTTTACGGTGAAGACGGAATCGACCCGACGAAGAGCGACTTCGCCAAACCCGAAGCTGTTCACCGTATTTTCAGAAACGTTACCGGAAAGGAGGTCTGATTATGGCGAAAATGAAAGACGCGGAAATCCGGGAGATGATTCAGGATTTGCCGCTTCCTAAAAATATTTTGAAAACGATGCAGGAAGACGCTGTGTCAGTCGGCGTGACGGAAAAAGAAATGCAGGAAATTATTGACCGCGTGTCGGTCGGCTATAAACTGTCTCAAATCGAAGCGTGTGACGCGGCCGGCGTTGTCGCGGCGCAGTCCATCGGTGAACCGGGTACGCAGATGACCATGAGAACTTTCCACTACGCCGGTGTCGCTGAAATCAACGTTACGCTCGGTTTGCCTCGTTTGATTGAAATCGTTGACGCGCGTAAAATCCCGAGCACGCCGACGATGACGATTTATTTGCAGAATAATTCGGAACTCGTTGATGAAGACGGCAAAGCGGATTACGCGTTCGACCGCGAGAAAGCGCAATTGGTCGCCTGGGAAATTGAAGCGACGAAGATCGATCACATCGCTTCTGTGACAACCGATTTGGCGCAGATGAAAATCGTCATCAACGTCAATGAGAAAGCGATGAACAAAAGACATATGGTCTTCATGGAAATCGCCGAAAAATTCAAAGATAAGATTTCGGACGTGATGGTTGAAGTCAGTGAAGAGAATTTCCAAATTGACTTGACGCCCAAAGATCAGCGTTATCGCGACCTGCTCCAGCTGACCAAGAAAATCAATGAAATTACTTTAAAAGGCATTGACGAAATCAAGCGTGTCGTTCTTCGAAAAGGAAATGACATGGAAGAATATGTTTTGTACACGGAAGGATCTGCGTTAAAGGATATTATCGCTATCCCCGGCATTGACATGACGCGTACGACAACCAACAATATCAGCGAGATTTTCTCTGTTTTCGGCATTGAAGCCGCCCGAAACGCCATCATCACGGAAGCGACGAACACGCTTCGTGAGCAGGGTTTGAACGTTGATATCAGACATATTATGCTTGTGGCGGATTTGATGACCAGCGACGGCGAAGTCAAACAGATCGGCCGCCACGGTATTTCAGGCGAAAAGGCCAGTGTTTTTGCGAGAGCTTCTTTTGAAGTGACCGTCAATCACTTGCTTGACGCCGGTATGCGCGGCAACATTGATGAGCTTCAGGGCGTGACTGAAAACGTCATTGTCGGACAGCCGATTAAAATGGGTACCGGCGACATCCGTTTGATTGCCCGAACCATTGACTCAAATGATCCGAACCTTGCAAAATCCGTTGAGAAGAAAACCGTGAGGACACGATCTCAAAAGAATGCCGCCGACAAAGCGGAGCTTGCCGGATCTCCCGAACCTGCCGCCACCGTTACCGCTGCTGCCGCTTCTTCCAAAGGGGCGGACAACCTCGAAACGGCGGATGAAGTCAATGATGACGGCGCGTCCAAGAAAAAAAGAGGAAGAGCGTCCAAATCAAAAGCGAAAGATGAAGAGTAATTCTCTTCAGTTTTTACTTCTCATTTTTCACTTCTCATTTTTCACTTCTCATTTTTTACTTTTTACTCTCGCTTTTCAGATATGATTTACTTTTTCTCGATTCTATTTGCTCCGGTGTATCTTTTATATTTTATTTCTTCTCTCTGCGATTCTTTTTTATTTTTATATGTGCAGAAATAGTAAGGTGATGACGGAAACGTCAAGGCAGCAGCGGAAACGAAACCGGCAAGGCAGCGGCGGAAACGGAACCGGCAAGGTAGCAGTGTCCACGTTCGCGAAGCGAACGGCTGCCATAAAAAAGAGCAGATGCACACAGCGCGTCTGTATCAGATGCACACAGCGTGTCTGATACAAACGCGAGCGATTACAGATCCGCACGCGGCAAGACTGAAAATAGTGCATACGGTGGTAAATCAATATGAACAAACCGAATAAGTCATAACAACGATTGATTTGTTTTACTGTATCGGCTGGGTACGAATCCGCAAATTTCCGCCCCTCACTTCGCTTTGCTCAGTTCGGGACGAAAATTAGCGGGTGGTTGATTTGGTTTCCCTCTATCTATTTTTATGTTGTTTTGTTTCCCTCTGTCTATTTTTATGTTGTTTTGTCTCCCTCTGTCTATTTTTATGTTGTTTTGTTTCCCTCTCTCTATTCTATGTTGTTTGGTTTCTCTCTCTCTCTCTCTCTCTTTATTCTATGTTGTTCGGGCTTTCTGTCTATTTTTATGTTGATTCGGGTTCTTTTTATTAAATTTCGGGTGTTGGCGGGTTACCATTTGTTATAGTGGATGCGTTCTTTTTTAAATCTGTCCGTTTTTTCTGATTCTTTTTCCGGGTAGCCGACGACGGTAAATGAATAAGGAATCACGTTTTCCGGCAGATTGAAGAGTTTTATGAATCCGGTCATGCGGTCTTCGCGCGGGTAAACGCCTGTCCAAACGGCGCCGAGACCTTCTTCATGAAGCGCCAGTAAAAGGTTTTGTGTCGCCGCGCCTAAATCTTGCGGGAAAAAACCTTCGGCGGTTTCGTATTTTTTATTGAAGCAAATTAAAACGCCGGCGGAGGCTTCCTTTACCATTCCGGCATACGGGCTGAACGCCGGGATTTCATCTAAAATCTCTCTTTTGTCGATAATGATAAATTCCCACGGCTGCTGGTTTTTGGCAGACGGCGCGAACATGGCGGCTTTGACGGCTTCTTCAATCAATTCCATGGGGACGGATTTGTTTTGAAATTTTCTGACGCTTCTTCGAGTGTATAAGGCTTGCATTGTTTCCATAGGTTTTTCCGCTTCCTGTTTCTTTTTAAATTATGAATTCATTCAAAGAATATTCAAAAAAAGAACAATGAAAATTTCTTCTTTTTCATTTTAATTGTTTTGTTTGAATTCTTCTTTTCGACAATAAAGTTTAAAAAGAATCCGACTCTTTATGAGATGCTGTTTTTCTAAAAAGCACAGTTGTACAAAATTCCGATATGCGAAAGTTGCCAAGTGGTCAAAGGCGGCAGGTTCAGGGCCTGTTCGTGTAGACGTTCGTGGGTTCGACTCCCATCTTTCGCACTCTACTCCATAATAAGTAACGGGAGCCTAAAAACTCCGTTTTTTCAATTTTTTAAAAATTAATTATTTGGCATTGTTATTTATTATAGCCAATTGATTATTTAATTTCAAGAACAGCAAATTTAAAGAGATTTCAATCATCTTTACTGATTTGTTGTACACTTTCCTCTGCGTTTAAATCGAGCCAAATAATATCTGTTTTTCTATTTTGCACGAAAAGATTCTTGATGCACGAAAAAGAATTATTTTCCCGAAAACTTTTACTTTCCGTGCAAAGCCGGATTCGTTGAATGTACAATTGACAAAGACCAATCAAAAGAAATTTATCTTCGAAAAAGACTTGAAATTTTAGAAGAAATTAATAAAAAAATAAGTTCTTCCAAATCAATTAAATTATGATTTATCGGTGAAAATTAAGATTTGTGCAGCAAAGCCAAAATAATAGAAAAGGTTATATATACTTTTTAATAAGTTGTGTTAACTATAAAGTCTTTTAAACATTATGGACAAGAGTTCATTTTGACCTCATTTTTCTTTCTCCGGTGGCGGATTGAATGAAGACGGCTACAGAAATTAGTAAATGGTTTATTATAAATAGATCTGAATTAAAAAATCCATCTTTGGAAGGGTCTATTAAATTACAAAAATTGCTCTTTTTTGCTTGGTTAATCCATTTTAGAAGACATGGAGAAGCTTTATTCGATGATGATTTTTTTGCATTTGCAAAAGGTCCTGTTGTTGAAACTGTGCGGAAAAATTATAATACGGATTTTTCCAAATTTTTAATTCCTTCAAATTCTAAGTATACGAATGAGGAAATTGACTCTTTGATGTTGTGCAATGAAATATTCGGGGATTCTACCGCGGAAGAATTGGTCGATCTGAGTCACAACTCTCCCGCCTGGAGTAAATATTTTACCCAATCTTTGCAAGGTTCTTCTTGTGATGGTTTCAAGAGTAAAGATTTGTCAAAAATTAAAAAATCTGATTTTGATGAAGAGTTTGACATGATTGATACAGTCCTTTATGTTCACGAAAACATGCTTTCTGTGGAGTGCCGGTAAATGCTTTAGTGCGGACAGGGGATTTGGCTCTCTCTGCCCCGTTATCTCGGTGAGCTCCCCTTTAAAAACACCCCTTCAACAAAAATCCGCCCTTTTTTGGTCATCGGCACGGATTCAGAGTCTTCTGAAGTCACACTTCTCAATATCACAACAGATAAATTCGATAAAGCAAAACCATTTTTTAAACCGGGATGTGTGCCGATTTTTCAGTATAATCCCCCATTCTCCGAACCTTCATTGGTTCAAATAAACGGTATTTATATAATTGAATATTTTTAGGAATTGGAAACAAGAGTTATGGCACAGGGTGCTCGCATAGATTCTGTGGAATAGAGTCGGATTTTGAAAAAGGTAAAATTCTCATCTACGCTCAGTTTTACAAAAGATGAGTTATTTAGATGTAATTCGTTCAAGAATGAAAGCATTTCTAAATGATTAAAAAATAGAGATAGAAAATAAGAGAACGGATTAACAAATTTGGAACTTATTTCCATCTTTTATTTTTCGGAACGATGACACTGATTGTTCCCTCTTCCTCGTTTATAACTTCCTTCTGCCTTTTTACAACCCTTATGCATATATTCTAAGTAACTGACTGTTCTTATTTCTTCATTTTCTTCTTCAAAAGATATCCTGTTCTTGCATCTTTCGCATTTTTTTAATTTATTTTTCAAAAATAAACTTATTGAATGATCGGTTCATAAGTATATTTTTTCGAGAATCCGGCCAGCATACTGACGATTTCAATCAGTTCGTCGCAATATGTTTCATAATTTTGTTTATCGGAAGCGTTTGTATTCATCGTGTAGCCGCGGATCGCGCCGTTTATCATGATCGCTAACGAAACGGACTTCATTCCCGGGAATCCGTTTTTTCTTTGAACGGCTTCCAATATTTTTTCCAGCAATTCCGTTTCTTCATTTCCGAAAGTTTTATAGAATGGCGACCCGTTTTCATCGCGTCTGTTATATATGATTTCCATCAGCGCGTTATATTCATTTTTGTGTTCTTCTGAATAGGTCAGGCAGGCGCGGATGTAAATATAAAGCATTTCCAACGGTGTCTGCGCTTTGGAAACTTTCCCGTGAAAATACGCTTCCTGCTTTTGAAGAAGCGCCGTATGTAATTTTTCAATCAATTCGATTTTTGTCGGAAAGTAATATGATATCAACGCTGTGCTGATGCCGGCCTTTTTAGCGATTTTGGTCAAACTCGTGTTCGTATACCCCGTTTCAATCAGCGTCAACGCGGCGGCATCCAAAATTTGTTCTTTACGGAGGCCGGCGATAATCGAATTTTGCGATGCCTTTCTCTCATTTATTCTGTCTGTCCTTTTGCCGGCTCTATTTTTTTCTTCAAAAGAGGCCTGATTTTCATCGTTCATGCTTTATCTACCCTCCTAATCCTTCTCTTTGCGTTTTTATTTTTTTGAATGAGTGTTCAAAATATTGAATATTTGATAAATTTATCAAATAACTTTTCAATTATTTAAATATACGTTTAATTTTTAAAAAGGATTCTTTTTGCCGCAAAAGTTAATAAAACAGGAGAACCTTTTACGGTTTGTGTTTTTAACTGCTTTGCAGTGCTTTTCATTTGTACTTTCGATTTTTATAAGACGCTTGCATGTGAAATCATGAAACATCATTTCCGCCAACTTCTTCGCGCGCGCCGCGACAGCCTGACGCATGCCGACGTTCTTGAAAAAAGCAAACGCATTACGGATGCTCTCGTTCAATCTGAATTGTTTGAAAAAAGCGGCTCTTTGTTTGCGTATCTGGATGTCCGGAATGAAGTTTCAACGCGCTCTCTGATAGAATATTGTTTTACTATCGGGAAGCCTGTTTATGTTCCGGTGACGCGCGGCCAGGATATGTTTTTTGCGCAGATCCGTGATTTTTCAGATTTGGTTGAAGCGGGGTACGGCATATCAGAGCCGGCGCATCCGGTCAAAGCCGAAACTGACGAAAAATCACTTTTTATCGTTCCCGGGGTCGGATTCGATAAATACGGCAATCGTATCGGGTATGGCGCGGGGTTTTATGACAAATATTTAAATTGCCGCAGCTATATGCATTTGATCGGCGTTTGTTTTGACTTTCAAATCGTGGACCGGCTTCCAAAGGAAGTGACGGATGTTCAAATGGACTCCGTTTTGACGGAAGTGAGATGGCTTATTGCCGAAAAAGAAGAGCGGTAATCGGACTTTCGGACCTCTTTAAATCAATTGCGGACACTTTATTATATTCGTTGTATATCTCTTCTTTTACTTTCTTTTTTCACTCAAAAATATATCAAAAAACCTCTGTTTCCTTTCGAAACGCTATCAAAAATATCGGGTTCTTCGTTCTCCTTTTCTCCAATAAGTTTATATATTATCAAAGTTTTATATAGCTTTACACATAGTAACGTTTAGCATATTGTAGATAGCTCAAATCATGTCAATCAAATGATATCTTTTGAATTATCCCGCATGCTAGGTTTTGCTTAATTCCGCTGTTGTTTATGTTTTTGCATCATTTGATGCCGCAGCTAAAAACGTCTTTTCAATTATTAACGCCACATCTATCAAATGTCATCATTTCAAATGTTTTGAATTGATCGGCGTTTTGTAGATTTCTTTCAAAAAACGTTTTCATAATTCACACAGGTTCGCACAATTCAAAGAAGGTTTTCGTATATGCAGTCCATCATTCAAGAAGCATTAAAGTATACAGAACAAGAAAAGTCAATTTCAAACGCAGATGACAGCGGTTTCGAAGATTTCGGCCAGCCCCGCATCGTTATTGTCGGTTGCGGCGGCGCAGGAAACAATACAATTAAACGCCTTTACAACATGGGCGTTGAAAACGCTGAAACCATCTGCATTAATACTGATAAGCAGGATCTTGACAGAACCCGCGCTGACAAAAAAATCTTGATTGGTAAGACTCTCACAAGAGGTCTCGGAGCAGGCGGTTACCCCGAAATCGGCAGAAAAGCGGCTGAACTCGCCCGCGGAACTCTTGAATCTGTTTTAAAAGACGCTGACCTTGTTTTCGTCACGGCCGGTATGGGCGGCGGAACGGGTACAGGCGTTGCGCCGGTCGTTGCGGAAGTTGCGAAAGAACAGGGCGCAATCGTTATCGGCATGGTCTCGACGCCGTTTAAAGTCGAAGGTTCCCGCTCTCAAAAAGCGATGGAAGGCGTTGAAGCGCTGAAGAAAGCCGCCGACACGGTCGTTATTTTGGACAACCAGCGCCTTTTGGCCCATGTTCCCAATCTCCCGATCGACCAGGCTCTTTCCGTCATGGATCAGCTTATCGCCGAAACCGTCAAAGGCATTACCGAGACAATTACGGAATATTCATTAATCAATCTTGACTACGCCGATGTCCGCGCCACAATGGGTTGCGGCGGAATTGCCGTTATGATGGTCGGCGAATCCAAAAATCAAAACAAAAGCCAGGAAGTTGTTAAGGCGGCGCTCAACCACCCGCTCCTCGATGTCGATTACCGCGGCGCGACCGGATGTTTGATTCACATTACCGGCGGTCCCGACATGAGCCTTCAAGAAGCCATGGAAATCGGCGAACAGCTCACCTATGAAATCTCGGGCGACGCAAAAGTGACGATCGGCGCGCGCGTTCTTGAAGAATACGAAGGCCGCGTCAGAGTTATGGCAATTATGACAGGCGTTCAGCAGAAAATCGGCGGCTTCTCCGCCTCTTCTACGCTGAATACCGCTTCTGTCAGAAGTAAAGATGTCAATCTGTCTGCTTCCAGAGACATCATTGACTTCATTTAATAACGGAAAAAAACGACTGAAGAAATTGTAGGCCGCAGTGCTTACGATTTCTCTCCTTCTATCTCTGTGTTTAATTTTTTTCACTTTTTTTTCTTTTTCTCTTTTCTTTTTGAAAGGTTTATTTATGCCTTCTGTCATTTATGATTCATTATGAAAATACTTGTCGTGACGGGCCGTCTGGCCGAAGCCGCTGTCAAAAAAGCGGTCGGGGACATGGCTGATGTTCTTGTGCTGCCGATGGCGGTTGCCGCGCTCATCACGCCGCAAAAACTCATTTCAGGCTTTACCGCCTCCGCTTTTTCACATCGGAAATATGACGCCGTGTTGGTTTCCGGATTTTCCAAGTTTCATTTCGAAAAAGCGGAAAAAGAACTCGGCAGCCCGATTTACTTGGGGCCGAAACACGCGGCCGATTTAAAGGACGCTCTCCTTTCTCAAATCTTTTCAAAAACAATTCCTTCCTGTGAATTCATTCGGGACCAAAAACGCGCGCACGCGCGCGAAATCCTGGAAATGTCTGAAAAAACGGCGGCGCCGATTTTTTCAATCGGATCGGTTTCAATCGGCGGCGCGTCCCGCATGAAAATTTTAGCTGAAATCGTTGCCGCCGAATCTTTAACGCAAGACGAATTGCGTTCTCAAGTCACACAGTTTGTCTTTGACGGCGCCGATATGATCGATGTCGGCTTTTCTCCCGACGCCGATGAAAAAACCGTTTCAGCTGTTTTTTCTTTTGTTAAATCAATTTCTTCGGTTCCCGTCAGCGTTGACGCCGCCGATTTTGCGCAGCTTCGCTCCGGAATTGCCGCCGGCGCGGATTTGGTTTTAAGTGCTGACAGCCGGATTTTGAATGAATGCGGGCGGATGCTCTCCGAAAAAAAATCGGCGGCTTTTCCGGTTTTTGACCGGGTCGCTTTTGTTGTCATTCCCGATTTATTTTCCGAAGAGGACCGCCTTAAAACATTGGAACAAAATATTTCGGTGGCCCGGGAACTCGGCATGAATAAAATCATCGCCGATCCGATTTTATCGCCGCCGGGAAACGACTTTCTGCTTTCTTTAATGGATTATTCTTCGTTTTGCCGGCGCAATCCCGATATTCCGGTTTTGTTCGGCGCAGGCAACGTGACCGAATTATTCGATGCCGATTCTGTCGGGATGAACGCTCTTTTGGCTGAAATCGCAAATGAATGCGGCGCATCCGTACTGTTTACGCCCCATGCCGGCGATAAAGGAAAAGGATCTGTCCGCGAACTGAGGACCGCTTCTGAAATGATGGTTTTGGCCGGTGTCCGCGGCTCCTCTCCAAAAGATCTGGGCCTTAACCTTCTGATTTTAAAAGAAAAGCGCAAGCGTCCGGAGTTTGATCTGAATTTTATTTCCGAGCGCGGCGTTTTTGATTTTCTTCATTTGAGGGATAATGAACTGAAAAATCAAGAGACTGAGACAGCAGAGGCTGGGGCCCGGGAACGCCCTGCCGTGTTTTCCGGCTCTTTGAATCCGGATTTCACTCCCGATATAAAATGGGGCTGGAAATCCGATCCGCTCGGCAATTTCTTAATCGGCGTTCTTCCGGCGGACCGGCTGGCGGATCATTTGATCTGTCACTGCGGCTTTCATTCCGGCAGTCCCGAAATCCGGACGCTGAAAAGAATTCAAACGCCCGGACGCCGTCTCATTCTCGCCGCTCATCAAAAGCAAATCATTGCCGGCATTGATTCGGCTTTTATGCTTGAGACAATCCTGAATCAAAATTTGGTTTCTGACTTAAGTCATGCCGGATATTTAGGACGGGAGCTTCAAAAAGCGGAAATTGCGGTTTTATTGGGGCGGAGTTATGCGCAGGATGATGTTTTTTAACGGATGGTGTGCCGGCGGTTTAAAGCGGCAAAGGGGAGTTTATTAATATTTTAAAAATATTCAAATACTTATTTGAAATTGTTTTTGACAGGTGATGATATGAGAATTAACAGCGATGACAAAATGAGAATTTTTGCGGTTCTTGCGGAAAGGTATTTTGAAGATAATAATTGGAAATTTTATTCGGTTGAAAAAAGTGCCGGCCGTATTCAGAAAATCGCTGAAGATATCAACACGCAGCACACGGCTTATCCGAACATCACACGTGACTGGTACGTCCAAAACGGCGGCGGCCGCGATATTCATTTGGCGGATTCATGGGATGAACTCAAAACCGTTGCCGGATTTATGAAAAGCAGCCCCGGTTATTTTGATTATTTCGTCAGCACCGGCGAAATCAAAGCTTTTTGTATTTTAAGCGCTACAAAAGAACTTGAGCCCGAACGCATCGAAGTTATTTTAAAAGCTCAGGAAGCCGGCATCCGCACGCTCGTCTTTTTAGCGAATGTGCCAAGCGATATTGAAGCCGGCATTCTTCAGATTCGAAAGAGTGAATGCTGAGTTTTTATTTTTCGTCTCTTTTTTACTTTTTCTTTTTTTAACTTTCTTTTTTTTGGATTTTTTATTCTTCATCATTATTAATTATTGTTAATCCTTATTAATTAATATTGTTATTTTATCTTAAAAACTGTTTATTATATCATCTGTATTATTTTTTTATCTGCCTCAACTTTTATATATTTGCGTGCATTTTAATAACATAGTCATTTATTATTTAATATTCATATTATACTAATTGACTACAATTTATACATTCGTTCGTTAATTCGTTTGGGGTGTGTTGAATATGAAAAAAATTCTGATAAGTTCATTGGTTTTTATCTTTTGTTTCTTTATAATGGCTTTGCCGGCTTCGGCAGAGTATGACAGTTCGATTCAGGCAGAGTGGTCTGATTCCGTATCGGAAAATCAGAGCATCAAGCCGTACGAAACGCATAAACTCACTTATACGGTTCATGCCGCCGAAGAGCTCGGTGGGAACTATATTTTTAAGATTAAATTAAAACACAACAATTCTTCCGGTTATTCGGACGCTAAGACCGGATTCTTTATTGAGAATCACTCGACAACAGTCACCAACCCCGCTATTTCAAGCGTTGAACTCAGTTCTGATAAGACGGAACTGATATATACACTGAATGACCCGACTCTGCTTAACATTGAACTTGTTATTCGGGCGCACGCAGCCGGCAACACGCCGTCGCCCGGTGTTTATTATAAAGAAGTCGTTGATATTTCCGCTGATTTATTCGATGACGAGGAAACGCAGGTTGCGGAAACCTCTGTCATTCAGGCGCATGCGGCGTATCCGAACGAGAGAATTCAAAACGCTTTTCAATTGGTAAATCCGACAATCATGCCGGTCGGCGCAAATGAAATTGATTTTAATTATATCTATTATCCTTACGGTGCGTTTAATACACTCGCGGCCCAAGGCGTGCGTGTCATCAATAAAGGGTTAACGCTGGACTTTTCAAATGTTACTGTTACCATTAACGGTGAAACTAAAACTTATGAACAGTGGCTGGCTGACCCCCAAGGCAGTCCCATTGAATTTAAGTATACAAATGGCGATTCTTTGGATCCGGGGCATCAATTGGCTTATCCGGCGGGAACCGCACTTATTCAATGGGGTACAAGATTTCCTTTTAAAGCCGTCACGAACGAGAAGTTTATTAATTCTCCTCAAATTAATTTTGCAGGATTGACATCAGCCGGAGAAGTTCAGTTCAACTTCCGCGGCGGAAATGCAGTCATCTCTCCCGTCTCAGGCGAAGGTCTTTTTCAATCAATATCCTCAACGATTTCGTCTAACGTTTTCAACGGGGTCGGTACCCACAAAACAAACGTAAATCTTGCTCCCCAAATATCACTCGGCCCTTACATCGTTGCCAACTCCGAACAGTATGAAGGCAACGCGACGCATTCCCATTTGGTGTCTCAGGAATTATTCAGAAGTACGATCACCAGTACCGAACGTGACGGTACGGATGAAGTGACCATAACTTACGGTATTCCGGACGGCGTTACAATAACGGATTTCCGCATTCCTAAAAGCAACGGGAACAACGAGACGCAGTACGAAAAAATCATCCTTATCAAAGACGGGACAGAGTATGATCTCGGAAACCAAGGATATCAATTGCTGAATCATACCGTCGGCGATTTTGAACCCTTTGAGCCGGGTGAAGATGTTGTCTTCAAGTTTATAAATATTTTAAAAATGAGGTCGCAAATCGGCTCGGACAGAAGTTACAACTGGACGTATACGCTTCAATTTATCGGAACAACGAATGAGTCTGTAACACACGGCACGCCTCTTGAGTTTACGGCAGAGACAAATGAAGGAACGGCTCCCACTCTTTTGCCTGTCTCCGCGTCGAATAATTATAATATGACAGCGGTGATGCCGAGTGCCAGATCTATTGTGAGGGATTATAATTCCAATGAGATATCAATGGTTGATTTAGGAGAGCCGTTTTATTTCTATCACCAAATGGGCTCTCCGACTTATCCCTATGTGTCAGCGCACCGCACGGATCCTTATTCTGCGGCATCCACGGGCGTTTTTTCAAGCCCCGTCTATTATTTCCATCTTCCTCCTGGCGTCAAGGTTTTCGGCGATGACGCCGCTGAAATTGTTAACGCGACAATCAACGCTACTGCGTCATCTGATCCGAAGCCGTTAACGGACCTTTTAGGAAACGAGATTCAGACAAACATCACAGGCCATTGGGAAAATGCCGGTCTTTATGGCACGGCAGGCGGCACTTTGGTTGAAGTCAAACTTGAACGAAAAGACAACCCCGAGGAATCGTTTTGGATTTCCGGCGGCATGGGCGTTCGGCTGAAACTCTTCTTTGAGGCCGAATATAAAGGTAATCGGGACATGCCGATTAATCAGGACAGCGTCTTGATCAGCACATGGGACCCGCTCGCCGGTAATACGGGATCAGGCGGCGCCGAAGGCGAAACAAGGCCGATTCAAAGTTCCGGCAAGGATATCATCGGAACGCCGAACGGAGCCCGTCCGGATTCAATGGGCAACAAAATGTTTTCTATTGCTTCTTCTGCATCGGCCGGCGTCTCGGTCAGCGTTATGACGCCGACAGGCAATATGACGTATGTGCCGGGCAACGACGCGACTTATCCGAAGCTGAAAGCCGGAAGTACGAATGAAACTTTTAAACTTTATTTCTCCAACAATCTGGAGGAAGAAACATTCAATAGTGCGCAGGTTTATTTCATTCTGCCCCAAGGGGAGGCGTGGCGCGCGTCTTTGTTGTCCACGAAGACTCCGAAATTGATATCTACGGAAGGGTTTGATTCAGGGGACAAATACACAATTTATTATACCACAAGTCCGATTGATAACGAGAAAATCGGAAATACGGCATTTTATAACAATGCCGAGCTTGGAGGGTCGAACTTTACTTGGACAGAGATGACCTTCACGGGAACTTCCGCTGATTCGAATATTGCTGACGACTGGGAAGATATCACAGCGATTCGCGTTAATATGGAAGGCTTTGAGGGTTCCGAAACTTTGGAACTGCATCTTCCGTTTGAACTTCCGCCGGTATCACAACCCGGTGTCGAATACAACCAAGTCGCCATAGGTCAAACAATTTATAACTTGGATTATGAAAATGAAGATGAGCCGGACCTGAGCAGCGAGAGTACATATACAGGCGCCGTCATGCTTGTTGAGTCTGACGCCCCTGTTATTTCCGCGGTGCCTGACTCTTCTTCTCTGATTCCCGAGGAATTCTACACCAACGTGTCCGTTGACTATCTGGCAGGCGGAGAAATTCCGACGTGGTATGAATTCTATACATACGACGACTTTTCAGATGTGGAAATAAGAGATGTCTCGATTGTGTTCCAACCTTCTGTCGGTACGGCAGAACCCGCAGTGATAATTCCGGCGTCTGAGATGACACATGCTTTGTATCAGCCCTATATCTCAGACGGCAGCGGCGGCGAAGAAGTGGACGTTGATTTCAGTCAAGGATATAAGTGGACGATTTCGGATCCGGAAAACTATGTTAAAACGGGCGTTTCGGGAACTTACCGGATTGTTTATACGACAGTACCTGACGATGATTCTAAAATCAGCACGGAAACTCTGACCATAACGATGGTGAAGGATCCCGGCACATTTTCAATTTCAGCCGGAGATGATGAATTATTCTGGAAGACATCGTTCGGCAGCGGTGTGACGTACGGTGAGTATTTCAAGAAAAATGTTACAGTAACGGATTCAGATGCAGTGTACACCGAAAGCGCCAGAATCACTTTGGAATCCAGTGTGCCCGCTTTTGACATCAATGTTCCCGGAAAGTATAAGCTGACCTATAATTACACGGACATCGGCGGCAATACGAAGAACGCGTCCATGAACGTTACCGTCAAATACAACGGTACGCTTAGCGGCGAGGTTCTCGGAAACGGTCTTCCGGTTGAAGATTTCCAATTGGACATCAACGGCGCTGACATTCTGACCGAAGCGGACGGCACATTTGCTTATGACTTGGCAGCCACATTGGCGGCGCCGTTATCCGTCTCTTATGCGATCGCATTTGATTCGGCGGTTCCTGCCGGATTGAACTATTCGGGCACCCTTCCGATTTCCAATTCCGGCAGCGCGTCCCGTCTAGCTCCGGAAGAGAATATCGCATTTGACGCGGTTTCCATGGGCGTAACTGTCACCGGTGAGACGGCCGCTGTTTCAAGCGTTAAATTGTACGAATCCTCAAATCAGGAGGTCTCGGTTGCCGAGTCGGCAGATCTTCTCGACACTGTTTTTGAGAAGGACGCCGGCTGGTTCCCGGCAGGCAATTACTACTTTGAAGCCGTTTTGAATCCCGGCTACCGCCTTCAAACGGGAGGGGATATCGACGGCAGCAGCAACAAGACGGTTCAGTTCGCTCTGGGCAACGTTGATATTACAAAAGCGATGATCGTTGAAAAAGCGCCGATGATTTCGGGCCGCGTTTGGAACGATGTCAACGGCGACAGCATTATAGATGCGGAAGAAACCGGAATCTCTGCGGCGTCCGTGGCGCTTTTGGATGGATCCTTTACCGAGATCATCAGCACAACCGCGACGCTTGCAGACGGCTCCTATAATTTCAATGATGTGGATTTGGACGAAGACCTGACATATTACGTTTCGGTCATAACTCCGGGCGGATACAACCGTGTTTCCGCACTCGGAAATGATCAAAAGATAGACGCTGCGAGTAATAATTCGGCAGCTGTCGCGTTTACGTCAGAATTCCATCAAACAGACATTAACGCCGGCTTCTATTATGCCGCGAGCGGCAGCGGAGGCGGCGGAACAGGCGGCGCGACCGTCGTTGACCCGTCGCCGACCGGAGACGCAACCGTTACTGATCCGATGCCGGGTTATGAAGGCGACACCGATCCGATGCCCGGTTACACAGACCCGCTTCCGCTTGTAAATATCGCGTGGATTTTGCTTTTGGTGCTTCTTGCGATCGCGGTTTATTGCTGGGAACACAGAAGAGAAAGTGACTTGAATTAAAAAGAAAAAAAGCGGTTTTATCGCTCCTTTTCTTTTTAAATATTTTTTCATTTTTTTTTTTTTTTTTTTTTTTTTTTAGCATCGTTTTATCTTCAGACTTTTTTATGTCCGGTGAATAATTTTTATATACAATCAGACTATTCCTCATTCATTATGACCGCCTGCCCTGTTCATTGAATCAGCAGGAAGCGGGGGCAATCGGTTCAATCAAATTTCAGCGGCAATCGTTTCGGGACGCCGGAAACAGGCGGCTGTAAATTCATCATTATTATTTTTATTCATTTGAGTAAATTATTTTTTATATCATTGAAATATTTACATTTCAATAAGAATCAAATTTAAAGTTAAAGAGGTAGAATATGGATTTAGGATACTTGATTTATCTGGCTCCTGTTTCCGGTTTGGTCAGTCTCTTATTCGCGGCTTTGCTTGCCAAAAAAGTTCTTTCAGAGGACAAAGGCACCAAGGAAATGCAGGATATTGCGGCGGCCATTCAGGAAGGCGCTATGGCTTATCTGAATCGCCAGTATAAGACAATCTCGATTGCCGCGATCATTTTAACTGTTTTAATCATCGCGCTTTTGCCCAAAGCCGATCATTACAGCATTAAAGTCGCGGTCGGCTTTATTTTCGGCGCGCTTTCATCGGCTGCCGCGGGTTACATCGGCATGAACGTTTCCGTTCGCTCCAATGTCAGAACCGCAGCCGCCGCCAAGAACGGTTTGGAAAGCGCTTTGAATGTCGCTTTCCGCGGCGGCGCTGTGACAGGTCTTGCCGTTGTCGGTCTTTCGATTATCGGTGTCAGTGTTTTCTATTTGATTTACGGCGATGTTGACTCGGTTGTCGGATTCGGTTTCGGCGCCAGTTTGATCAGTTTGTTCGCCAGAGTCGGCGGCGGCATTTATACAAAAGCGGCCGATGTCGGCGCGGATATTGTCGGCAAAGTCGAAGCGGGCATCCCCGAAGACGACCCGAGAAATCCGGCCGTTATCGCTGACAACGTCGGCGACAATGTCGGTGACTGCGCCGGTATGGGCGCGGACTTATTTGAGACCTACGCCGTGACCCTGCTCGCGTCCATGCTGCTCGGCTCACTTGTCTTAGACGCCATTCCAAACGCCGTCCTCTATCCGCTGATGCTCGGCGCGGCAGCGATTTTTATCACCATCGTTTCTTTGTTCTTCGTCCGTCTCGGCAAGAGTAAAAACATCATGAACGCTTTGTACAAAGGCGTCGCGGCAGCCACGATTATCAGCGCGGTCGTTTTCTTCTTCATTACGGACTACTTAATCGGCGACTATAAATTCTATGTCGCGGCCCTTGTCGGCATGGTGATTACGGTCTTGATGGTCATTTTCACGGAATATTATACGTCCACCAAATACCGTCCGGTCAAAGACATCGCCGCCGCTTCTCAAACCGGCGCCGGCACAAATGTTATTTCCGGTCTGTCTTTCGGTTTTGAAAGCACGGCTCTTCCTGTGATCGCCATTATCGCGGGTATTTTGATTTCATTCCTCATCGTCGGCGGCGCCGCTGACCCGACAATCGGTCTTTACGGCATCGCTGTCGCGGCGGTCGCCATGCTTTCCACAACCGGCATGATTGTCGCTTTGGACTGCTACGGCCCGATTACGGACAACGCCGGCGGCATTGCCGAAATGTCCCAGCAGCCCGAATCTGTCCGAGAAGTGACCGACGAGCTTGACGCGGTCGGCAACACAACAAAAGCGGTGACAAAAGGATACGCGATCGGTTCAGCCGCTCTCGGCGCGCTGGCGCTTTTCGCCGATTACAAACTCAAAGTCGATTTGGGCGCAGGATCGCTTTCTATTGACAACCCGCTCGTTTTGATCGGTCTTTTGATCGGCGGTCTTCTGCCGTTCGTCTTCTCATCCGTGACCATGCGCGCTGTCAGCAAAGCGGCCATGAAAGTCGTCGATGAAGTTCGCCGCCAGTTCCGTGAAATTCCGGGAATTATGGAAGGTACCGCAAAACCCGAATACGGCAAATGTGTCGATATCGTCACATCCGCGGCGCTTCGTGAAATGGTTGTTCCGGGCGTGCTTGCGATCGTCGTTCCGGTTCTTGTCGGCTACATCTTCGGTTCCGAAGCGCTTGCCGGCCTTTTAATCGGTATCATCGTTGTCGGCCTCATGCTCGCCATGACGCTCAACAACGCCGGCGGCGCGTGGGATAACGCGAAGAAATTGATTGAATCCGGCCTTTATGACGGCAAGGGCTCCGAAGCCCACAAAGCGGCCGTTGTCGGCGACACCGTCGGCGACCCCGCGAAAGACACGTCCGGTCCGGGTTTGAACGCTTTGATTAAAGTCGTGAACATGATTGCCATCCTCTTCGCCACACTCTTCGTGAGCGGCGGATTGCTCGGCGGTCTCTTCTAATCATAAAACCCCGCGGCACTTTCGTGCCGCTCATTTTTTTATTTTTACGATTTTTTTAAACACGGCTTTTCTTTTTGATCATTTTTAAAGACGGTGCGGCTCAGCGCGCGCAACGGCAGCCGTTTGACCAAGTGCTTCCCTCTCAGTATCTTTTTATCTTACTTTTGCCGTATACTCTTTAAGAA
>JAITUZ010000041.1 GCA_031286065.1 Candidatus Methanimicrococcus odontotermitis | reverse complement strand
CTTTTTCATCATTCTTTGAAATCGCGGCCGTTTTTCAATTCTCTTGTTCCGGACTGTTTTTCCGCTGACAAATCCTTTCCGATCAAACCGTAAGCGTCTGACCGGCATTGGCGGCAGTGTCTCATCTGTTTCACGTACGGCGCGCAGGCGTCCTGGACGGCTTTTCTTTCCTGCTCTGTCGGCGGAACGATATCTTTGAAAGCGGCTTGATTGATCAGCGGCATGACATTCATGATGTAAACGCCCATTCCGTTCATTTTTTTCGCGATGTCGATGATGTGTTTGTCATTGATTCCGGGAATCAGAACGGTGTTGATTTTAACGGCCATTCCGGCGCTGACAGCCATTTGAATTCCTCTGAGCTGATTTTGGATCAAAATTTCCGCCGCTTCTTTTCCTTCGTATTTTCGGCCGTTATAATAAATCATGCTGATGATGTCTTTTTGAATTTCAGGGTCGATCGCGTTCAGAGTGACCGTCAGCGTCTCCACGTTCAATTCAGCCAGCTCGCCGAACCTGTCCGCCAGCAGAAGTCCGTTTGTGCTGACGCAGAGCGTTATATTCGGAAATTGTTCCCGAATGCGGCGGTATGTTTCAAATGTTTCGTCATTGTCCAGCGGGTCGCCGGGGCCCGCGATGCCGACGACACTGATGAACGGGTTCTGCTCTAAAATCCGCGCGGTTTTTTCCGACGCTTTTTCGGGGGACAAAATTTCACTCGTCACGCCCGGGCGGCTTTCGTTGACGCAGTCAAATTTTCTGTCGCAGTAATTGCATTGAATATTGCAGGACGGCGCGGCCGCCAAATGAAGCCGCCCGAATTTGTGCTGCGCTTCCGGAGAATAACACGGATGTTTTGAAATTTTTCTCCTCATGCCGTCGCTCATACACTCTTTCAAAAAGATACCTCATTTCTATTTTTTTCTTTCTATGTCCCGTGTTTATATTAATTGTTTGCCGATCTCGCGCGCTTTTTTCAAAACGGCTTCCTCTTTGAGCAGTTCATCGGTATTGTGAACGCCGGCGGCGATAACTGTTCCGGCATGGATATAGCCGAATCCTTGAAAAATGTATTCGATCCGGTCAGCCGTTTTTATATAATGATCAGGCATCGGCGCGCCTTGCGTTATAACAACGGCCAGTTTTTTGCCGGCAGGAATCAGAGAATTGCGGCCGGCGTCTTTTAAAGCGAAGCAGCGGTCAATGAATGTTTTAAGCTGCCCCGTCATTCCGCCCATATAAATCGGCGTGCTGATAATGAGCGCGTCTGCCGTCTTCAGTTCATCATATAACGCGCGCATGTCATCTTTGCGGGCACAGCTTCCCGTTTTTCGGCAAACTTCACATCCGAGACAGCAGCCGATGTCCATCTTCGCCAAATTATAAATTTTCGTTTCGGCGCCGCCGGCTGCCGGCTCTTTCATCATTTCTTTTATCAAACAGTTCGTGCTGCCGTTTTCACGCGCGCTTCCAAGTATTCCGACGACTTTCATTTTTTCCCTTCTCTTTCACAAATCATGTATCTTATAAAAAGTTCCCGTGATTTTTTTCAGAAAGTCTTAATTCTTCGATGTCTTGTTCCTAAATTCGTTCGTCTCCGATAGTTTTATAATGTTTTTCCGCAATCCTTTTGAATGATTCGCTGAAAAAGGAATTTTTAAATGCCGAAGAATGAAAGACCGGAAATCCGATATATCTTTTCAGATATGGATAATACACTTTTTGATTTTGTTCATGCCAAAGTCGAGGCATGCGCCGCGGTCGTTGACAGAATCGGCACAGGCAACTCTTTTGAAATGCTTTCTTATTTCCTTCGCGGTATTTACGGATTTGAAAATTTGGAAAATATTGAAGATTACCTGAAAGAAAAATACGTTTTTTCTGAGTCTCTTTTTGAAGAATGCTGCGGCATTTATGAAACGGTCAAAGTCGAAAACGTTACGCTTTATGACGGTGTCCGCGAAACGATTGAAACCGTCAAAGACATCGGCTGCTCTTTTATCATTGTCACGGACGCCGATACTGAAAATGCTTACCGCCGAATGCGGCGCGTCAAATTAGATGGATTGGTTGACGATGTCATCGCTTATGACATGTCCGGCAAAAAAAAGCCTGATCTCGGCGCGTTTGAATTCGCGCTGGACCGGGCAGGCGCAAAAGCCGCCGAATCGATGTATATCGGCGACAGCCTTCGCCGCGACATCGCGCCCGCGAAAAAAATCGGAATGGTAACGGCGTACGCCGCGTACGGCGACCGCAATGAGCACGACCGCGATTTCTTTTTTGAACCGGACTATAAACTGGACAACATCCGTGAAATATTGGATATTATTCAAAAAGACACGCTTTAAAAATTTCTCGGTTCAAGCGGCTGTAAATGGCCGGCGGTTTCCAATTCCATTAACTTTCTTCGGAGAATCTCAAATCCTTCTTTATCCCGCTTGCGCCCGCATTTCTGAACGATTCGCCGATGGCGGCGGATTTCATCAATATAAACGGGATCCTTTGTTAATTCGTAGCGTGTTAAATGAATGCAGGATTCGACAACCGAATGAAAACCGCGGTTGAAGACGAATCCTTCTTTACCTGAGTTTAAAATAATAAAATCGATCGGCTCTATGTCAATGATGACGGAACTGTCCGCTTCCAACCGGCCGGCGCATTTGAACAAAACAAACCTGTCCGCATTTTTCAAAACGGGGATCGAAATGGTTTTTTGTTCCTCTTCGTTTTTTTCAATAGACGCCGCCGTCTCAAACGCTTCGTCTTCCAAATCGTAAAACGTTGATTCCGCATATATCACGGCGTCATCCGTCATGTTCGCGGCAAAATAGTTCTCCCGCATTAAATTTTCATATGTTTTTGACCCTTTAAACAGATGCAGAAACATTTTATTGTTTTTCCAGATGATTCCGAAAGGGGCGGCGTTTGATGTTTTCTCCGATTCCGGCGCGTTTTTTGTCGTCAGAATGATTTCTGAGATTCCTTCAGAAATTCCGAATTTTGCCATCCGGTTTAAGTTTTCTGCCGTTTCTTTCATTGTCCGCGGTCCTTTAGATTTTTAATCCTTCGGCAAGCCCGATAAATATACCGGCGGCCGTGATGTCAGCCAAAGATCCCGGATTGAGCTTTTTCTTTCTGAGTTTTTTGTCTAATTTTTGAATGTCAGGCATTATCTTTTTCAGGTTTTTGGATTTTGATTTTTTTAATATTTTCATCGCTTTCTTCTGAACTTTTAAAGCGGTCTGTTCATCCGATTTCGCGGCGATGAATGTGTCCGGATACGCCGCCATGGCTTCTAAAAACGTATAAACGACGGCGCTGTTGATAACGCTTCCAAAACATTTTTCAGGATGCGCTTCAAACCGCGCTTTATTTTTCCAAAGCTTTCGGGCGAACCGCCTCGATTTATCAAATCCGTTGACCCATTCCGCGGCCACCATATCCCGTCCGGCGCCCATAATCATTAATTCAAAAAGAGAAATGTTCTCGCTTTTTATTTTGTCAACGGCGGCGGCGCTTTTTAAATCAAAATCATGATCCTTTTGTTTCTTCTCTGTTTTTTGAACCGGAATCGAAAGGGTACTAAACGTTTCATAAAACAAAATCGCGTCTTTCGCAGTCGTCGTTTTGCAAATTTCGGAGGCTTTTTGCGTTATTTTTTCTCGTCTTTTTTTCTTCAGATTCTCATTTTTTCTCTCTTTAAGGATCGATCCGGCCGCCGCCGCAAGCGGCAGAAGGAGAATCAATGTTCCGAAATGTGTGTTTCCGCCGCTTTGTGCGGATCGGCTTTTAAAAACGGCTTCCTGAAATAGAGGGCCGAAAGAAAACGTTTCCTCTTTTTCGGAAACGGCGGCGCTTTTTAAAAAAACGGATTGGGCGGACAAGGCAGAAGCTAAAAAATGTTCAAACGACGTGTCTTCAAAGTCTGAAAGCCGGTGAACATTTCCCGGTTTCGGATAAGACGACGCTTCCAAAACCATTGAAAGAGCCGCTGAAGCCGCAATTTCTTCGTTTAACGGAATGGGCATTTTTTCGCTCCGATTTATTTTTCAATTTAATTTGAAACAGCCGCTTTCTTTTCATCGGCTGCGTTTAATATCTTCTCAGACAGCTCTTTTTTCATTTTCATGTATTCTGCGAGAGGAATGCCGAGCCGAGAAAGCGCTTCGTCTCGATAGTAGCAGGGTTTTGTTCCTTTGCAGCACCAAACCAAACTTCCGAAACATGTGTCTTCGCCGCCTTCAAGAGGCGTTCCTTTTATTGAATTCTGCTTCAGCCGGATGAATTCTTCGGGCGTGAATCCGATATTTTCTATTTTTTTGAGAAGGCTGCAGTATTTTACAGGCGGGCAGCAGAACGCAAGGCCTCGGTTATCGCCCCGTTTACAGATGTGTTTGGGCGCGTTGTACCATCCCGTTTCCAGCTGATACTTCGTTATTTTTTCGACCAGATGCGGTATGAATTCGGCGTCATCCGCGGCCGCCCGGGCGGCAGATACCATGTCTGCGCCGCTTGAAAAGAATTCAAGAGCGGCATCGAAGTCGTCCACCGAATTGTTGGCGACCAAAAGTTTTCCGGTGGCGTTTCTGATTTCAGTGATCGCTTCCAAATCCGCGCCCTTTCCTTCAATCATCGCGTCGGCGTGGAGGATGTCTGCGCCGGCAGCGTCGAAAACTTCGGCGGCCGTTTTCGGGCTGACAACGTTTGTTCGGAATTTGACTGACAAAACAACGCCGGTTTCTTTTATTTTTCGGATTGCCGCTTCCAGTTTTGATTCGTCTTTTAAAAGGGCTTGTCCCAATCCGCGTTCCGTAAATTCCGGCTGGCGGCAGTGAACATCCAGTTCCATAATCGCGTTTTTTCTTTTGATCAACTCGGCCGCTTTTAAGAGCGGCTCCAAATCCGCGCTTCTGACGCTGATTGCGGGGATCGTTTCCGGCATTTTTGATTTGACGGCTTCGATCTCCTTTTCAATATGAATAAAAATGTCGCTGCCGTTTTCTTCTCCCGCCTCAAATTCAGATCGGCCGCGCGCTGCCGCCTCTTTGCCGGCCGCCTTTGAAGCCTCGTCTAAATTATAAGCGCCGAGAACGACAATCCCTGCGTTTTTCGCGTTTAACGCCGCGAATTCGCTGTCTGTCACACCCGCCATCGCTGATAAAACGATCGGATTTCGGATTTCTATGCCGCCGACTTTTAAATCAAATATCTTTCCCATTTCTTTTCCCTCTGTCCTGTTCTTCTAAAAAAGAATTAAATGGGAATCTCCTTAATAAATTCTTTTTTTATTTTCGATTTGAATTTTGCCGCTTTCAATTGTGTATCTCAGTATATTTCCGCCGGCGCTGCCGTCTTTATACTTACAGATCAATATCTGCCGCTCCAATTTGCCGCCGTTTTCTTTTATTTGAAATGTCATCCTTGAATCGGCCAAATAATTCAGCTGTTCCTCAGTCTCTTTTGAAAAAATATTGCTGTGAAGGCAGCCGATGATTATCTATCGACTCCCTTCACAGGCCACAGGCTTTTTCAGAGGGTTTACAGTCGTGTTTTTTTTTTTTATATAATAAAAAAAACCCGGCCCGGCGCCCCCAAACGTTTCGGTTTGAATGAATTTTTAGTTTTTTTAAAAATAAAAGATGCTGA
>JAITUZ010000007.1 GCA_031286065.1 Candidatus Methanimicrococcus odontotermitis | reverse complement strand
GTACTGAATCGCGTTTCCGTTTTCATCGCCGCGCCAAACCGCGTAAACCGTCACGTCGCTTGTCGCGAAGTCAACGGCTGTCAGAAGCGCGGGCGCCGTTTCAGTTGCCGTCAGCGGGTTGGTGACAGCGGCTGCGCTCCAGCCGACGAAGTCGTAGCCGAGGCGTTTAAAGCCGGTGCCGTTGTTCAAGGAATGATCCTGCGTATACGGCGCAATGTTCGTAGAAGTTACAGGCCAAACGCCGATGATGTCAGACTCAGGAGCGCCGTTTTTATCATATGTCAGAGACACGGCGCCGCTCGGGTCAACATCGAGATAAACATCCAGAGTCATCGACGCGTCAAATTCCGTTAACGCGGCGGGAAGTGCCGGATGAGTTCTATTCAGCAGGAAACCGCCGGGAATCGAAATTTCAGAAGCGGTAACGCCGCCGACCCAAACATTCAGAACTGTATCATATTGCGGGAGGTCTAAAACCGGATTCGTCAAATGATATTCAACGTTGATTTGTTCGGTTTGGCTTCTGTTTTCGGACCATTTCGCCCAATAAGTTTTATCGCCGGATGAAGCGATACTCGTAACGGCCGCTCCGGAGAAATCGGAAGCTGCATACCAGCCGCCAAAATCATATCCCGCCCGGGCTCCCGGATTTTCAAGCGCGGTTCCGATATCAGCGTATGTGAAAGTCGTTTTGGAGGGGCTTGAAGCGCCGAGAAGATTATGATATGTAATATTATACTGCTGCATCGTCCACTGAGCGTACAAATCAACAGCTGCCGTCACCGGACCGATGGAATCTCCGGGCTGATAAGCTGTGCCGGTTCCGCCGGAGTTTGTATTCCAGCCTGTAAAAGTATAACCGGAAACACCGAAAAGATCTGCCGCTTTGGCGGGGGTCACTGCGTTGTAGCAGATTTCAGTGACAGAGGTGTCGCTGCTGCCGCCGAAGTTCTTATGATAGGTGATCGGAACATTATGGAATGTCCATTTTCCGTACAGCGTCAGTTTGTCCGTGACGCCGCCGTTGCTCGTGTCATAAATGTTATACGCTTGCGTCAATTCCGGATCCGTATACCACGCGTCAAACGTACGGTCAGCGGCGAGATATTCGGGCATCAGCTGATTCCAAATATCGCTGTGGTTTGTCGGGCTCGGCGAGTCATCATAAAGATTCGGAATGTCGTTTGCGACCGTTTCACCGTAACGGACGAGGCCGGAATTGACGGTGCCGTTATTCGGCGCGCCGGGATTATCATTCCAGTGAAGAGTCACTTCGTAAGGGCCGGCGAACCCTTCAAACATCAGAATTGATTTGTTGCCCGATTCATTAATACTATATGCCGGACCCGTAAGGGTTGCGTCACTGTCAGCGCCGGCCGCCGGCATATAATTCCCTTTGGTGAAAGAGGAAAAGATTTCACTTGCGTTGTTGACAGTGCCGTTGATATTAAAACCGTAATTGACGTTATCTTTATCCTGAGTCCAATTATGAAGAGGATCCTGACGGATATCGAGATAGCCGTTACTGCCGTCGCCGAACGGGTCGTTGACATAACTTTCATTATAAGTCACGTCAGTTCCGGATCTCCAATGTTTGACTGTTTCCAGATTTGTCATCTTTACATTATTCGCCGTATTCTCTCGAATATCCAAAGCTTTTCCGGCGGCGTTATCAGACTTAAAAATAATGCTTTCAATTCTGTCTACAGTTAAAGTCCGGAAACTTGCAGCTGCGCGGTCGGCGATTAAACCTTTGCCGACAACATGTAAAGTTGATAATTTATCAATGACTGTATTATTTGCATAAAGAACAATGCCGTTGCCTTCATTAATAAGATACATCTCACCGCCGTCACTGACGGAAATATCGCCGGCCCGAACCATGGAATAGTCATTTGCGTCGGGAAAAACGTTAAGACCCGGAGACATATAATTTCCTCGGATGACAATGACAGCGCGGTCATCCATCTGAATCGGACCTCTGAAAGCAACAACGGATTGATTTGTTGGCAGCGAACGATTCCTTTCAATATTAAAGATGGACCATTTGCCCATTTTTAACGAACCGCTGAAATCAACATAACCTGTCGTGTTTCTCTGATTATGCGAAAACAAAGAAACCGTTGAGTTATTGCCAATCGTAAAACTTTTGGAATTGGCGGCAGTGCCTGTCGCAAAAGATTGATCATTGGTATAAGAAAAATTCACATTATCTTCAATAATAAAATCATACGTATACGTTCCTTCAACAAAAGGCGTATGATAGTCCGCCGGCGCGTCAGAAGCGTGCCTGCTGTACATATGGACATTAGCGCCCTCTTTGATTGTAATCGTACTGTCGGCGCCCCAGACCTGGAAAACACCGACTGTCGATTTTTCAGCGTTTGAATTATGCTTATATACAGTCACATTACCGGACATTGTCAGATTATGCATTTCCGAGAATTCGCCCCAATAACCACTTGTCCTGGCCCGATTATCGTTCAGATTTAACTGTATGACTCTTGTATCTTCGGGATTGAACTGTGAGAAATCAATTGTAGAGTGATAACGCGGATCTTCGATAATAACCTCGACATCTTTAACGCTGGCAATACCGAAATCGTTCCAAATGATCTGAGGGCCGATATACAGAATATTTTCATAGGCCTGGAAAATATTACGTTCGTCAACGGAATTGACAAGACCGTAACCATTGCCGCCGATAGCAAATGTATTTTTCCAAGTTATACCGCGAAGAGGAGCATTGGCGCTGCCGACCTCACCTCTGCCATCGTCTCTGTCAAGGCGCATAATGTAACTATAATCCAGGGTGAAAGGAGCGGCATAGAAATACTGAACAAATGTATACCAATCATCTTTTGTCGTTCCCGGATTATTCGGGTCTTTCGCGCCGTCAATCGTTAAGGAAGGTTTCGCGCGGTTGATATAAAAAGTTCCGTTAGGCCGGTCATCTCTTTGATTAATATCCGCGCCCAACCGGACATTAATAATGTCGCTGTTATTGAACAAATTTCGGTCTTCACCATAATAATGGTATGCCATAACCTCATACCATCCGGGGCTTGTATAAACAATCGCTCTGGAGGTATTGAGAGCCGAAGCGTCAAAATCATACTCATATTGCCAGTTCGGCGGGTCATAATAATATTTCAAAACACCGGTGTCACTTTCGAATTCACAGAGAAGTCCCGGATCATAATTGTTTTGTCCGTCGGAATAGGTTTGATTGAGCGTCCAATTATGAAGATAAGTCATATTTCCACTCGTGCCGTTTAAATGATTTGTATGACTTGTCGTATCTTTATTGATCTGCAGGCCGTCTAATAAATCCACAGGAATAGTAACGTTGCCGTTGCTGAAAGAAACCGGCATGCGTTTCACTAAAACAGCTTCTTTGACTGTGGTTGCGGGATTGGTCGATGTATCCAACTTGTTGATAACTTGATAGACTTCAGCGTCCCAGCCGTTAGACGACGGCGGATTGATCAATGAAGAAGAATAGATTTGGAGATTCCCCCCCCCTTCCGTCAACAAAAAGAAGTCAACCGTTTCGGTTTCCCCGAAAACCGCCGTTGTGCTGTCAGACTTTTCATAATCAATCGTATAAGAAGACCAGGGAACATTCAAGCTGCTTTTTCCTGAAACATAATCAATTTCATCGCCGTTAATCGGCATGTAATTCAGTTCAAGAGTCTCGCCCGGCATTCCCTCATGAGTTTTGCTGCCGATTAAAACCGGAACATTATCCGGACCGACTTCGTACCAGTTGACTGTCAATGTTTCTGTTCCGGGCGATGCGGCTGCCATATCTGTTGTAACAACAGAGCCCGAAAATAATAAACAAATCATGAAAAACGCAAACATGCGCTGTATTGATTTCATAACATTTATCTCACTAATTTTTGTATATTTAATCGAATAAATCAAAAAAAATCATAATGATTAATCAATAATATAATACATTGATATAAGATTATATGAGATAACAATCCTATTTAATATTAACTACTATTTGGGTAGTTCGATCAAAATAGAATTATATTTAATTTAAAAAGAAATTGAAAAAATAATATTTTTTAAATATCTATTTAAGATTAAAAACTCGAAATATATTTAAGAAAAGGCTGTCTTTGTCCTACACCTTTATTATAGTGTATAAGTTACTTTATTAATTCATTTTAACTTCCGCTTTTTAAATTATATCAAACAGCCGAGGAGTATCATGCTTCAGGAAATACCGGAAAAATACGAAACGAAAAAGGTTGAAGAACAAGTCAGCCGATTATGGAATGAAACGGACGCGTATCATAAAACGCGTGAAAGGCGCAAAGACGGAAACAAATTTTTTTTCGTGGACGGACCGCCGTATACGACCGGACATATCCATATGGGAACCGCTTGGAACAAAGTCATTAAAGACACGATTTTAAGATACCGGTCTATGAACGGCGATGCTGTTTCCGATACGCCCGGCTGGGATATGCACGGCCTCCCGATTGAAGTGAAAGTCGAAGAAAAACTCGGCTTCCGAAGCAAAAAAGATATTGAAACGTTTGGCGTCGGCAATTTCATTCAGGAATGCAGAACGTTCGCCCTTGAAAAGAAAGGCGATATGACTGACCAGTTCAAAGCGCTCGGCGTTTGGATGGACTGGGAAAATCCCTATATGACATTAAAAGACGAATACATTGAAGCCGCCTGGTGGGTGGTTCAAAAAGCGAACGAAAAGGGATTGCTGGAAGAAGGAAAGCGTGTCGTCAACTGGTGCCCGCGCTGTGAAACCGCCATTGCCGATTCCGAAGTCGAATACGCGGACCGCGACGACCCTTCCGTTTACGTCAAATTCCCCGTCAAGGGCGAACAGGACTACTATATTGTCATTTGGACAACGACGCCTTGGACAATTCCGTCAAACGTCGCCGCCGCCGTTCATCCGGACGCCGAATACGTCATCGTAAAAGCGGTTCGCGAAGACGGCAAAACCGAACGGCTCCTCATCGGCAAAGAATCCGTTCCGCTCCTCATGAAAAGAGGAAAATACACGTCCCATGAAATTCTTGAAACAAAAACAGGAGCACAGCTTCAAGGATTGGAATACACCGCGCCGCTCGCGGCGGAAGTTCCCGCGCAGGCTGAAATGGCGCACGCCGTTTATCCGGCGGATTACGTTTCTTTAGACAACACGGGCATTGTCCATATCGCGCCCGGACACGGTTTGGATGACTTTTACGTTGGAACGAAATACGGTTTGCCGATTTTCTGCCCTGTCGGCCCGAACGGCGCTTACACAAAAGAAGCCGGAAAATACGCCGGAATGAACATCCGCGATGCGAATGACATCATTATTGAAGATTTGAAAAACAAAGATTTGCTTTTATCTCAGGGAAAAATCACGCACAGATACGGTCACTGCTGGCGCTGCAAAACCGCAATCATCTATTTAGCGACAGAGCAGTGGTTCTTGGATGTCGGAAAAATAAAAGATGACATGCTGAGCGCGATTGACAATGACGTTGAATGGACGCCGGACTGGGCCGGCTCCGCCCGTTTCAGAGACTGGGTCGCCGACGCCCGCGACTGGTGCATTTCCCGCCAGCGCTACTGGGGAATTCCGGTTCCGATTTGGACCTGCCCCGATTGTAAAAAGCGCGCCGTCATCGGCACAAAAAAAGAGCTGATAACAAAAGCGCGGCTGTCCGAAGATATCGAACTTCACCGCCCGTATGTCGACGAAGTCACGCTGGACTGCGGCTGCGGCGGCAAAATGGTTCGGACAAAAGACGTTTTTGACGTGTGGTTTGACTCAGCCGTCGCTTCTTTTGCGACGCTCGGCTTCCCCGGAAAAACAGAAAAGTTTGAAAAGATGTGGCCGGCGGATTTCATTACCGAAGGGCATGATCAAACCCGCGGCTGGTTCTATTCCCAGCTCGGCGCGTCAATCGCCGCTTTCGGCGGCACGCCTTACAAAAGTGTCTTAATGCACGGCTTCACCATGGATAAAGACGGCAAAAAAATGTCCAAAAGCCTTGGAAATGTCGTCGCGCCCGATGAAGTCATCAAAAAATACGGCGCCGATGTTCTCCGCGCTTATTCGCTCTCCTCCAGCGCGCCGTGGGACGATCTCAAATTTGTTTGGGACGATGTCGCAACCGTCAGCCGAACGATCAACATCCTTTGGAACGTTTACAAATTCCCGCTGCCCTATATGGTTTTAGACAACTTTGACCCGCTGAAGCATCCGGCCGAATCTTTAATCGGCAGCATGCGCGAAGAAGACAAATGGATCCTTTCCCGCTTGCAGTCAACCGTCATTGAAGTCACGGAAGCGATGAATGAAAAAATGCTTCATAAAGCACTTCGCGGCTTATTCAGCTTTATTTTGGAAGACTTGTCCCGCTGGTATATTCAGCTCATTCGCCCGAGAACATGGACAGAAGACGGCGGCGCTGACAAGCTTGCCGTTTACGCGGCGCTTTACGAAACGTATGTCACGCTCGCCAAGCTGACGGCGCCGTTCATGCCGTATTTGTCTGAGACGATGTACCAAAACCTGGTCAGAAACATTGACAGCGCCGCGCCGCTGTCCGTTCATATGAACGACTGGCCGGCCGCAAAAGAGATTTTCATCAGCAAAGAATTGGAAGAGCACATGAAAATCGTCAGAAACGTCGTGGAAGCCTCGTCCAACGCCCGGCAAAAAGCCGGACGCAAGCTCAGGTGGCCGATTTCAAGAATCGTCGTCGTTCCAAACGATGAAAATGTCGCTGACGCGCTGACGCGCTTAAAAGACGTTCTATTAGAACAGACCAACGCCAAAAATGTGGAAGTTCTCGCTGTCGGCGACGCCTGGAAAGAACTGGACGTTCAGATGACGCCGAACCAAAGCGTTCTCGGACCGGCATTCAAGCAGGATGCGAAAAAAGTGGCTGACGCGCTTAACGAAGCCGGCGCCAAATCTTTGAAAGAAGCCTTTGACTGCGTTGAAGAAATGGAATTGACGCTTGCCGGCGGCACGGCCGTAATCGTAACGCCGTCTATGGTCACATTTGAAGAACTTGTGCCAAACGGCATTGCCGGAAGCGACTCCGACTGCGGCATGGTTTATGTTGATGCGAAGCTGACAAAAGAATTGGAAGCGGAAGGCTACATGCGCGAAACGGTTCGAAGAATCCAAGACATGAGAAAAGAAATGGACTTGGCCGTTGATGAGCAGATTACAGCCGATATTCAAATTGAAGATGAATATGTCGCTTCATTAATTGAAAGCATGAAAGCTGAAATCGCGTCGGAAGTCCGCGCCGAAATATTGAATTTGAATAAAGACGCGCCCGCCGGCCGTTTGGTCAAAGAGTGGGATATTGAAGGCGTCAAAATGACAATCGGCGTTTCAGATAAGAAAGCCTGAGGCTTTCTTTATTTCTTTTTTTTTAAATCATCCGTCTTCTGCCGATTTTATATTTAAATTTCCGGAAGACACTTTTCAGCGGGTCTTCCTTGTATTTATTTTTACGTCCCGCCCGGCAGAAACAAACTGAACTGAAAAGGACAAATGGATAATATATTTATTCAAAATTGTCCATTTACAATATATAAAAAAATACATATAAAAGAGTCCGCTCTTGAATAAAAAATTGTGAACTTTGCGGGCCGAGGAAAAAACGAGTGAAAGCCCTTGACTTGTAAACGGCGCGATGCAAAAATTTAAATTTAATTCGGCATTTATCAAGTGTTTTACCGTTTTCGCTCTTAAAAACCGTTTTTAAATTTTTTAAAAATTTCAGGAAAATACGATCATGTCAATGGAACTGTCACCGCTGATTATGGATTTAGCATTGATTTTAATTGCCGCCGGCGTTATCACGCTTATTTTTAAACGGTTTAAGCAGCCGCTCGTTTTAGGCTACATCGTTGCCGGGCTGCTGATCAGCGGATATTTAACCGGATATCTGCCGGAAAGCGTCGGGCAGTATATCCCGTCCATTTCAGATCCGGAAAACATTTCCATATGGGCAGACATCGGCGTTATTTTCCTTCTCTTCGGTCTCGGCTTGGAATTCAGTTTTAAGAAACTGATGCGTGTCGGCGGCACGGCGTCCATTACAGCAATCACTGAAGTTATTTCGATGCTGATCATCGGTTTTTCCGTCGGTTATTTAATGGGCTGGAATCATATGGACAGCTTCTTTTTAGGCTCCATGCTTGCGCTTTCTTCAACAACCATCATCATCAAAGCCTTTGAAGATTTAAAGCTGAGAGGACAAAAATTTACGAATGTCGTGTTCGGCGCGTTAATTGTTGAAGACTTGATCGCGATTTTAATGATGGTTTTGCTTCCCGCAATTGTTTTAGCGCGTTCGTCTCTCGGAATCGAACTGTTGAAAAGCGTTTCTGAGATGCTTTTCTTCTTAATTCTGTGGTTTGTCGCCGGCATTTACATTCTTCCGATTATTTTCAAATATATTCGGAAATACATGAATGATGAAACATTCTTAGTGATCGGCATCGGCCTTTGCCTCGGAATGGTGGTTTTGTCTGTCAGAACCGGATTTTCATCAGCTCTCGGCGCGTTCGTCATGGGTTCCATTTTAGCGGAAACCGTTGACGGCGAAAAAATCGAGCATGTCACAAAACCGATTAAAGACCTGTTCGGCGCCGTTTTCTTCGTTTCCGTCGGCATGATGATGAACCCGCAAGTGCTGTTTGATTACGCCGGCCCGATTCTCATCATCACGCTCACGACAATCCTTGGAAAAGCGATCTTTTCAAGCTTCGGCGTTTTGATTTCCGGCCAAAATTTAAAAGTTTCCATGCAGTCCGGATTTTCACTCGCTCAAATCGGAGAATTCGCGTTCATTATCGCCGGACTCGGTGTCAGCTTGGGCGTCACAAGCGATTTCCTGTATCCGGTCGTCATTGCCGTTTCCGTGATTACGACATTTACCTCCCCGTATATGATAAAATATTCAGACCGCGCCTATACCGCTTTCAATAAGATTTTACCCTCAAAAGCCGCGAATTTCCTCAACAATTTCGGCTCACATAAAAACGCGATCAATAAAGATAATATTTGGAAAAAAGTATTGAAAACGAATATTTTCGTGATTATCATTTACGGCGTCATATTGGCGGCAATCGCGTTTTTATCTGTCATATATATCTCACCGTTTTTCAGAGAAAACATCGGCGGCCGGCAAGGTTCGTTGATTTCTGTCATTGTGACGCTTTTGCTGATGCTGCCGTTTATAAGCGCGCTTTTGCTGAGCAAACTGAAAACGAAAAACTTTGAAACCCTTTGGAATGACCCGAATTTCAACAGCGGTTATTTGGTTTTTCTGAGATTTGCCCGTTTCGCGGTTGCGGCGATTCTGGTCGGCTATGTCATCTTCATGGAATTCACCTCTCAGCTCGGCATGATTATTATTTTTGTTCTGTTCGCAATCGCTTTCGCGCTGTGGTCGCAGACGCTTCAAAAACATTATATCCGGCTTGAAAATCAGTTCATTCATAACCTGAACGAGCGCAGCAAAAGCAAACTGAAAAAAGAAACAGCTGTCTCCTCTTTGGAAAACGTGCACATGGATACGTTTGAAGTCGCGCCGGAATCCCCTGTCATCGGCAAAACGCTGGCCGAACTCGGATTCCGCTCAAAATACGGCGTCAATATCGTGTCCATCATCAGAGGCGACCGCCGCTATAACATTCCGGGCGGCAGCATGATCATTTCGTCTTGGGACAAAATAATTGTTCTCGGCACTGACGAACAAATGAACACATTCCGCGAAGAAATTGAAAACAATTCCCTTGAACCTGAAAAGAAAGCAGAGGATGAAGTTGTTCTTCAGCAGTTCGTTGTTGAAGAAAATTCACCGCTTCTCGGAAAGCCGCTCTATGACTGCGCGATTCGGGACAAATCGGAGTGTTTGGTCGTCGGCGTGGAGCGCGATGAAGAAATTATCTTAAACCCGGACGGAAAACTCGTCTTCCGCGAAGGGGACGTTGTTTCCGTTGTCGGCGAAAAAGAAAAAGTCAGAGAGCTCTGCTGCGTGATTTTGGTTTGAACGAATTTGTTCTAAACCGATTTTGCCGCTTCATTAGAATTGAGGAAGAAGGACAGCGCAGATTTGAGAAAGGAGAAGATTATGGATTTCATCGACTGGGAGCCGCATTATACAAAAATATTAAACACGTTCGGCTTTTCTCAGGAAAAAGACGAACAGACAGCCCTTTGGCTCTCGAATGAATTCAATAAAATCAGCGGCTCGGAAAAACGGGAACGAAACGAAACGCTTTCGTCTTTAAAATATAAAATCAGCCGTCAGAAAATCGTTGTTTGCGGCAACGCGCCTTCGCTGGAAAAAGAATATTCTTTACTTTCAAAAAGCGGTGATGAAATTTATATCGCCGCCGACGGCGCAGCGTCCGTTTTACTTCAAAACGGCAGAGTTCCGGAGATTATCGTCACGGATTTAGACGGCAAACATTCCGGCGACGCGATGACAGAAATTGAAGCGGCTGATAAAGGAGCGATGCTTTTGATTCATGCGCACGGCGACAATTTTGACAAACTGGAAAAATATCTGCCGGCCCTGTCGGATAAAATCAAGAAAAACGCCGTTGTTCCGACATGCCAATGCCGTCCGCTTGAAAATTTATTTAATTTCGGCGGATTCACAGACGGCGACCGTTGCGTTTTTTTAGCCGACGCTTTTGACGCGGCGTCTGTGATTCTCATCGGCTTTGACTTTAACGATTTTGATGCAACGCCTTTAAAAAAGAAAAAACTGAAATGCGCTGAGAAACTTATTCAGATTCTCCGCCGAAAAAATCCCGGAAAAATAAAATTTACAGAGGAAATTTAATTAATGCACCGGCACTTAAAAATAAAGCGCGCTGCTGCGGATATAGTTATAAATATAAATAGAATGGATACCACTTCATTTATTGCTTAATTTATATTCATAAATTCACTCCGGATTGAAAAAAATGGATACGATTGTTATTTGTATTGACAGGGACAACGACCTCGGTGAAAAAGCGAAGGTCATCACGCCGGTCATCGGGCGCGGCGCAAATATTGCTGCCGCTGTCAGTTTAGCGACCGTTGATCCGGAGGATTCCGACACGAACACGATTTTCGGCGGGATTCGGATTTTAGACGAACTTCACCGCCTCGGCGTTGACGCGGAAATTGTTTCATTCGCGGGCGATAAAAATGTCGGCACGATTTCGGATAAAAAAATCGTCAACCAACTGGATGATTTTTTGATGAGTTGGGACGCAAAAAGCGCGGTTTTCGTCTCCGACGGCGCTGAAGACGAATCGCTGATCCCGCTGGTTCAATCCCGCATCAAAATAGATTCGGTTCAAAGAATTATCGTTATGCAGAGTGAAAACTTGGAAAGCACTTACTACATGATTAAAAATTTCTTTAAAGACCCGAAACTGCTTCAGACATTTTTCGTCCCAATCGGCTTGGCTTTGATCGTTTACGCTCTTGCGACCGCGACAGGCAACCCGCAATGGGCTGTTATCGGCACCCTTTTTGTTGTCGGCGTTTATATGATTCTTCGGGCTTACTCGCTCAACGACAAGCTGCTTCTCAGCTGGTCCGAACTGAAAAAAAACTTCCATTCGCATCAGCTTTCATTTGTCACGATGATTGCCGCCGTTCTTTTATTTGTTATCGGAACTGTCAGCGGCTCTGTCAGCGTTTGGGACCTGACCGGCGGTGAAATCAGTTATTACGGTGGTCTTCCAATAATTTCCCTGTACATTAAAAAATCTGTTTTATGGTACGCCGGCTCCTTATTTGTATATTTATTCGGAAAAAGCATTGATCACATGTACGCCAAAAAAGAATATCAAAATTTGATTGTAGAAATGCTTTTTGTTCTTGCCGGAACGCTGCTGTTCTGGGGCGGCGGAAGCTACGCCTTATCAATCACATTGACGCAGCTGGGATACGTGTTCCCGGTCGTCTATTTCATATACAGCGTTATTTTAGCGGTCATTATCGGTTTGGTCGGCATATACTTCTCGGTTCAGAATAAAACGGAAGAATCGGCCGAAGAAGAAATGTTCAAGCCGAAAAAGCCGGAACAGAAAAAACCCGAAACCACCATTGTCATCAAGGACGGAACAGAAGAGGATGAAAACCACTCAAAACCGATAAAAATTAAAATCGGTATCCGAGGCGGCAAAGAATAATTTAAAAAAAGAAAAATAAAATCGCTTAAAAAAGAAAATGAAATCATTTAAATGAAAATGAAATCGCTTAAAAAAGAAAAATTAAATTACTTCTTTCCATTTTTCAATATTCTTTTGACTGATCCCGGTTTCCCGTGACAGCCGACCGGAATCGGCCGCTGCCAAATCTGTCAGTGTCATAATTCCCGCGTCCTTCAGTTTTTGAAGCGACGCTTCGCCGAGCCCTTTGATATCGGAAAGTTCCGACGGATTGGCGGCTTTTGCTTCTCGTTCGGCTTTCGCGTCTGCTTTCTCTTTTTTGATGCGTTTGGCGCGCTCGGCGGATGTTTCGGCGACAATTCCGTTTTTCTCATCCTCTTCGACTTTCTTCTGCCATTCGATGAAATTGCATTGCGGGCAGCCGAGTTCCCACGGCCGTTTGCCTTCAGTAATGATTTTGATTTTATACATTTGATGATCATCGCACATTTTATCGGTGACGACGACTTGCCCGGTCCGCGGGACAGGCAATGAAAAATCACATTCGGGATAACCGCTGCAGCCGATGAAACGAGAACCTTTTTTAGACTTGCGGATAATCAGATCTGACCCGCAGCATTGGCATTTGCCGACAATTCTGTCTTCGCGAAGACCCGACTGAAGAGAGCGGCCGATATCCTCATGATTTTTTTCCAAATCATCAAAAACGCCGTTCAGCATTTCGCGTGATTCTTTTAAAACATCCGCTTCTGAAATCCGGCCTTCCGATATTTTATCCATGTCGGCTTCCAGCTGTTTTGTCATGTCCGGTTTCACGATAGTCGGCGCGTACTGTTCAAGCGTGTCAATGACGGAATAAGCCATATTGGTCGGCTGAAGCGGATTCCCATGAATATAATAGCGGGAAATGAGCTTATTGATAATATCAGCGCGCGTCGCTTTTGTTCCGATGCCCATATCATCCATGACGCGAATGAGGCGCCCCTGACCGTAACGGCTCGGCGGCTGCGTTTCTTTATCAAACAATTCTTTATGCGTCACCGTTAAAACACCGTCTTCTTCCAAATGAGGCAAAACACGGTCTTCCGGCTTGTTATACGGATAATACCAGCGCCATCCTTCGTTTGTTAAACGAGAGCCGTTGCTTTTGAAACTTTCACTGTTGATGTCGATTTCGATTTTCATGGTGTCCCATTCGGCTTCGCCCGCAAACGTCGCAAAGAAACGGCGGACAACCAATTCATAAACTTTCCATTCGTCTTCTTTCATATCCGTTCGTTTGGCGGGGGCGACCGGATGAATCGGCGGATGAGCCGGATCTTCTTTTTTGCCCTGCGTCGGCTTTAAACCGTCTTTATCGGCGATTTTGAGAAGCTGTTGAGCGTACGCGTTAAATTCGGTGCCGACAAACATTTCAATCAAAGACCGAAGTTCCAAACTCTCCGGATAAATCGTGCTGTCCGTTCTCGGATAAGATAAAAATCCAGCTTCATAAAGTGTCTGATACATACGTTTGGCATTGTTGACGGAAATACCGGCGGCATTGGCCGCGACATAAAATTCAGTGGTGTTGAACGGAATCGGCGGTTTTTCTTTGCGCTGCTTCGCTTCGACACTTTTGACGCGCGCGCTGCCGCCGACAATAACATTGGCGTAAATGCGTTCCGCAAGTTCTTTTTCATAAATGCGGTTGGTGTGGTATTCCGCGATAAACGATTCTTCTGATTGTGTTTTTAGTGTGACTTCAATTTCCCGATACTGAACAGGAACAAAAGCCTCTCTTTCTTTCTCACGCTCGACAATGAGCGCTAAAGTCGGTGACTGGACGCGGCCGACAGATAAAAAAAGCTTGCCGAGGCGGCCGGCGCAAAGCGAGATATAGCGCGTGAGCGCGGCGCCCCAAACAAGATCGATAACTTCCCGGGCGTGGCCGGCGTCCGCCAAATCAAAATTGACGGTCGTCAAATTCTCAAATGCGTGCGTGATGTCTTTGGGCGTAATCGCGCTGTAAAGCGAGCGGTTGAATTTAACGTCAGGATTGACGGATTGGACCAATGTCAGCGCTTCTGCGCCGATGAGTTCCCCTTCGCGGTCATAGTCCGTCGCAATCGTCACTAAATCGGCTTGTTTGCCGAGGACTTTCAGCGCCGTGACGATTTTTTTGTTGGTTGTAATCGGTATGATGTCGGCGTCAATCAAATCTCTGGCCGAGTTTTTTTGCCAATTGTTATATTCATTCGGGAAATCAATACCGACAACATGGCCGCTGAGACCCATAACGACAGTGTGTCCGCCGTTATAAGAAAACTCGTATGTTTCAACGCCTAATTTCGGATAGCGGACTTTTTTAACTTTGTTTTCTGAAAGAATCGCCGCGATACGCTTTGCTGCGGTCTCTTTTTCTGTAATAATCAGATACATCTGAAACTCCGTCGAATAAAAAATTCTTAAATGTTTTTCAGCGTTTAATTAGAAACGCATTTTAAACGTATTTATTTTGAATGTTATTTTGAATGTTATTTTGAATATTATTTTGAATGTTATTTTAAATATTATATTTGAATGGGTTAATGGAGAACTTTGTTATTTATATTTTTTTGAAATGCGTCTTTTCGGCAGAAAAATAAAAACAGAACCAAAAACTCCGGCAGATGACAAAAAACATTTAAAAAAAGAAACTGCAAAAAAAGAGTCAAATAGGACAGTCTGTAAAAATAAAAATTCACTAAAAAATATAAATTATCATGAAAATGAAATCATATAAATTATCATAAAATTAAAAATCATAAAATAAGCCGTTTAAAAAAAACCAAACCGGATGAACGAAAAATTATCCGACATAACTTTTAATAATTTCAATCAAATCGGCGCTTTTGATGGGTTTACTGACGACTTGTTTAACGCCTGCTTTTAAGATGTCGTCTCCTTTTGCGGAAGAGAAAGAAGTTAAAGCAACAACGGAAGCTTCCGGATCATATTTTAAAATGTTCTCCGTCGCCTGAATGCCGTTCGCATTCGGCATAACAATATCCATAATCACAATATCCGGACTGAATTTTTTATAAACTTCAACGGCTTGTTCGCCGTCTTTTGCCTGATCGACAAGATAACCGGAATTTTGAATAATTTGAACAAGAAGGTCGCGAAGCAAATCTTCATCATCAACGATAAGAACTTTTTTTTGCATATATTATCCCTTGTAAGAAGTTGACACATGTAAATAACACTTATGTCTCTCATAATCTTTCAAATAAAAACATTTTGCTGCCAATATAAGAATAGAACGTAAAGTTATAAATCAATTCACTAAAAAATCCATATAATGCCGCTTGAACAGAAAAAACCGTGTAAAATCATTTTTAAAAAAATTAAAAAAAAGAGAGAAACTCAGCAGTTTTGTTTCTTAAAAACAACGCCGAAAGGCGTGTTTTTTCCGATGGACTGATCGGGATCAGCCCTTTTTTTCAAATCAGTATAATTACGGGTCTTAGATATGTTTTTGACAGGGACTGCAGAAGAATCTGCCAAATCCACATCTTACATATTAGCCGTATGTTTGACCCGATTAATTGTTAAAACAATCGAAAGGTATATAAACCTTACTTATGTCCCCACAGCTTGAAGACATGCTGATTGTATTTTTCCTGCACATCTTCTCTGTCAATGTCAAAGTAAATCTCTTTGATGTCTTTACTCTTTTTAATTTTGTCACCGCGCAAGAAACTGATGTAAGTCGGTGGGATCTGCGTTTTCATGAACTGTGTCACTCCGAAGCGGCGGCAAGAATTGAACGTAAAGTTCATTTGCCTCGGTGCTTCATGGTTATAAATGCCGAATTTTATGGCATATTCCTGCAAATGCCGTCGATATGTTTCGAGTGAATACGGCCGACCATTTTCCTGAACGAGCAGAATGCCTTGTTCCGTCGGCACGATTGCCGCGCCGCGGCGGCGGATGCGCAGCTTTGTGTCCGGCGGGCGGATGCCGTCATAAGTGACCATGTCGTCAATCGTTTTGATTGATCCGATTTCGGCGTCGGTCATCCCGAGACCT
>JAITUZ010000045.1 GCA_031286065.1 Candidatus Methanimicrococcus odontotermitis | reverse complement strand
TCATGGGTTTTTACGTTATCGGATTACAAACCGACACTTGAAGCTTCTAAAGATAAAAGCGTTGAAGCTGACATGAAGACAAAAGACGAAATGATAAGTTACTTGTCAAATTTCGAGGAAAAGTATCCGGTTAAACAAGTCGATACAGGTCTTGTAACCTTTATTACAATCGAAAATAAAGAAGTTTTACTTGCTGAAATTTCTGACCAAGACATACGAATGCTGGAGAATATCTCGGACGCCGTTATTGAAGAATCCTTATCGAAGAGAAATGAAGTTCTGGTATCAAATTGGACTTCAGGAGTTAACGGAGCCCCAAACATGCATGAAGATATGGCCCGATGGGCGGCGGAAAAAGCAGGTTTTAATTCCAGCATGTCTAACCGAATCGGTTCTTATGCGGATGAGCCGGATGATCCGGACAATATGACTTATGATTCCGACGTTTCAAGTAATAACGGGTTGTGGCCTGCTCTTCTCGAAAAGATAATTGAATCAAATTATTATCATTACTATAATCCTTCACTGAACCTTGGGGATGCTATTGACCGAATTACTATATATCTCCAAAGAGCGATGATAACATCTTCGCCTGTGAATCAAAGAGCTGTAAATTTATCTTATGCTTCTCACTTTGTTTGTGATATGAGTATGCCACTTCATACAGATGATGCAGCTCTCCAAGCTGCATATAATCAATCTAATGCCCTTCTTTATACTAATTGGCCGGAACCCCATCTTATGTATGAGAATGATTATGTAGGTCCAAACTGGACAGGTGGTTTAAAATTCGGCAGCGTCGCAGAAAATGCAAATTATGCATATGGAACGGCAAATCCTATTGCGCATAGCAAAGTATTGGCAGCTTATTCTCACTCCTATTCTTCAACTGTGTGGGATTGCATGGTCGATTATGATTTCGATAACAGGACTCTGGAATTGGTTACTGACAGATGTCTTTTTGAAGGGCAAGCGGCTTTAAATGGGCTTATGCTGTATGGCAATAATAACGGCATATAACACAGGTGATCTAAAATTCGCAAAGGTATGATTGAATCATTTTTCAATTATACATCTTTATTTTATGAAAAACAGGAGTAATTCCTATGCTCAATAATCAAAGATCACTTCTTTTGATTGAAAGTTTATTTTTATCCGGTCCGATATTATTGTGTATATTGGCATGGATACTTCTCAGCATCGATCTCTTGCCGAATGGGTTCCGATCAAGTATTTCTCTTCTTGTTTTATGTGCGGTTTTTGTTTTGATCACTGTGTTGCCAAATATACTTTTTTTCTCAGTTTTTAAAAATAAATTAAATATGAAAATTGAGACTTTCTTATACGGCATTGGGTTTTTGTCAAATATGGTATTACTGATTATTTTTTTATTGGGATATTCTAAAAGCTTATCAACAGATTCCCCTGAAGGAAGTATTTTTTCAATTTTCCTGAATGTTTTATTGCTTGCTTCGCTGTATTATACGTATGCGGCAATCCTCAAAAACAAAGAAAATAAATGCGGTAATATTATTCTATTTTTAACGGCATCGGCACTTGTTTTTTTCATGATGATTTCATTTGCCATTTCATATCTTGCGGGAGCAGCTTGTAAATATTTTAAGAAAAACATTGGTGATTCATATGCTCAATAATCAAAAATCACTTCTTTTGATTGAAATTCTCATTTTGTTACTTCCATAGTTGCTGTTTTTTTCTTTATTTGTTTGGATTTTCGTTTCACATGCTTCCCAGACTGATAGTCCTCATCTTCTAGCTATTTGTGTTTTTTGTTTGTTGATTCTATTATTGCCGAATGTCTTCTTTTTCTCAGCTCTAAAGATGAAGTTGAAGCTGGAAATCGAGACTTTTTTGTATGGGGTCGGCTTCCTGTCAAATTATATTTTATTTATAGTAATTATATCATATGTGTCAAATACGCTGGAAATATGGATTTTTTACGCCCTTCCGCTTATTTCATTATTTTATACATATGCGGCAATGCTCAAAAATACTGACCAAGGCATCAATAAATTTATTCTGTTTCTAATGATGATAACACTCATTTTTTCCGCTATCGGATTTATTATGTATTTCGAAATATTAAAACAGAATTATGATCTTTTTACGAACTTCATTTTGCCGATTCTTTTCGGGTTATATGCGGGTCACTATGCTGTTTATAGAACGTTTTGGATAAGTTTGCGCAATGTTGCCTGGCTTCCGTTTTTAACGATATTCATCGGAAGTGCCATTGTTCTTCTTCCTCTGATATTCTTTCCGGAATCTATCAATAATTCTCTTAATTATTCTTTTATCCTTTATTTTACTTTTTTAATAGGATTTTCATTTGCTGTTTCCTGCTTTGCCGGAATCCTCTGCAAACATTTTAAAAAAATTATGAAAAAACGGAGATGATTCGTATGCTCTGTAATCTCAAATCATTGCTTTTGATTAAGAGACTTTTCAGCTGGTTTTGAAGAAACGCTGATATATTTCGTATTGTTTTTAATGGTCAATTCTATTTCATAAAGCTGAATTATTAAATAATGGACAGTCTTATAAGCTTTACAAATTTTATATGTTTTATATGTTTTATAAAATTTTAAATCGGGTGATCAATTTGAAGGAAGAGTGTGGCGTTGCCGGCGTTATTATCCATGACCCTGCGCCGCCGACAAATATTGTTGCTTTTAAACTCTATTATGCGCTTTATGCATTGCAGCACCGCGGTCAGGATTCAACAGGCATTGTCGTTTTTGACGGTTCCAAACAGCGGTCTATTAAACGCATGGGGCTGGTCTCCGAAGCCTATTCCCGCGACACGCTGCAAGATATCGTCGGTTATGTCGGCGTCGGGCATGTCCGCAACGCGACGTACGGCACGCAAACAATTGAAAATTGTCAGCCTTTCGTCTTAAATTTCAAAGGCGGCGTCATCGCTATTTCTCATAACGGCAATCTTGTCAACAGCGCGGAACTCAAAGACGAGCTTGAATCCGAAGGGCGCATTTTTACAACGGCTCTTGACGCCGAAATCATCGGCCTTCTTTTGGTGAAAGAATTACTGCACCAAGATCCTGTTCCTGCTTTAAAATCCGTTATGAAACGCATCGTCGGCTCTTACGCTTTAACGATCATGATCAACGGCGATCTTTACGCTGTCCGCGACCCGATCGGGAACAAACCGATTTGTTTCGGCGAAATCGAAGGCGGTTACGCCGCTGTTTCTGAAAGCGTCGCTCTTGACGCGATCAAAGGAAAGCTTGTCCGCGACCTCATGCCCGGCGAAATCATCGTTTTTAAGAAAACGGGAGAAGTGGAAAGCGTTATCGCCGCAGACAACAGCTTTTCCGCGCATTGCGTTTTTGAATATATTTATCTTGCCCGTCCGGATTCTATCATTGACGGGCATCTTGTTTATGCTGTCCGCGAAAGAATCGGAAATGAGCTGGCCCTTGAACATCCCGCTGCCGCTGACATCGTCTCTCCCGTCCCCGACTCCGGAATCGCGGCCGCCATCGGCTACGCCCGCAAATCCGGCATCAAATATTTGGAAGGTTTGATGAAAAACAGATATGTCGGCCGAACGTTCATTCTGCCGCATCAGGAAATGCGTGAAATGGCCGTCCGCCTGAAAATGAACACTATCGGCGAAAACCTTCGCGATAAAAGCGTTGTTCTGGTGGATGACAGCGTTGTCCGCGGCACGACTTCCCGCCGAATCATCGATATGATCAAAGTCGCGGGCGCCAAAGAAGTTCATCTGCGCGTCGCAAGCCCGCCGATTGTCGGTCCCTGCTATCTCGGCATTGACATGCCGACCCGCGCCGAGCTCATCGCAACGCACAAAACAATCGAAGGCATCTGCGCCGCCGTGAATGCCGACACAATCGGCTATCTCAGCGCCGACGGTCTCGTCAAAGCCATCGGCATTGATAAAAGCCAGCTCTGTCTCGGCTGCATTACTGAAATGTATCCCGTTCCGATTCCGGGCGAAAAATGTTACTGCGACAAGCAGAGCAAAATGGATGATTTTGTTCCCGAGGATGAAAAAAAGGTTGAGTAAATCCTTTTTGAAAGGATTTGCTTTTTTTGTTTTTGTATTTGTTTGACCGCCCGCCGTTCTTTTTTTATTCGTGTTTAAAAATTTAAGCGATTCGCGCGCAGGCGGCAGCTTGAATCGGCAGGTCTGATTGGTTTTTCGATTTTTTACAATATTCTCAATTTTTCAGCTCTTTTTTGAACAAGTGTTTTGTAATTTTTTTTCATATCCTCGGGGAGGAAACTTTGATCAATAAAACCGAACCAATCCGGAACGGTTTTTTTAAACTTTTCAAAAATATTTTCAACGCTTTTTGAATCGATTTTCATTGTTTGAAACGCTTTTTCAAAATCTTCTTTATTGATTTTTTTCTTCGTTCCGTTTAAAAGCAGCGCGGTTTCTTCCGTATCTTCGGAAAGGATCAGATTTGTCGGAAGCATGTCATAAGCAGCGGACAATTGATAGCCGGCATTGTGTTTTATCAGCGAGAAGTTTTTCAAATGCATATCTGAGTTTCCGGTCAAAAAACAAAAAACAAGCTGCTCGGCAAAAGCAATCAAATCCAAACCCGGCATTTTCGAGTGTTGCTGAATCTGTTTTGCGATTTGTTCATATGATCCTTTGTATTTATCTTCTGTCAGGCGTTCCGTTAATTGGCACATGTCTTCCATATGGATTTTGTTTCCATTTTCATTCCGGTCGATTCTTTTTGTAATATAACAAAGGCTTTTGTCTTCAAAACGGATCAGAGAATGCGGAACAACTTTAATTCCGGATAATTCCGCTAAATGCATTGTCAGGTCTTCAAATTCCGGCAAGTTTTGATACATTTCCGTTTGCGGTTTTAAGATGTACCGGCCCCATAAACCGATGATGGTGAATCGTTTCGGAAAATCTTTGTCTCCTTTTTCCAAATCCAAAGAAAGTTTCGGCTGCGCTCCTGTAATGGCCGTTTGTGACCGAATAACATCTGACGCCAAATCGTAAATCTGTTTTTTTGTGTACGGTAAAAGCGGCGTTTTTTCTGTTCCGAATATTTTTTTGGAACAGGCCGGATGAAAATCCGCCGTTTCTGATTCATTTAACGGTTTGTAGCAATACAGACATTTTTCTTGCGCATTTCGCATCATTTTTCCCGTTCCTTTTCTGCTTTCTTTTCCTTTCCAATCGGTTTTTATTCGATCGGAATAACGCTGACTGCGCCGATACAATCTCTGCAGCAGGCGAGCAGCAAAGACATTCTGTCCCGATCCGGGATTTTCCAAGTTTTTTCCGCAATTTCCAAAAGCCAGCCTTCCGGAATGAGCCCGTCAAAAAACGGGAATAAATATTTGTTCCGATAGGCCTCTTTTTGAAGCGGCATCGTCATGCTGACGGCTTCTGCATTCGGGTGTTTGAGATATTCTTCATTATATCGGAAAAGATATCCTTCATCATCTTCCGTAATCATTCCGGCCGGAATATCATACATATAAACGACCGCCTGTTTCATGAATACCACTTCTCGCGGTCCAGCGGCACGACGCCCAATTCTCCGCCGAACATTGCCAAAACTTGATTCACTTTATCCATCCGAAGCGTTTCTTTCCCTTGCTCTAAATCCCGAATAAACCGAAGTCCGACGCCCGCTTTTTTTGAAAGTTCAACTTGCGTCAAATCCGCTTTCTTCCGTTCATTTTTCACGTAAAGCGAAAGAGATGACAATTCTTTACTCATCGGAAAATCATCCTCTTTTCATTTGTCTTTATTTTGAAATTATACCTTTTTTGATATAATTAAATAAATGTCTTCTGATTTATACCTTTTGCGGTATTGTTTTGTTTAAAACGTTTATTTTATACCCGTTTTGATATATTTCTACAATTCATTTCGTGAGAGGTTTCTCTTAAAAATTATACCCGTTCGGGGTACATTTATCTCGAGTGAAAGAGGTTATTGTGATAAACAGCCGGAACGGTGATTTTATTTCAGAAAAGAGGAAAAAAGACAGAGTGAGCTTTTCTTTTTTTGTTTAATCACTCTGTCCGTTCCTTTTATTCGTTTTTAAAAATTGAAGCGATTCGCGCGCAAGCGGCGCGGCAAACCCTCTTCTCTCTCATTCTTTTAATTCTCAGCATCCGCCATGATCAGCATTTCTACGATTTCGGTAAATCCGGATTCGCTCGCGTAATACAATGCGCTCTGCTGCGCGTTGTCGACTGCGTTCACATCCGCTTTGCTTTCAATCAGCAGAGCGCAGAAGTCGTTGTTGCCACGCGAAGCCGCGATGATTAACGGCGTTTCCGAACTTTCGTTCTTGAAATTGACGTTGGCGCCGGCTTTGATCAGCGCTTTGCCGATAAATCGGTTCCCCATGGCCGCGGCATAGTGAAGCGGGGAACTGCCGTCCAAAAGTTTTAAGTCGGCGTCGGCGCCTTTTTCGAGTAAAAGTTCCGTCAAATGAATGTTGGAATTCATGACGGCGAGAATGAGCGGGGATTCGCCGCTGTCGTTGAGTTCGTTGATGCCGTCTTTGCTCTTATTCAAAAGCGCGATGACCGTCTCGCTCTGTCCGGCCGCGACCGCCTGGTGAAGCGGCGTGTTGCCGTCATTATCCTTTTGAGACACATCTTCTGCGAGAAGCGCGATAATGTCACGAAGACCGCCCGCCGTGGCGTAATCCAAAGCGTTGTGGTTGTCGTTGTCCTTCGCCGACTTGTCGGCGCCCAGCGTCAGCAGCTGACGCGTGATTTCGGATTTGCCGGCTGAAACCGCGCAGATGAGCGGCGTTTTTCCGTCCTTGTCGGCGGCGTTGACGTCGGCGCCGTTCTCTATTAAAATCGTGATGATTTCCTTGTTGCCGGTTTTTGAAGCGGCGTGAAGCGGTGTTACGCTCCGGTTGTCGGCAAGCGTCACATCGGCGCCGTTTTCAATCAAAAGTTTCACGATGTCGCGGGCGCCTTTCTGCGCGGCGTAATAAAGCGGCGTGTTGCCGGTCGCGTCGCGTTTGTCATAATTGATGCCGCCTTTTTTGACGAACGTTTCGACAACGCCTTTCTGCCCGTTTTTGCAGGCGTTCAAAAAAATATTATCCATGTTGGCTCCCATAATTCTTCTCCTTTTTATTTCGGTGTTTTATTCGCCGGATTTATTACATTTTAGATAATAAGAATTTCACAAGCGGCTCGTTGTTATTTTCAGTCGCGTGATCCAACGCCGTTTTTCCGTCATTGTCCGCGCGGTCCGGCATCGGGTCGCCGGCGTCAAACAAATATTCCGCAAACTGTTTCGCGCCCGTCGTACTGCGGTTGGTCGCCGCGTAAATGAGCGCCGTCTTTCCGAACTTGTCGATTGTGCCGACATCCGCGCCCGCTTCAAGCAGCGCGATCTGCTGGTTTTCGATCACATCAAAATCCGCCGCGCAGAGATTCATCAGCGGCGTCGTGCCGTTCAAATCCGGCAGATCAACATTCGGCGCGTATTCCATAACAAGGTCGATCACATGGCTTTTCAATCGGAATTCGTTGTATCCCGTACCGGTGCCGGCGCGGCAGGCGAGGTTTAAAAGCGTCTCTCCTTTGCTGTTTACGATACAGTTTATGTCGAATCCCGCGTCAACAAAACTTTTCAAAATCCGCGCCGGGCGTTTCTGCTGAAAAACGCCGAGGCTTGTTCGAACACTCGCGTCCGTTGTGAAAAAATGAGAAAGGGCTGCTCTCTCTTCCGAATCTTTAAAGTTCGGATCCGCGCCGCCTTCAATTAAAATTTCAACCGCTTCCGCGTCAAAATTTTCCGCGGCAACCGCAAGCGCCGTCTTGCCTTCCGTTCGATGGTCTCCATCGCCGCCGACCTCATTCGGATCGGCGCCGAGCTTTAAAATCGCGCGGATCGCTTCATAATCTTTCTTTTCGACCGCTTTGTGAAGGGTCATTGAGCCCGACAGAATGATGAGTTCCTGCTCTTCGCTGCCGGCGTCTTCCGAATACATGCCCGACAAAAGCGCCGCCATTTTTTTATCGCCGCTTTCAACGGCAAAATCCGGCGCAGTTTTGCCGTATTCGTTCTTTTCCGTCGGGTCAACGCCCGCGTCCAGGAACGCTTTTGCGGTCAGGAAGTAATTTTCAACCACTTGTTTCTTTTCCAAATACTCTTTCTCATATTCGGACAGCTGTTTTTCATACGGCTCGGACGGTTTTTCTTTTTCCTTCTCTTTTTTCCGCTCATAATCCTGTTTTGCGTAATTGAGCGACGAGATTTCATGCCGGACGCGTTCGGCGGCATAATGCATTCCGGTATAGCCGTTTTTGCCTGTGCCGGTCAGTTTTGAGCCTTTCTCATGAAGCGCTCGGACGAATTCGTAATTTCCGGATTCGCCGGCGACATGATAACACGCGTTGCCGTCATTGTCTTTTCGAAGAACGCTGACTTTTGCGTCCAAAAGCAGAACCGCCGTTTTATAAACCGCGCCCGATTCGGGTTTGAGCGTTCGGGTATCCCCCTTCGCCAAAAGATGAAGCGGCGTTTCATTATATCGGTTAAAGACGGCCGCTTTCGCGCCGGCGGCCAATAAATATTCCGCCGCTTCATAATCGGCGTATTTGGCGGCAACATGGAGCAGAGATTCGCCCGAGTATTCATCCGCAAAATCCGGGTCCATTGATTTGTAAAGCGCCATAATTTCTTCGCGCGGCGGTTCATTTTTTCCGTACAGCTGAGTTAAATCGTACATTTGCATTTTCAATCGTCCTTACATTTTTGAAAGCAGCAGTTTCACAAGCATTTCATTATCTTTTAATGTCGCGTAATCCAACGCCGATTTGCCGGCATTGTTGACGGCGTCCGGCAGCGTGTCACCGAAATCAAACAGCAGGTCCGTGATCTGTTTCGCGTCCAATTTACTCGGATTCTGAGCGGCGTAAATGAGCGGCGTGTTTCCCGCGCTGTCCGAGACGTCTGTCCGCGCGCCGTTTTCAAGCAGCGCAAGTATGACGGATTCGTTTTCTTTGAATTCCAAAAGGCAGGCGCCCATCAAAGCGGTCTGCCCATTTTTATTCGCCGCGTTCACGTCAATGCCGCAGCGGATCATCTCGTCAATGAGGATGTTTCTCAGAATCAAATGATTGTAACCGGGAGAACGGTTTGGCGATAAACAGGCGCAGGTCAGCAGCGTGTTGGAACTGCCGTCTACGGCGCCGTTTCTGTCCAGCCCCGCTTCAATCAGCATTTTCATCGCTTTTTGGGCTTTGTTTTCCGTAAACACGTCCGGTGTGACGTTCAGAGCCGTCATGTATGAAAACATATACGCGGCGGCCGTCATTTCGTTGCCGTCTTTGAAATTCGGGTCGGCGCCGGCGGCCAGCAGAATTTCCATGCATTCCGTATTGACGGCACGCGCGGCAGCCGCCAGCGGCGTCATTCCTTTGAACCGCTCTTCATCGCTGATTTCATTCACATCGGCGCCGAGACCGAGGCGCGCGCGGACCGCTTCAGCGTCTCGGCGGATGACAGCTTCATGCAGCGACATGCCGCCCGCTTTTGCCGCCGACTCCGCGTCTTTTCCGCCTTCCGCATAAGAGCCGTCTAAAAGAGCGGCGATTTTTTTCGCGCCGCTGCTTTTGGCAATCTCCAAAGGTTTTTGTCCGTTGTCGTTGATGTCATCCGGATCGACACCGCCGTCCAAAAACGCTTTCACGGTTTTGAAATAATCTTCCAGGAACTCTTTCGCTTTTGCCGATTCCCGCTCCAACTCTTCTAAGCTGCGCGGATTCGCTCGCTTTGACCCCGGCTCTTCCGATCTCTTTTCATCCGCGTATTTTTGTTCCGCGCGGACTCTGTCAACGGCGCGGCGGGCGTTGTATGCGGCAATGTGAAGGCCGTTTTCACCGCCGTCGGCAATGCCTTTTAACCGCGTCCCCTTGTCGCGCAGCGCCTGCACCAATTCCCAATTGCCGTCGCGGGCAGCGTACAGATAACAGGTTTTTCCGGATTCGTCCTTCTTATGCGGGTTCGCTTTCGCTTCCATTAGCAGGACCGTCAATCGATACATATTTCCGGGTGGCGCGCGCTGTGAAACGCGGTCAGATTTCCCCAAAATATCCAAAGGCGTGTCGCCGTAATTGTCCGCGGCATTCGGGTCGGCGCCGCCCGCAAGAATAATTTCTGCAAGTTCCATGTCGGAAAACCGGGCCGCGGCATGAAGCGGCGTACAGCCGTTTGAATCTTTTTCATTCACGTCGGCGATTTTGCATAATTCAATCAAATCTTCGCGGGACAAATTTCCCGTTTTAAAATAATATCTGAAAATTTCATCGCAGAGCATTAAACGACTCCTTTGTTTTTCAAAGCCTCATCCATTGCTTTTTTGACATTCTCATAATTCTTTTCGGCGGGCTGCAAAGCGGCGGCGCAGTTCATCACGGCGTCCCAATTTTCAAGCGCTTGGCAGACATCAATCAGAAGCCTCAGTATGTTTCGTTTCGCCGCGTCGGGCAGAAGATCCGGCAGTTTCTGCGGCATCGGTTTCAAATAATCCGTCTGTCCCGCTTCCGTTTGGGATAAAACCGCGAACGTTTTCTGCGCAATCAATGGATTCTTGGGAATCGGCGCTTTTTTCTTCATTACGGAAAATGTTTTTTCAAGCGTTTCAAAGGCCGGTTGGTTTTCGCCGGCAAACCGATAACAAAGCCCTAAATTATATTGCGCCGCGATTTGATTTTCATCCGGCTTCAGTTTTGAAAATAATAAAAAAGCGTCGGCGTAAGCGCCGTTTCGCATGAGCGCTGTTCCCGTTTCAAAAATATCGGCGGGGTTTTTGGCGTTTCCTGCCGCAGGAGTGTTGTCTCCGATCATTTTCTTTTCCTCAGTAATCGATTTTTAAAGTATAACCGTCAACTGCGATACCTTTTGATTTTCTGATTTTCAGTTTCTGAAATTCTGTAAACCCAATGGTTTCGCCGTCTTCCAAAGTGATGTCATTCGATAACACATAATACACGATGTCAAACAAAAGCTCATGGATGGCTTCAGGCATTGACGCGCTGTCGATGATTTCGACTTCTTCCTTCCCGAACTTCCGCAGCCCGTAAGTATATCCGCACATTCCTTTTTCAGATGCGTAAATGCCGATGTAGATCCAATTCAAAATCGGCAAGTCCCCTTCGTTGATCAGATCGGCCCCGTTTATATAAAATTCCGGCGAAAAAACAGTTCCCGATGTGTAAATGCCGATCGCGTTTTCCAGTTTCAGGCAGCTTGAAGCGATTTTTGTATAGAACACCGCGGCGTCAATAAGCGGCTGGTCATAATTCATGACCGCCGTCAAAATTTGGGCGACATGCGTTTTTGTAACTCCCGGTGCTTCCGGCCACTGTTTATTTGTTTCGGCGTAATATTCCGCTTCTCCGTTCGGGACAGGCGCTTCGATGAAACTGACCATCGCCGTCATGCCGTCTTCTTCAAAAATCATTGTTGTTTCATCGGAAATATTCTTTTTTTCCGAATCTTCAGGGGCGATAATGCCCCAGTCATTTTTTAAATGCGCTTTGAGTTGGTTTTGATCAAAGCCGTAAGAGTTCAGCAAAATAAATCCGGTGAACGATCCGATCCGCGGTTCGCCGTTTGAATACCCTTCGGCGTAACTGCCGCCGCTTTCCATCTCTTCTTCATATTCGTCCATCCACGCTTCGCGGACAAATTCAACCAGCTCAACGGCTTTTTCTTTCGCCGTTTCGGGCAGGTATTCTTCCATTTCGCTGAAAACATGGCCGCAATGTTCCAAACTGCGCCGGCCGTAACCGCCGCAAACGCCGATCAGCCACGGCTCTTCGGGCGTTTTCTTGTATTTATAAATGTAATAATGATAGCCGTGGAGGTCAATTTCTCCGGCGGGCTCGATTTCTGATGGCGGGTGCCCGAGTTCGTTTTCATGGACCAGCCATTCGGTCATATGTTTCAGCGCGGCTTTTTCCTGTTCCGGTTTTATTTCGTTTGCCTCTTTTATTTCTTCACGAATCCATTCCAGGAAATCCCGGGCGTCTGTGTCTCCAGGATCTGACTCTAAAACCCTGACAAACGATTTTTCGGCGGCTTCCAGCCGATCTAAATAATAATAAGCGTAGCCGATTCGGAAATGCCACATCAAATCGTATTTTCCTTCCTCTTCTGCCGACAAAAGCAAATCGAGCGCTTTTTCATATTCGTCCGAATTATTGTAAGCGCGCGCTAAAAGACAGGTCAGTTCATAGTCTCTTTCATTTTCGGGGATTTCCGTAATGAGTTCAATAATTTGAATATGATCGTCTTCGCCGTGCAGCACGTCAATCCGGTCATAGAGATCCTGCTGTTCTCTCATTTTTATTCCCTCTGAATTTTATTCTCTCTTTTCAGGAATTTATGCGGATTTTATTAAATAACTTTTCCGCTTCTCAAAAACAGCTGATGATTTACTTTTATAAACTTCCGGGCAGCTTAAATTTTTTATTTTTCAAAATCAGATCTTCATTTTTACGCTTAACTCAAAAAAGCGGCCGCGCGCCGAAAAAATTGATGAGAAAGACGTCACTTTCTCATTAAATATTTATCAATTTCGGCGGCCGCTTTCTTTCCCGCGCCCATCGCGGAAATAACGGTTGCCGCGCCGGTTACGGCATCGCCGCCGGCAAATATGTTTTCTTTGGCGGACTGTAAGCGGTCATTCACGGCAACCGTTCCGCTTTTTGTTTTTTCGATTCCGGACGCGCCGATATATATCAGCGGGTTTGGAGACGTGCCGATTGCGACGATGACGATATCCGCGTCAATCATAAATTCCGATCCCGAAACGGGTTCCGGTCTTCTTCGGCCGGATTCGTCAGGGCCGCCGAGTTCCATTTTGATGCACTCGACGGCTTTGACATCGAATTTTCGGTCCTGCGGCGTTCCGTCGCCGTAATCGCCGATGATCCGCGTCGGATTGGCGAGCAGACAGAATTCGATTCCTTCGTGTTTGGCGTGCTCGATTTCCTCGCGGCGGGCCGGAAGCTCCGCGTCGCTTCTGCGGTAGACGACTGTCACGTTTTCCGCGCCGAGGCGCAGCGCCGACCGAGCCGCGTCCATCGCGACATTTCCGCCGCCGACAACGATGACGTTTTTGCCTTTGCGGATCATTGTGTCGGCATCGGGCTCATAAGCTTTCATCAAATTCATGCGCGTGAGGAATTCATTGGCGGAATAAACGCCGTTCAGATTTTCGCCCTCAATTCCCATGAAATTCGGAAGCCCGGCGCCGGTTCCGATAAAAACGGCGTCGAACTCTTCGGCGATTTCATCCAACGTTTTGATCCGGCCGATGACGTAATCGGTTTTCAGGCCGATGCCGAGTTCTAAAACATCCTCAATTTCCGCTTTCACGATATTTTTCGGAAGCCTGAAGCCCGGGATGCCGTATGTTAAAACGCCGCCCGGCAGATGGAGGGATTCATAAATCGTGACTTTATGCCCGTATTTGGCGAGGTCGGCAGCGGCGGTCAGACCGGCGGGTCCCGATCCGATGACCGCCACTGTCTTTTCGGTCGGCGAGCGGATACCGCCGGTTTTTTTTTCCGTTTTCAGCCTGTCTTCGATTTTGAGGTTTTTGTTTCCGACGGCGCGCGCTTCATCGGCGGCGTATCTTTCTAATCGACCGATGGCGACCGGCTCACCCTTTTTGCCGAGGATGCACAACTCTTCGCATTGCGTTTCCTGCGGGCAGACACGGCCGCAGACGGCGGGAAGCATATTCGTTTCAAAGAGTTTCTCGGCGGCGCTTTCAGGATCTCCTTGAGCGATGCGTTTGATGAATTCGGGAATATTCACGCTGACTGGACAGCCTTCCACACAGCGCGGCGTACGGCACTGAAGACAGCGCGAGGCTTCGGCAATCGCTTCAGCGGCCGTGTAACCGAGAGCGACTTCATCAAAATTGTGCCGGCGAACTTTTGCCGGCTGTTCCGGCATGGCGATCCGTCCGGTTCTTTCTTTCTTGTTTAATTGCGACATAAATTCAAATCCTTTTATGACAATTTTGAACAAATGCCGCCTGCACAGTCATCGTCATATTTTTGAGACGCGGCTAATTCTTCTTTCTTGTAAATCATCAAACGGTTCATAACGGTGTTAAAGTCAACAAGCCTGCCGTCAAATTCGGGCCCGTCAACGCAGGCGAATTTTATTTCGCCGCCGACAATGACGCGGCAGCCGCCGCACATGCCTGTTCCGTCAATCATCATGGAATTGACACTGACAATGATTTCAACATCCGGATACTCTTTCATCATATCGGCGGCGACTTTCATCAAAATCGGCGGGCCGATAACAACAACGCGGCCGATTTTTTCATTTTCATATCCGCCGGCTTTTTGCTTCTCCAAAAGTTCTTTGACCACTTCCGTCACAAAACCGTGGCGGCCCTTGGAACCGTCATCCGTTGTCACATAATGTTCATCGCTTGCCGCTTCAAATTCTTTTTCCATCATCAGCAAATCTTTATTGCGGGCACCGATTACGGTAATCACGCGGTTGCCGGCTTCTTTGTACGCTTTGATCTGCGGGTATATCGGCGCGATGCCGACGCCGCCGCCGACAAGGATCACCGTTCCGATTTTTTTGACATCGGCCGGTGTTCCGAGGGGACCGGCAAAGTCTTTTAAGCTTTCGCCGACTTCCATTTTGGTAATCTGTTTCGTTCCTTTTCCAAGCGCCTGAACGGACATCATGATCGTTCCGTTCTCTTTGTCGATATCGGCGATCGTCAGCGGGATCCTTTCACTGTCGTCATACGCGCGAACGATGACGAATTGGCCGGCTTTCGCGGCTTTGGCGACATCGGGCGCGTCAATCACCATCTTCCAAACGCCGGACGCCATCTCTTCTTTTTCTCTGATTTCAAAAGTCATTTTCAATCACAAAAAATATTTTTTTCGGTTGCGGTTTTATGTTTCCTTACGGATTTTTTTGGTTTTAATACTGAAAAAAGAAACATGATTTTCTTTGATATTAAATTTTTACATATCGCCGGTAAGGAGTTTAAAAATCTGTTCCTTAATTATATACATTCCTTTTTCATTCTTCCGCTTTATTCATTCTTCCGCTTTAAAACTTGAATCAAACAGGCAAGGCAAAACATATAAATATAACAAACATGTTTCTAGGTTCTGCTTCAGATACGATAAACAATTTCCAAACGGGGCCCATAGCTCAGTCAGGCAGAGCGACTGGCTTTTAACCAGTCGGCCTAGGGTTCAAATCCCTATGGGCCCGCCATTTTTTTATATTTGACAATAATGCCGGAATCGTGCTTGTCATTTTATTTCAAATCAATATTTGACGGTATCGTTTCGTATTCGTTTCAAAAATAAAATAAAAAATATATAATGGAAACGCTTTTCAAAAGCGTGGTCATACGGCGTGATTTGAAGCGGCAGCAATCAAATATGAACTGAAAAAAATATCTTTCTCACGGAGGAAAAGATTTGACATTTAAACTTCTTGATCATGAATCGGTCCCGCATCATGAAATTATTGAAGGGGAAGAAGTGGCGGTCTTGCTTGAAAAGTATGCCATTGACAAGGAACAGCTCCCCAAAATCAGATTCGATGATCCGATCGTCCTTGAAATCGGCGCGAAAATCGGCGATGTCATGAAAATTTCGCGTAAAAGCCAGACCGCCGATGAAGCTTTCTATTACCGGCTCGTCATTGACGCTGTCGTTTAAAAATTAGAAAGATTTATTTTGATATTGTTTGAAAAATAATTGGGAAAAACCGTCATATTTTAATCGCCCGCACTCCCGCTCAACCGACCCGCCAAAAAACTCATGAATTCTGCATCTGCCGTAAAATGCCGCTGAAGCACGGCATCGTAAACAGTTTTTCAGTCTTGCGCTTTTCTTTCTTTTGTCGTTTGATGCAGGTCGTTTTTCTGTTTTTCGGATTTGATGACGGCATTGATTGGGTCAAAGAGGGCGGAACAAACAATAACATATTTTCTTATCGCTTATTTACAAAATATCAACAATTGAAACAGACTGTCAAATACAATACTCAACAAGAGGGTGCTAACGATTACATTAGATACACGTGTCCTGACGAAATATTATTTTACCCAAGACAAAATTGTGCAACATCATATCGATTCGTTCAATAAATTCTTGGACACGGGACTTCAAAAAATTATAGATGAACAGCAAATCATCGAAACGGATATCGAAGGAACTTATCTGAAACTCGGTAAAATCCGTGTCGAAAATCCGGTTGTCAGCGAAGCGGACGGCGCGACCAACGGTCTTTTCCCCAACGAGGCCCGTCTTCGAAATCTTTCCTACTCCGCGCCGTTATACCTCGAAATGTCAGTCGTCAAAGAAGGGCAGGAAATGCAGGAAGAACCGATTGAAGCAAAAATCGGGCAGCTTCCGATCATGCTCAAGTCCAAGGTCTGCAATTTAATCGGCATGTCCGACGCTGAAAAAATTTCAAACGGCGAAGATCCGCTTGACTGCGGCGGCTATTTCATCGTCGGCGGCACTGAGCGTGTCGTCATGACGCTGGAAGACCTCGCGCCGAATAAGATCCTCACCGAATACGGCGAACGCTACGGTGACAAAATCGAAGCCGCGAAGGTTTTCTCTCAAAAGAAAGGCTACCGCGCGCTCGTTGTCGTTGAGCGCGGACGCAAATCTTTGCTTGAAGTTTCTTTCCCGTCCATTACCGGAAGACTTAATTTTATTACAATTGTCCGCGCGCTCGGTATCGTCACGGATCAGGATATTGTGACCGCCGTTTCAAACGACCCCGAAATCGTCAAATTCATGCTTGAAAACTTGGACGAAGCCGAAGTTGACACGATGCAGGACGCGATTGAAAGAATCGGTATGCGTGTTGCCGCCGGTCAAGCCCGCGAGTATCAAATCAAGCGCGCGAATTACGTCTTGGACAGATATTTGCTGCCGCATCTCGGCGACAAACCCGAAGACCGCATTTCAAAAGCCAATTTCCTCGCCAGAATGGCGGAATCCTGTTTTGAACTCGCTCTCGGGAAACGCAATGAAGATGATAAAGACCATTACTCCAACAAACGTCTGAAACTGGCGGGAGACCTCATGGAAGACCTTTTCCGCGTCTCTTTTAACAAACTTTCCCGCGATATTAAATATCAGTTGGAGCGCGCCAGTATGAGAAACCGTGAGCTTAATGTCGCCACCATCGTTCGGGCTGATGTTTTGACCGACCGTCTGCAGCACCCGCTGGCTACCGGCAACTGGGTCGGCGGCAGGACCGGCGTTTCTCAGCTGCTGGACCGAAACGACCATATCTCAACTCTTTCACATCTCCGCCGTGTGATTTCTCCGCTTTCCCGCGCGCAGCCGCATTTCGAGGCGCGTGACTTGCACCCGACACAGTGGGGACGCCTCTGTCCTTCGGAAACGCCTGAAGGACCGAACTGCGGTCTCGTGAAGAACTTCGCCGAAATGGTGGAACTCTCAACAGGCGTTGACGACACAGATCCCATCAAACAGGCGCTTTACAATTTGGGCGTTGAAAAATTCCGTTTTATCCAGCCCGAAATCATTGAAATTGAATACGACAGCGCCGAAAAAGAAGAATTCGAAAGCGAATTTGAGGAAAAAGCCATCGGTATCAAGAAAACAGAAGGCGAATTCAGCGAAGAGGAAGACGCGGCATCTGAGACGCACGCCGCTCCGGCTGAAAAGGAACATGATGATATGGATGACGACTTCTTGGGCGGCATTGATTACGACGGGGGAATTGACGAATGATGAATAAATCTAAAATTTTCTTAGACGGTGAATTAATCGGAATGCATGACGATCCGGTGACGCTCGTTTCCAATATACGTGAAATGAGAAGAAAAGGCTACTTCTCAAAGCAGGTCAATGCGGCGTACTTGGAACACACCGGCGAAATCATTATTTCCGCCGATATCGGCCGCGCCAGAAGACCGCTTTTGATCGTTGAAAACGGCGCGCTTCTCGTCACGGAAGAACATCTTGAAAAATTAAAAATCGGCGAATTGAGTTTTGAAGATTTGGTCGACCTCGGCCTCATCGAATACCTTGATGCCGAAGAGGAAGAAAACGCTTACATAGCTCTTCGGGAAAGAGAGTTAAACGATCGCCACACTCACATGGAACTTTCACCCGATTTGATTTTGGGTATCTGCACCGGCATGATCCCGTATCCGGAGCACAATGCGGCCCCGCGCTGCACGATGGGCGCAGCTATGATTAAGCAGTGCATCGGCATTTCAACGGCAAACCACAAGCTGAGGCCCGATACACGCGCCAACATCCTGCATTACCCGCAGCGCGCCATGACTTATACGCAGACCTGCGAATCCATCGGTTTTGACGACAGGCCCGCCGGCCAAAACTTCGTTGTCGCGATTCTCTCTTATGAAGGATACAACATTGAAGACGCTCTTGTTTTCAATAAAGGGTCCATTGAAAGAGGTCTCGGACGCAGTCACTTTGTCCGTACATTCGAAGGGGAAGAACGCCGCTATCCGGGCGGTCAGGAAGATAAATTCGAAATTCCCGACTCCGAATACCGCGGCGCCAGAAGCGCTGAAGCTTACGCCGAACTGGATGAAGACGGTTTGGTCAATCCCGAAACGTATGCCGCTCCAAACGCGGTTCTCATCGGGAAAACCAGTCCGCCCCGTTTCCTTGAAGAAAATCCGGGCGGCCTTGATTCCAGTTTCAGCCAGCAGAGACGCGAAAGTTCCGTTACCATGCGCTCCAATGAAAAAGGGATTGTCGACAACGTTATTTTGACCGAATCTATCAACGGTACCCGATTGGCCAAAGTCAAAGTCAGAGATGAGCGTATTCCCGATATCGGTGACAAGTTCGCTTCCAGACACGGTCAGAAAGGCGTTATCGGCCTGAAAGTCAATATCGCGGACATGCCGTTCACTGAATCCGGTTTGTCGCCCGACTTGATGATCAATCCCCACGCGATTCCGTCTCGTATGACGGTCGGTCACGTTCTTGAAATGATCGGCGGCAAAGTCGGTTCCATGGAAGGACGCCGCATTGACGCGACCGCTTTCTCCGCGGCCGAAGAAAACGGCGATGATGAAGAGAAGCTCAGAGCAACGCTTCAGAAATACGGCTTCGCTCACACCGGCAAAGAAGTCTTCTATGACGGCGTGACCGGAAAAATGATTCCGGCTGATGTTTTCGTCGGCGTGATCCTCTATCAGAAACTTCACCACATGGTCACTTCCAAAATGCACGCCAGATCCCGCGGTCCGGTTCAGGTGCTTACCCGGCAGCCGACAGAAGGACGCGCCCGTGAAGGCGGTCTGCGTTTTGGTGAAATGGAGCGTGACGTTCTTGTCGGTCACGGCGCGGCGATGTGCCTTAAAGAAAGATTATTGGAAGAGTCCGACAAGGATGAAGAATACGTTTGCAGCAACTGCGGCATGATTGCCACTTTTGACCGGCAGAGAAACATGGCGGTCTGCCCCAACTGCGGCGCCGACACCGATATTTACCTTGTTGAAATGAGTTATTCCTTCAAGCTCCTGCTTGATGAAATCAAATCCCTCGGCGTCGCGCCGAGAATGGAACTTGAGGACGCGGTGTAATCATGATGTCAAAAAGAATTCAGCAGATTCCGAAAAGAATTTCCGCCATTAAATTCGGTTTGCTTTCGCCCAAAGAAATCAGAAACATGAGCGCAACCAATGTCATCACCGCCGACACATACGATGAAGACGGTTTCCCGATAGAGATGGGTCTTATGGACCCCCGTCTCGGCGTGATTGACCCGGGATTGAAATGCAAAACCTGCCATTCCAAAGCGGGCGAATGCCCCGGCCACTTCGGTCACATCGAATTAGTCGTTCCGGTCATCCATGTCGGTTTCAATAAAACCATCCGCAAACTGCTCCGCTCGGTCTGCGGCAACTGCAGCCGCCTGCTTTTGGACGAAAGACAGAAGTCGGATTATTTGGCGCAGCTTGAAGCCGTTAAAGAAATCAGCCATATGCCCGATGACTTGATCAACGAAGTCTATAAAGAAGCGGCCAAAGTTAAAAAATGCCCGTACTGCGACGCGGAACAAAACGACATTAAATTCGAAAAGCCGACTGAATATATCGAAAACGGTGAACGTTTAACGCCGACTGAAATCCGTGACCGCTTTGAAAATATTCCGGATGAAGATATTCGCGTCATTGGCATGGACCCCGAAAACGCCCGCCCCGAATGGATGATTTTGACTGTCCTTCCTGTGCCGCCCGTTACGGTCCGCCCGTCCATTACGCTTGAATCCGGTCAGCGCAGTGAAGACGACTTGACGCACAAGCTTGTCGATATTATCCGAATCAATCAGCGGTTCCAAGAAAACAGGGATGCGGGTGCGCCTCAGCTCATTATTGAGGACTTGTGGGAGCTTCTGCAGTACCACGTGACGACGTTCTTTGACAATTCCGTCTCCGGTATTCCGCCGGCCAGACACAGATCCGGCCGCCCTCTCAAAACGCTTTCCCAGCGTCTGAAAGGAAAAGAGGGACGTTTCAGAGGCAGTTTGTCAGGCAAACGTGTCAACTTCTCCGCCCGTACCGTTATTTCCCCGGATCCGGATTTGAGCATCAATGAAGTCGGCGTGCCGCTTCCGATCGCGCTCATTCTGACGATTCCCGAACACGTGACGGAACGGAACGTGGAATTCCTCAAAGAACACATCC
>JAITUZ010000048.1 GCA_031286065.1 Candidatus Methanimicrococcus odontotermitis | reverse complement strand
TGATTTCGGCGTTGCTATTGATTTCTACATCTTTATCGATCGAATTATATTGCAGTTATAGAGAATGCGGAGGAGAAAAAACAGTTTCAGAATCTTTTCTCCGTTCGATATATCTATTACACATAATCTTACTAGTTGGAACAATACTATTTGGTTTATTGGTTATTTCTCTCGTATTTGAAAATGGATATCATGTGATTGTGCCAATCGAGATTTTATTCATTTTATCGCTTATCGGATTATTTTTGGGGTTTATAATCGGTTTTGATTAGATACTTTGTGACCGATATGAATGGAGATATGAAAATGACAGATGAGACGATAGGTTCTATCATCACGCTAATCACTGCATTTTTTTTTGGAATAATAATCACAGTGATTTATCACAGCGTTGATTTTGTCGGATTTTAAGTGAGGTGAATAATGATGTTCATTTTAGATACAGGAATATTTATTCGAACGATATTATTTATGATCGCATTGGTTATGCTAGCTCTATTTACATTTTATTTTTTTTATGGGGGTAGTTTCGAAACAAACATTTTAAAGAAAAATCAGATTAAATCTGTTGAAAAAGAACTTCAAGAGAGTGTTTTGATGTCAGTTGACGTCATCGGGAACACATCAGAATTCGTTGTCGAGTTCTATCTTTCTGAAACTTTGACGAGAACAGACATTATTAAAATGAAATCTGAAATCTTTCGCGGCTTGTCTGAGTTGGAAAACAAGCATCCGGATAAAGCAGTTACAATTTTTAAGGAATAAAGGTGGGAAACTTGAGAGTATATGTAAAAAATGAAGAACAATAAATATAGGTTATGGATAATAGAAATCTATTTATGCCATTGAATCTTCTTACGAACTATTAGTGCCTAATAAACCACTCTGCGATGTTTATTAGGCCGTGATTTACCGGTGATATAAATCACTGGTAAATCCGCCTTTCTAATTTTTATTTGATATCCATGCCGCCTTATTCTGATTCCAATGATTCTTTTTCAATTCAAGGTCAAGTCCTCAAATTGGAACAAAAAGGGTTAAGAATTAAAGACAATAATGAAAGAGTGGAAATCGAACGGTTTTTCGAGAATAATAGTTATTATCGGCTTAGCGGTTATTTATTTAGTTTTCAGAGTCGAACGGACCCGTTTCATTCTTTTTTGCCTGGCGTAACTTATGGAAACATAAAAAATCTTTATTATTTTGACCACGAATTAAGACTCTTGCTTATGGATGCTATATCTAAAATTGAAATCGCAATTCGGGCACAGATAATTAATCAATATTCAGTTGTTCATAAAAGTCATTGGCACCTTAATCCTTCGCTGTTCCAACCGGATAAACACAAAAAAATATTGGAAAGCATGAAAGACAGCCTCCAAAATAACACAGAAGCTTATCATTATTATAAGACAAATACTTCAGCATTACCTCCAAATTGGACATATATCGAAAATTTAAGTTTCGGGCAACTTATTTACTTATATAAAAATTTGAATGCTTTAAAGGGGCCAAAAACAAATATAGCTAAATATTTCGGGCTGAAGACGATAAGTCTGATGGGCAGATGGATGCATTCTATGCTTATTATCCGAAACATCTGTGCTCATCATGATAGATTATGGAATCGAAGTATAAAGGCAGATGTTTTCAATCAATCAGATTTGGCGGACATCATTTCCCCATTTATACATAATGTGCCGGGTAATAAAAGAAAGCTCCGTTTGTATTCATCAATCTGCTGTATTCAATATTTGTTGGATATAATTGAGCCGAAAAATGATTTCAGGAATGAATTAAAAATCTTGATGAGGAAGCTTCCAGAGCAACATTTGCGGGATATGGGATTTGCCAAAAATTGGGACAAAGAAGATTTTTGGGAATAAGATTGTTTTTTACATCAAGACATTTTTATTTTATTATATAAAGGATAGCGAATTGAACAATCAAATACGCCACAGTAAAGAATGAAAAATACGGCTGAGCCAATATCCTCTCCTCTTTTTTCTTGAACAAAATTAAAGAGCCAACAACAATATAATATCCGATCAGTGCTGTGATCACGACAACAATCGCCGGGTACGCAATTGCGGTCAAGGTTATCATCTTGATGTCGGCGCCGCCGAACATGCCGCGAAAACCGGACACGCGAATGGCCAAAAACACGGCAAAAACCAAAAGAATGTTCAATCCGACGTTAATAATGTATGAAAACGGGTAGGGTATCTCTCCCAAATATTGAGCAATCCATACAGGATTTGCCGGATCATAAAACAGACAGGCGAGAATGCACATCCACGCGCCGAACGGGATTAACTTCTTGTTCTCGACTCTCAGCGTCTTTGTATCTTTATACGCCAGTGCGGCCAGAATCATCGCCGTCATCAGCGTCAAAATCACAGTCTGTAATGTTGTCAATGTCATGTTTAATGTCTCCTGTTATTTCTTTTCTTTTGCCTGACAATTGTATGTTCGCGTCAATGAGTATGTCTCGAATCAGTTCCGACACGTACATCTCCCGATCGCCGGCTTTCTTTTCAAGCTGCTCTCGGAGCTGCGGATCAATCCTGATCTTGATGAATGTCTTTTGTTTTCGTTTCGCCGGTCTGTGATACTCAGATCGTTTCTTGCGATATTCGGCCTTGTCCGGAAGCTGAACGACCGCGCTTCTCAATATGATTTTGATAAACTGATTCAAACGCTGCTCGCGCGCGCCGGCCTTTCGCAGCATGTCTCGTTTCAGCGCCGCCGGAACCTCGATTCGCAGCTCCTCAGGCGTTCCGTCCGCCCGCCCGACCCGTGCCGGTCCGCGTTTTGGTAATGTGCCGTGTTCTGCCATCTTAATATCCCAATGTCCCACAATGGGGCGATTAAATATTTAAAGTAGTTCCGAACATATATAATTTATTATAGGTTTTACAAAATTGATGGGATATTCTTCTTTAAATAATCAGCCTTCTAATTCTGTTTTCATGAACTAAAATTTTAGTTCAATTCAGTTTAATTTCAAATCATCTATCCTAAAACAACCACTTTGGTGATGGCATGTTAAAGAAAATTCTCTCTAAAGGCAAACAACTCATTCAAGGAATGAAAACAGAAATCACAGATATCGTAAAAGATGAAAGCGCAGCGGCGGTCGACGTCGGCGTTTCCGCCGTTGTCGGCGGCGCAATCGCAATCGGTGTCGGCGCAATGATTTACGCCCGCATCTCTCCCAAAATCACGGGAACGGACGATGTGTCCAACGCAACGATCAAATCTCTCAACGAAACGGTCTGGTCATCTTTTGACCTCTTGCCGATGGTTCTCTTCCTGACCGTCGCCGGCCTGTTGATCGGTGTCGTTTACTGGTTCACCAGCGGCAACAGATCCAACTGATTTGACTAAGGAAAAGCGGAGTTCTTCTGCTTTTCTTTTTTCATGAATCGGATGTGAAAACATGATGCAAAGCTATTCAGTGTATATTAACGGAAATTTCATTTCCCACCATAAACTGCTTGCCGATGCCAAAAAAAAGGCGGTCGCTGAATGCAATAAACTTAAATTCCCAAAAGAATCGAAAATATTCATTTTGTCGGGTCCGAATTTTCCGTTCAAAAAATACGATTACGACGTCCGCGTCAAAAAATGGACGCCTCATATAAGAAAAGACCCTGCGAAAGAAAAATGGTGAAAATTTACAAAATAATAATCAATCAATCGAGAGTGTTGTTCCATGATCCCGTCGCTCTATATCTTCTTTGGAATCCTCGCCGTTGTCTTTTTCTTCCTCGGCGTTTACGATTTCAGTTTCACAAAATCAAAAATCTCCCGCCTGCCGCTTATTTTATCGTTCGTTTTGTCGGCGTTTATGGGCGTTTTCTCCTTTTCGCTCGAATCAATCGAAGCGTGGGAATCCTCGGCACTCGCCGGTTTTTGGATCATTTTGATCGCCTTGTCGCTGCTTCTGTTCATTTCAATCTCATTCTCGGACTTCGCAAGAGGTGTTGACCGTGGATGACCGCTTCGAAGATGCCGGCTTGCCCGAATTTTCGCCGGCGGATATTCCGGACGATATTCGGCAGTCTGTCAACAACGCCGACTTTGCGGACATCATGCTTGAAAAGCGCAGATTCGCTGAAGTTTTGTCTCCGGAAGGGCAGAAAATATTGAGATTCGTTGAAAAAAATGTCGCGCTTGCGAACTTTTCAGATTTAGACGTCAAAGTGTTCCTTCTGCAGCTTGATAACATCATTGATTCCGAGACGATGAAATATCCGCCGGCGTTTTTATCATGGACAAAGCAGCAGGAAAACGAAATGCTTCTGGCGATCGGACGCTGCGAAGCGACCCGCGCGAAAAACGCGACGGAACGGAGACTGCTTGCAACGCAGCTGACGGAATCGACGATTAACCAAAATTCAATCCGGGAAGGGACAGAAAGCACCGGCTTTCTCAGCCGGATCGCCCGCGGATTTATGAGGAGATAATAAAATGGACGCACTCGCTTTCTTAATTTACGGATTCATGCTTTTAATTTTAATTTTTACGCTTTACGTCATTGTGACACGACAGACAGGACTGAAACTCCTGATGTGCAAAGCGCGGGGAAAATCCCTTCTGATGCTCTGCTCGGACGACGGCGCGCTGAATTTAATTCCGGTCGCAAAGCCGGACATCAACACGCTCAAAAACAGCGGCACATGGGTTTTTGACCGAAAATCCGCCTACGTCTTAAACGGAATTCCGGTCTATTTCGGCTACGTCAAAGGACCGGCGGTGACAGCACCGATCGAAGTTCACGTGGCGGCATCCAAACTCAAGTCCCTGTTCATCGAGCCTGAAATCAACATTCGGCAAACGATTTTCAAAGCGAAGCAAACCGAATTGAAACAAAAATTTTATGACTACATTTCAGCCTCAAAAACAAAATCGGAATGGGCAGCGCTCAGAAAAGATTACGTTGCGGCCAAGGACGTACGAATCAAAGAACTGTCAGATTTCTACATCGCAGTCGTCGGATCCCCCGAAGACGGCACAGACGGAGATTTCGAAGACACTCCTGCCGTGTCCGCCGCGTCAATCGACTGCGACGATCCGTTCGGCTACGAGTCGATTGAAAGCTTCATCGCGGAGAATATGAAATTGTTCCCGTCCGATGAAGTCGATTTCCACATGTCTAAAATGAGCGATGACGATTATCAGTCCGCGCTCAATTCGGCAAAATCGATCTGCACGATTACGCCGGTCGACATCACGGCAATCATGGAATACTCAAACGCGCTGAATCCGCACACCATCAGTGCGAAAATCAACAGAAGCGTTAATGAACGCCTTCACATGTTCGGCTTCGGTTCCAAAGTGTCCGGAACGGCGGTGACGGGATTCATCATCCTGTTCGTCATCGTCGCAATCATCCTCTACATGTTCTGGACCGGCAGCGCCGACTCGGCGGTTGATGCGGTCGTAAACGTGACAGACAATGTCTCAATCATCGGAGTTTGAGATCATGGCGAGCTTCGGTGATACCTCTCAAGGATACCAATCGGTCGGGAATAAAGGCCTTCACCGGTTCTTTATTTCCGTCAAAGTGCTCGACACGATCAACCTGCAGAAAGAACTCTTTAAAATGGTCCGCTTCGGGATCAATCAAAATAAAATCGCATTCACGTACGCGGCATTCACGGCCGAATTCTACGGTCTGTTCCAGCTGACGTATCTGCTGACCAAAGACGAGGAACTCGTCGGCGAAATCGAGCGCTTCTTCGGCGCGGAAACCGATTTGAAATTCGGCAAAGACGTTAAAAACATGAACAGAAGCATTGACCTGTTCAAGCAATATATGGTTCAGATGAAAAAAGACGGCATTTACGACCCGTCCATTTTCCATACTTTCAATCATCCGTCCAACGCGATGGAAGAATCTCTGTAAGTCTGCAAGGTGATTAAAATGGCATTCTCGGCAAAATCCGTTATTGAAAAGCAAAATCAAGCGTCTGCGCACAGAACGGGAAAGTCCGGCTGGACATATTTTGAAGAAAACATGTCTAAAATTCGGAAATTCGTGATGGAAGACACGAAAAACGACTATGTTATCATTGTTGCCGGCGAAGAAGGGACGGGCAAGTCTCATCTTGCCTGCCGCGTCTGCAAGTCTATTGATAAAGATTTCAACATCTCGGAATCGTTCATCGCGGATTTCAATAAATCTGAACACAGTTTCGGCAATTTCCTTAAAAAATTCCATGACACGAAATTCAAGGTCGCATGGTATGATGAAGCCGTTTCAATTCTCTTCTCCCAAACACACACGTCCCGCGACAGCAAAAAAGCGCAGGAACTGTTCAAAGAGAAGCGTTTCTGCCAACACTTTGACATCTTGGTCGCGCCAAGTTTTTGGGACCTTGTCCCTGATATCCGCGAACGCCGCGCTCGCATTCTGCTTTACACATATGTTGAAATCAAAAAACCTGCGCCCGGCCGAACTGAATACGTCCACAAATTTGCGTGGTTCTCGCGCCGCAAAATTTTACAGTTGTCTCTCTCTCAATCGAAAATGAAGAAAATGTTCAGTTCGCCTGAAGAACTGTTCCGCCACGTACGCCCGAACTTCACCGGCACATTTCCGCCGATGAGTTCTGACGAAGAAGCAGAATACATGCCGCTGAAGCGGGATTTGTTCCTGAACACGGTTTCTGAAGCGTTTGACGCCAAGCTCGGAAAAGACGTCGAAATTGTCGAGTCGCTCGACTTTTCAAAATTCGATTCTACTTATTTAGAAAAAAAGCCGGAAACGGAGATCGAAGTTTAATCAAAATCAAAAAAGGTGAGAAAGTGAAAGCAAAAAAACACTCTGCTTATATTTTTGTTGTTCACGACAAGAAAAAAGTTCCTCGGAAGAAAGCCGGATGTAAAAAATCCAAAACCCGAAAAAAACCGGACGCTCTTAAAAAAGGACCGGCTAAAATGATTTTAGATTTTTGGAGAGCATGAAAATCAAGAAAAGGTGATGAAATGACTCAATATGAATGCGCTTACTGTGAAGATTCCGAACACGTTTCGATCATGGAATTAAAAGGCGTCTCTGAAGAATCTCTTTATATGCAGTGTCCGAACTGCGGCGACATTGCAGAAGTCAAAAGGCACGGAGATGACAGGCCGTCGCTTTTTGAAAGAATTTTCGGCCTTTCCGATGAGGAGATTCCGAAAGAAGAATAAGGGTGTACAAAAATGTCATACGGAAAGGCGGTTGTTCGGGACGGCGGATCAGGATCCTCCGGCGGAACGGTGGAAGACAGGGCGGATCAGGCGGCATCAGACGCTGTCCGAGCCGCGCAAAACGCCGGCGCGTCTAAAGCGGATGTCATCCGCGCCCGCGAGAGCGCGAGAGCGGGCGTCTACACGGAAGCGTTCCACGCCGCCGGATCAAGCGGCGGCGGAAGCGATAGCCTGTCATCTGTATTGTCGCAAGCCGACCAAACAGGCCTTTACAACGCCGGATTAATCGACACGCGTGAAGTGTCCTATACAAGAGGCTATCAAGGCGACAGACCGCAGTCCATTTCTGTCGGATTGACCGACAAAGCGCAAGCTGCGTATCAGGCAGGAGCCAACGAAGCTGCCGCCGCCAATGCCGCCGCCGTGCAGGCATCGTATCAGACAGGGCAGTCAGGGGCGGAAACAGTCAGGCGGCAGCAGGCATATCAGAACGCTATTGACGCTCAATATAAAGAAGCTGCGAAGGCGGGGAATGGGTCCCTTATTCCATGGCAGCCCGTTGTTCTGGCCGGCCTGATAGGTATGGGTCAGCTCGAAGGGGCGGCTCCGCTCACAGGCGCTGCAAAAGTCGCCGTAGATTATATCTCTGAAAAAATACCGTCCATCCATGAATATATAACAGCCGGTGATGGAAAATACGGCTACACGAATAAAATTTTTGATGCGACGTATGAACCTGAAAAAACGGGCGGAACATTAACGGGCAAGGCAGTGGAATTGGGTACATCTCTCTTTAATGCTGTAAGAACAGAAACGAGTGCAGTTGCAACGGCAGTTAGATATTGGCATGATAAAGACCTTGAACGGGAAGTACAAAATTATGTAGATGGCGCCGATCAAAGAAAAACATTCGATCAAACCGCCGCCGCTCTTATCCGTAACGCTCTGAATGATCCATTAACAACAATTCATCATGATGATAACACCGGATCGAATTATATCATCGTCAGAAATGTCAAAGTCCCGCTTGAAGTCGCTGAAAACGCAGCATTGGATGTTTACAACGGAAGCGAAAAAGCGCTGGAAGTCCGCAATGATACTAAATATAGATATTACCCATCTAAACTCCCTTATGCCATCCGAGATGTCTCTCAATATATTCTAGACACAATAAAAATAGATGACATCCAAAACGTTGTCAACAAAGCCATTGATGAGCGTCCAGTCTCATCATTTTCCCCTGGAATTAGTCTTTTCGCCCCTAATTTTGCAAAAGAGCTCGGACACGGGCTCGTAGATGCAGGATTCGGACTCGTCAAGTCAGTACCTGTCATACTGAATTCACTCGGAAAGTCCTATGATATTCCCCGCAGTGATCTGTCTAATCTTCCATCTGTTTATGGATCTGCTATCGCTGAACTTACTGCAGGTATCACTTCTCCCACACTCGCGTCTATTCAAGAATCCAATTACACCGCCGAAGAATTAGCATACGTAGCAGGCGGCCTCATCTTTGACTATGCAACAGGAAAAGTCGGCAGCATTGCAAAAAACAGAGGATGGAGACCGGCAAAAGCCCACCTCAAGGCAGAGCTTCAAAATTTAGACATCGCAAAAACAAATAACCTCAACTTGCTGAAAACAGAGGCGGATGTTGCTGCTGACGCATCAAAGAGGCTTGGAATTCCAGTTGATTACAGATTTGTTCAGGAAAAATTACCGAATATCTACAATTATGATCCGACAACGGCGTCTTACAAAGTCGAATACATGAAGCCGTCTAAGATTTCGCCCGATAACGTCATTCAAGGAAACAACCTCGCTGCAGGCGGAAGAGCAGAACAGCGAATCTTGGAGGCTCTTGGAGATACAAATCTCAAAAAATTCGGTTACGCAATGCAAAACGCGGATTATCTCGAAGCCAACTGGGGAAACCCGACTAAATTTTTGCCCGAAAACCAGCCGCGGTCTTTGAGGATGTTTGCATCCGAAAAAATCAATGACTTGACAGTAAATCCGGAAGCCGTTTATGCGGACGCCCTCAAACTCGGAAAATCACCGCTTGATGCGCTTGAAGACTCGCTCAAGGCAATCGAATTCAACAGAAGAACAGAGAAATTCAGAACGAAACTCAGCGACACCGTCCGCGGAACGCCTGAAACGAATGCCGTTGAAATGGCCGCCAAGAAGAAAAAATTCGCCGACGAATCGCGCCGCCGTTACGGCGACTTTGTATCGCGAACGGATGTCGAAGACATCGCCAAATTTACAAAAATGCCTGAGACGGACGCGGCGTCTCTGCTCAAAGGTCTCGGG
>JAITUZ010000037.1 GCA_031286065.1 Candidatus Methanimicrococcus odontotermitis | reverse complement strand
ATCTGCCGATCATGGACAACAAAAACAGTTCCATTCCGACCGACAAAATCACGTCATGGGATGCGAATAAAGCAATTCAAAGAGCTTTGACAAAAGCGATTGGGCGCCATGGTCTCGGTCTTTATATTTATGCCGGCGAAGATTTGCCCGAAGACTCCAAACCGGCTCCGCCGCCGAAAACTCAACAATCTGCGGTTGATGAACAGAACAGACGTCTTGCCGAAAAGCGTGTTGCCGCCGAAAAGAAATTGAAGGCAGTCCAATGAAAAAAGTCAAAGAGATCCAAAAAAACGGAATCAAAGAACATGTTGTTCGGATTTATTTATCAATCGGTGAATGTGTCGCAGAAACCGGATTTTCCAGGAACGAACTCCGCAAAGCCGGGCGCAGGGGTTTAAAAACCAAAGATGGGACGTTCTTAATAATTGAATAAATCCGGGAGGTGATGATTTGGAAAACAAATGGAAACGTAAGTGTGAAGAGTTTTTGAAAAAAAACTGCAAAGATGATATAATAGAACTGTCGATTTTATATCCTGACAAACGAAGCATTTTTGTCAATTATAACGAACTTGAAACGCATGACGCCGAAATGGCAGAGGAACTCATCAAAGACCCTGAAGAGTTGCTCAAAGTGTTTGATTCTGCTTTGCTTCAAGTCGATATCCCTTCGTCAATCGTGATGAAAGATGTTCATGTCCGATTCGTAAACATCCCTAACCGCATTCCAATTCGGGATTTGAGAAGTAAAAATTTAACATCATTTGTTGCCGTCGAGGGTATGATCCGCCGCACAACAGACGTTCGTCCGCGCATAACAAAAGCCGCATTTCTTTGCATGCGCTGTGACACAATCACTTATGTCGAGCAGCCCGGAAGCAAACTGGATGAACCGTATTCCGGCTGTGAAAATGAAAATTGCAGTAAACGAGGACCGTTTAAACTTCTTTCACATCAATCCGAGTTTATTGATTCTCAAAAAGCGCAGATTCAGGAATCTCCCGAGAGTTTGAAAGGCGGGTCAAACCCGCAGAGCATTGAAATCGGATTTTCGGACGATTTGACCGGATTTATTTTTCCGGGCGATCGTGTGATCATAAACGGAATTTTAAAGTCCGTCCAGCGGCCGGTTCGGGAAGGCAAATCAACATATTACGATTTAATCCTTGAAGCGAACTCAATTGAACGCCTCGATCAGGAATTTAATGAACTTGAAATTTCACCTGAAGATGAATCTGAAATTTTACAACTCGCAGAGGATCCTTACATTTACGATAAAATCGTCGCGTCCATCGCGCCGACAATTTACGGAAACGAATGGGTAAAAAGAGCTCTTATGTATCAACTGTTCTCCGGAATGGTAAAAGAGTTCCCTGATGGAACGAGGACGAGAGGAGACATTCATGTGATTCTTGTCGGCGACCCGGGCGTTGCGAAAAGTCAGTTGTTGAGATATGTCGTTAAACTGTCCCCACGCGGTGTCTTCACATCCGGAAAGAGTGCATCGGCAAGTGGTCTTACAGCGGCGGCCGTCCGCGACGACCTCGGTGACGGGCGCTGGACAATAGAAGGTGGCGCGCTTGTCATGGCCGACATGGGAATTGCGGCGATTGACGAGATGGACAAAATGAAAGACGACGACAAAAGCTCGCTTCACGAAGCAATGGAACAACAAACCATCAGCATCGCCAAAGCCGGAATTGTCGCGACTTTAAAATCAAGATGTGCGCTTCTCGGCGCGGCAAATCCGTCATACGGAAGATTTGACAAATTTGAAAGTTTGGCATCCCAAATCAACATGCCGCCGACATTGCTTTCAAGATTTGACTTGATTTTTCTCTTGCTGGACACGCCGAACAATGAAAACGATGAACGGATTGCAAAACATCTGATTAAAACACATTTCGCAGGACAACTCGTCCAACATAAGAAAAACGTTGCAAACGCTGAGATCTCACAGTCTTTCATTGCCGAACAGCTCACGAACATTCAGCCCGAAATCGATCCTGACCTTCTGAGGAAATACATCGCATATTCTCGAAAAAACATATTTCCGATCATGATGGAAGAAAGAGCACAAAATCACCTGACCGGATTTTATTTGAGTTTAAGGAAACAAGGCGAGGTTAAAAACTCCCCCGTTCCTGTCACAGCGCGTCAGATGGAAGCACTTGTCCGGCTGGCCGAAGCCAGCGCTCGTGCCCGTCTAAGCAATTCAATCACAATTGACGATGCGCGCCGGGCGACTGACATCACAATGGAATGTTTGAAAAATGTCGGAATTGATCCTCAAACGGGTATGTTTGATGCTGATATTATTGAAGCAGGAATCCCCAAATCTCAGCGTGACAAAATCAAAACAATAAAAGAAATCATTCAAAGCATTGCGATTCGGAATATTAACGCGAGAGCGCCGCTATCTGACGTTTATCGCGAATGTGAAGAAAAACTGAAGCTGTTCCAGGCCGATGTTGATGTTTATCTCGAAAAAATGAATCAGAAAGGAGAGATTTTAAAACCTGACATGAATCATGTAAAACTGATTTACGGATAAGAGGGGGAAACATATAATGAAAAAAGCAAAAAAAGATATGTCAATCATTCTTCCCATCTGGCCTGTTTACGTGAATCGCATAAAATTCGGAATGAAAAAGGTTGAATTTCGAAAAAGATTGTGGAATGAAAGAAACGAAGTTAAACGTGTTTTCATTTATGAGACGCGCCCAAAATCTGCGATCGTCGGATATTTTGAAATCGCTGACATTCTTTTTGGAACACCCACAGAAGTCTACAAAATGGCAGGAATGTTTACAGGAATCGACTATTCCGATTACAAAAAATATGCCGGCGACTCCGACAGCATGAAAGGGATTCTCATTCGTTATCCTGTGTTTTTTAAACGCCCCGTTTCCATTTTTGAATTGGGTTTTAAACATCCGCCGCAGTCTTTCTATTTAATTGACGCTGAAACAGGTGACAAATTGATTTCAAATTCGACCCTTGACTTGGATGATCCGGGGATAATTTCAAACTGGTTTTCATCAAAGGAAATCAGCTTTTTGAAATACATCGAATCTCATTGCGGGAGTGTGGACCGCCGAAGCGTCCATTAGGGGCTTTATTTGAACACCGTCAATGGCAAAGAACCGGATTTGACTATATCGGATTTCGAACTCGGGCGCAAAGATGCTTGTTGGTTCAAATTTATTTATGACTCAATCATTAGATTTGAAAAAACAGGATGTTTGGAAAAAATAAGCAAACGAAGAGTGAAAATAACAGACTTTGGCAGCAGCCTGATCCGATACAAAGAAACCAACAGCGACAAATCATAAATTCCGTTCGTTTAAAAAAATCAATTATATTTATAATATAAGAAGTTCTTGACATTTTTTATAAGATGTTTAGAAAACCATTTATTTTATTAAAATGAGTGAAATTTTACACGAGGTGGAAAAATGACAACAGAAAGGATAATGGATCAACTGAGGAATATCCGCAACAAACAAAAAACAAGTGGTCGTCAATTTTCCGGAACTAAATCAAAAATAAAGCAAGCACCGGAAAAACAAGAGACGTGTTTCGGTTGCAATATTGCTCTTCCCCTCTCTGAAGATTCTATTGCCATTGATACACCGCTGCGCAAACGAATTCTAATTTGTCGAAAATGTGACGATGAAAATTATGAACATGTCATCACAAAAATGGAACTTGCACGTTTCTTGAATTTAAAGGGGACCGAAATTAAATGGATTTACGGTTCTGACGGCAAAATCCACGCATATCAAAAAAAAAACCCGAAAACACCGATTTGCGGGTCTCAAGTGATATTAAAAGGGCGCAATTGCAATCCTGAAAAATTGATTCCAGTCGTTTGCAAGGATTGTGCCATTGACATCTGCTCTTTTGTTCCTTGAAATTTTATCGCAAAAATAGGTGATTATTTATATTATTTATATGTCGAATATTTTACTTTAGTTAACCTATGTGAGGCAAAACAATGACAAACAACTCAATTAACAAATTGGAACCGATTGAACAGGGGGCTTGAAAATGAGAATCATGGCAGTAAGCTCCAGGGGACAGTTACATGATTTTTTGAAATACAAAGAGTCAGATGAGATTGTATCTGATGTCTTTTCTTTTCATTTGAGTTTCAGGCCCGCAGTAAAGGATGTTCGTGCAATTCTCGCAAAGAATCCGGAGACGAAATTCATTCATTTGGCATTCAGCAACAGAGAAACACTCAGTAAACGGGCTGAAAAGCTGTTGAAAGAAAAAGGAATCCAAATTCTTCAAGGCCTTGAATTTTGGGGCAAGAAAGCCGATTCTGACGGTTTTTATTCGATTGATTTGAACAAAGCGCTTGGACTTTCCAAACGGTACGAATCCGGAGAGTTGTCACTTGTCGGATTAAGAGGGGTCATTTCGAACAGACTCGATATCGGAGCCGAATTAACAGATTATATTATTCGAACTGAAATTTTACAAAACATGTCGCAAGAAGCGTTTGAAAAGTTGAGTCTTATCGGCGGAGTTGATTGAAATGAAGCATACAAAAGAATGTGAAACAGAAACAATTGAAATGATGAAAATTTACGGTTTTCGGCCGTCTGAAATAAAGGTTTTAGTTTACTTGAGCAACGGGTCAGAAGCATCATCGATTGAAATTGAACAAAAATTGTGTTTGAGACAGCCGGAAGTAAACCTCGCTGTCAATAAATTTGTGAAATTGGGCTATATTGGAGCAAAGCAGGAATCGAAGAAGAAAGGAAAAGGACGGCCAATTAAATATTACAAGCTGGTCGTTCCCTTTGAAGAGATCGTTGAAACCGCGGCAGAGAGAATTGAAGCTTACAAAAGCGAGATTTTGAAAAATGCAGAGTTGTTGACAGCGGCATACAGGAAAGATTAATTTCAGCAAAAAATGAGGAATCTGAATGTTGGAAGATGATGAAGAATTCGGAAAATGCAACAAGTGCAAAGCAGAAATGAATTCTGAGCTTTTGTTTGAATATGATATTAAATTCTGCCCGTATTGCGGCGAGCCGTTAGAAAATCGAGAGGATTGAAAAGGTGATATTGAATGCAATCGAAATCAATGCAGCCGAAGATTGAATCATACGCAGACGGTCTTATTGTCGACAATTTTGCCGGCGGTGGCGGCGCCAGCACAG
>JAITUZ010000001.1 GCA_031286065.1 Candidatus Methanimicrococcus odontotermitis | reverse complement strand
TAACGCAGTCTTCAGGAACGTCACAAAAAAGAGCCGTCTTTTCTGTCGTTTCCTTTTTCAGCGGAAGCGTCGACCGCCCGATAATGTAGTCAGGCGACAAGCCCAGCGTTCGCATCTCTTTGACGGAATGCTGCGTTGGCTTTGTTTTCTGCTCGCCCTGGGTGTCGTCAAAGAAAAGCGTGACGTGGACAAATTTCATATTTCCGGCCGGCTCTTCATTTTTCATCTGGCGGATGGCTTCCATATAAAACATGCTTTCATAGTCGCCGACAGTGCCGCCGATTTCAATAATACAGACATCCGCGCCGCTTCTTTTCGCCGCTGTCCGAAGCTTGTTTTTGATTTCATTTGTGATATGAGGAATGATTTGAACTGTTTTGCCGAGGAATTCGCCGCGGCGCTCACGGTCAAGAACGGTCGAATAAACGTTTCCGGTCGTAATATCATGATCAGACGTTAAATCAATATCTAAGAAACGTTCATAATTGCCGAGGTCCAAATCGACTTCGCCGCCGTCATTTAATATGCATATTTCACCGTGCTGAAGCGGCGTCATGATACCTGCATTGACATTTAAGTAAGGGTCGATTTTGACAGCCGTGACTTTGTAACCTCTGTTTTTCAGGTTTCTTCCGATGGAGGCTGTTGTAATCCCTTTACCGAGACCGCTGATCACGCCGCCTGTTACGACAATGTATTTCATATTTTGAATTCCTGCCTTATTGATTGATTCGGATTTGATTCAAACAGAATGAATCATCAATTGAACTGAATCATTGCCCCGATTACGGAGCACGCTTCACATGCGCTTTTTCCGAAAAAAGAAAGACGATAAGTGTCAATCCCGCCGAAAAAGCACTCTTATTGACTTAAATTTAAAGATAGTAAGGTGGTCGTATAAATAATTAATGTCAGCGTAAAAAATAAAATAAGCATCCTTAATTTGTTTTTGAATAAACTTTTCAGCGGACAAAAGACCGCGTTTATACAGTTTTTCAGAATTTGGAAAGAATAAATCCGCGGCAAATAAATTCGTAACATCTGACAAAAAATAAAAAAGAACAAAGGATTTCTCCTTTGCCGATTGAATTTTCAAATCGTTTAACATGCGAAAATCAGAATTTCATAGACGGTGAAAAGGAATTGCAGCAATAGTTATCGAAAACTTCGTCTTCCACTTCCGCCAGCTTTTTTTTATACTCTTTTGATTTCGGATCGTATTTTTTCATTGTTTCTTTCACTTCAGTGTTCATTTGGTCAAGAACTTTTTGACTGAACCCTTCCGTATTTTCTGCCGTGAACATAGTTCATCATTTCTTATCAAGTTTAATCGGATTGCTTAGGTTCGGCGCAATTTCCCCGTACGCCAAAAAAATCAATCGCGGAAGTCTGCAGCGCAGCCGCAGACGGCAATGTGAATTCCAAGATTCACTTCAAGTTGAATCGAAATGAATCTTTTTTGGTAAGATTTTGATTACCGTCAAGTTATTTTCGTTAATGAAATATATACATTTGCCGATGATTTCACTCAATTGAGTATATGAAAATCGGCCTCATGTTTTAAAACGATTTCAAGCGTTCCGTTAAAGTCTTCAACAGATCCCTTGACGCCGATTCGGCGGTTTATGGCCGTTTTTGAAAAAATATCGGATGCGCCGGCGGATTTGGGTATGAAAACCGGAAGAACCGTATGATCTTCGCATTCGATTTGGACAATTAAATGTTCGCCTTTAAACGTCATTTTTTTGCTCATCACGACCCCTTCTGTATAAACCGTGTTTCCGACATCGTTTACTGTCGGTATGACCGCGTTTTCACCGGACGCTGTCCGAGAAACCGAATCCGCCGAAAAAACGGCGTACAATAAAAAGAGCGTCGAAAAAGCCATTATAAATAAAATAATTACGATTTTGTTTTCGATTTTCATTGATTATATTCCTCGAGGCCAAGCGATGCATGCCGAAAAGATATAACTTATGAAATCTTCAAAATCGAAAAGGTTAAATGAGCAGATAAATAAGCGGATAAATGACGGTCACCGAAATCATTTCGGCAGCCGGCTGCGGCTTATTCGCATTCGGTTCCTTCAATCGATAACGCCTGATGCGGGCACATGTCAACGCAAAGACCGCATCGGATGCATTTTTGAGTGTCCATCGTCAAACTCCAATCTTGAGCGTATCCGAAAACTTTAGACGGGCAGACGGAAATACAGGCGCCGCATTCGATGCACTCTTCTTTGTTTCTGCAGATGAGCGTATCCAGAAACGTGACAGCCGCGCCGCGTGTTTCAAATTCCTCTTTGATCGTTTCATAACTTTTATCGATGACCTCAATAATGATTTCGCCGCCTTTTGAATCGACGCGGGACGAAACGATACTGACGAGAATGCCGGTTTTGAGGATCACCTCGGACAATATCGGTGATTTAACGCGCTCTTCCGGAAAACTGATTTTAAGTTTCATTCATACTTCCCCCTTGTGAAAAGTTTGCTGATATGTTCACTTGTCAGCATGCCGATCACATTTTGATTGCCGTCGATAACCGGAATGGCTGAAATTTTGAATTCCGCCAGCCTCTTGGCAGCCACGTCGACGGTTTCGTCGGGCGAACAAGTGATCACATTTTTAGTCATGCAGGCGCCGACCGTATCCGTATGTCCGTCAGCGACCGCTTTTGAAATATCCCATGATGTAATGATGCCGACAAGTTTGCCCAAAGAGACGACGGAAACATGATTGCGTTCATTCTGTTTCATTAATCGCGCCGCTTCGATGATACCGGCCGTTTCATTGACCGTTATTATTTTTTTACTCATGATGCTGCGGACGGCGGGTGCTTTGTTTGTTTCTTTCATGGGTTTGGCGGATTGATTCGGCGGCAGCGCCGTCGTGTTCGCGCCGAGACTGAAAGTGCCCGCCGCAATGCGGCGCTTTAATTCTTCCGCCACCTCGCGCGATTTCTTAAAACTGGACAGACAAGATGTTGTGACGTCTTTTCCGTTGAGAAGGATGCTGCCTGACCGGAGCTCCTCGTAGTCGGCTGTTCTGACCGCCGGCCGGTCGCGTTTGCCGATACTGTAATCTTTAACGGCGACTTTAATATCTTTGTCCCGAACAGCTGTCGCTTGTGCCATCTCCGCATCCAGAATCGGTATAGGAACGCCGATGCCGAGGAACAGGGATGTTCCGTATCCTTCAAAACAGGCAGCATTGACGTATTCCTTTGTCATCTCTTTGAGATTTGCCGATGTCATGAGAGTGGCGTAACCGGATGCCGTTGAACATTGCGTTCCTTCGCCGACAATTGTTCCTTCGGCGCCGCCCATGAATATTTTTGTGCCCGCGCCGATTGTTCTGTAATTCGGATCATTGGAAAGCGGCGATAAAATGCCGGCGCCGGAATAAGTCACATTTTTATAATCCGGAAGCAGTTCACCCATATATGTGTGAATGATCCGTTTTGAACCGTTTGTCGCGGCGTCATATCGCTGATACGCGTTTCTCGGATTGACCATGATGGCTTGATTCAGATCTTCCAGCTTAATTGTCGTTGTCAGTTCTTTTTTCGGATAACAGTCCGTTCCGTAAGAATGCGCGACGATTTCAATTTCTTTGCCGCAAATCAGGTCTTCTATGACATGCGCGCCGCCGTATTTCATACCGCGCTTTTCAGAGATCTGCGTTGCGCCCAAATAAGAATCGACGGCGGCAAGGCCGCTGTACGCTTCAACGTCATTCATGAACATTTTGGTAATTTTAATCGGAATTTCAGAGTGGCCGAAATTGAAGAAAACGCCTGAAGAACACATCGCGCCAAAAGTCCCCGTGGTCACCACGTCGACTTCTTCAGCCGCTTTTTCAGCACCGATATCATCAACGATGTCAGACATTTCTTCAGCCGTCACGACACAGACATTGCCTGACGCGATTTTTTCATTGATTTCAGCAATCGTTTTCGTCATTTTCTTCGTCTCCTTTTTGGTTACGATATTTATTAGGGCGGGCTTCGCCGTCAAATTCTGCCGCCGTATTCAAATTAAGTGTTTTTTGTTTCATTTGAATCCGTTAAGCAGTAAAATAAAACATATAAAGGTATATAAATTTTTCACACAAATATAACTGTAAGTAATACACCGGACATTGCATGAACGGATTTATTTTAAACAGTTATGGGAAAGTTGTGGGAAAGTTATGGGAAAGTTGTGTGAAAATAAAATGATGTGGGGAGTTGACCGCTCAAATTAAATAAAATGTATATTATATCCATAATGTCTATTGTCTGTGTTGTGATTATTTGTGAAAGATGATATAAATTCTGATGTAATGCCCCCGTGCCTGAAAGCGACAATTATGGATATGTATATCCAAAGATATCTTGAACTTGGCCGTTATTTCTATGATTTAGTCAAACACGATTTAAAAAATTATCAAAGCGGAACTTTTACAGCTCTTGATCTTTATCAGACAGATAAAGAAGAAAAATACCTTTCAATGGTTAAAAAATTTTCTTTGAGCAGTTTGGAATATATCGAGGCCATCGGAACGCTTGAACCTTTTATTTACAACGGCGGACATGTCGGATTTTATTCGATTTATTCTCTTGTCAGCCAAACGATTTCAAAATATCCGAATATCGAAATCAAAATCAACGGCGATGATATTAGTGTATTTGCCGATTACGCTTTTTTGAATCTGTTTGATTTAATGTTTCAAACAGCTCCGGAAAATGGCAGCATACATAAAGTCTTGCTTACAATCTCCGAATTTCAAGAAGACAGATTTAATAAATGCAATTTGAAAATAGAACTTTCAAACTTTTCATACCCTTTAAACATGCTTGAAGCCATTTTGAACGATGAAGCAGACTCTGCCATCAGCGACATAACAGGTATGGCGTTCTACATCGCTAAAATGATTCATTACCGTTACTTAGGCACTTTGAAACTGACGGGATCGGCAGAGGATAAAGTCATTCTGACAGCAACGTTTTTGACCGCCGACAATCCTCTTTTTCTCCCATTGGAACCTTCGGATGATATCGACTCTCATACCAAATATTAATCTTTCAAGGTGACGGCTCTGACACGCGTTTTGGCAACAGGAACTTTTGATCTTTTGCATCCGGGACATCTGTATTTTTTAGAACAGGCGAAAATACTCGGCGGCGAACTGTATGTTATCATCAGCCGCGACGTGAATGTCAATCATAAACCGACACCGATTATTCCGGAAAAACAGCGTTTGGAAATGGTTGCCGCGCTGAAGCCTGTCGACTTCGCGCTTCTCGGAAGTTTAACGGATTATTTTGAGCCGATTGCGGAAATTCGGCCCGACATCATCGCCCTCGGCTTTGACCAGAAATTTCAAGAAAAGGAATTGGAAGAAGCTTTAAACAAGCGCGGCTTTTTCCCCGAAGTGATTCGGCTGCCGCCGTTCGGCGGTGATTTTCACAGCAGCCGCGCAATCGCCGCAGAAATCGTTGAGCGGAAAAAGAAACATCCGCCAACGGATTAATTTTTAAAAAAACGCGGCGCCTTTATAAAAACGCGGTCCTTTTTTAAAAATGCGCCGCGAATAGAAATCTCTTAAAAATGAAAGGCAGCAGATTAATCGCTCAAAACGGATAAAATCCTTGAGAGGAAACGTTTAAAACACTCTCCAAACCGCCGGCTGTTTTCTGAAGGCGGGTCAATGTAAAGATCAAGACCTTCCGCTTCGTTTTTGGAGTAAGAATACAGAACCGGAACATCGTCAATTCCTTCCGACTCGGCATGGTTTTGGATTATTTGCTGTATCTCTTGTATGTCGCCGGCTGAAATATTATCGGCTGATTTCTGAGACTTTATTTCAGGATTGATAAAAATAAGGATATATCCTTTTGCGGAAGCACTGTATCCTGTAATCGTATTATTTTCAAAATACGCCTCAAAAGCCGGATCCGCCTTTAAACGGTAACAGATATTCTGAAGCTTTAACCACCAATCATAGCTTTCAATTCCCTCTTTATCGGGAACTTTTCCATATATTGCAATAAAATTATCCTCTTTTTGCGAACTTTCAAAGAGAACAGAATCTGTCGGAACGGCCGTATCGTTAATCAATTGCTTGATTTCCTCTTCTGAAAGCGGCAAATCCGCCGGCTCCCGCATATCAAAAGAACCATGAGCGCACCCAAGCGTTCCTAAAAATATAATGCAAATAAAAAGAATGAGTTTTAAACGCAATATAACGCCTTCACAAATGAATTATAAAAATAAGAGGCGGTTATTTTATTAAAATTCTTGTCTGTTATGAATGACGATTTTCCGTAAGCCTCATTCGAATTCAAAAAAACGGACACCGCGGCAATAAGGAACAAGGCGCGGTATTCGCTTTTAATATGAAGCGGAAGCGACATCATGCGCCGTTTGAATCAAACGAAGCCACGTGTTCAGCGCGGAGCGCAATGAAATGATGTCATTGCTTTGAATTTCAAGAACAAGCCCCTCTTTTTCTAAAGAGAGTGAAATCACGGAGCGGTCTGAAATGGATTCGCGCGTCTCCGGGAGGAGGCTTTGATAAATATCAAAAAGCAGCTCCGGCGTTTCTGACATGATCGAAAAACGGGCTTGAGCTTTCATAAAACCACTTTATTAGGAATTGAAAAATTACTTTTAAGGAATGGAAAAATCATTTTTTTAGGAATTGAAATCAGATTTCAGTCCTTTGATATATAATCTCAAAAATAATCGGTCATTGGAATAAAAATCCAACCGATCGTCCAAAATATACAGGCGGCGGACATAAGCGTCGTCAGACTTCTGTTTTTGGCTTCCGGATGTCTGCCATGAAACGGCGCGGACAGCTCCGGCATCATTTGGCGGGTCTTTCTTATTGTGTTTGAACAATTCGTTTACAGATTCGGGCGGCAGGAGCTGTCCTTTGCCTTCGGTCATAAAAGACGTCATCAGCTTAAAAAGGGAAGAAGACTCGGAACCGTAAAAAAAGCGATCACCGTAGCGAAGTTCAGCTTGCGGCACAGGATCAAAAGATGTTTCCGAAAAGCGAAGAGATAAAAACAAGCGCCCTTTCGGATCGTAAAATGATAAACTGCCGGGATTTCCGTGAAATTCCCCGACAATACATAAGACAGCTCCGCTCCCCTGTTCTAAAACTTCAGACAGCGGCATTTTGCCGCGCGTCATATAAGCCGCGTCACAAAAAAGTGCCAGCTTTTTGCATAAGATTTTTGTTTTGGAAGAGGGTTTGCGGGAAGATGTCAGAAGCATCATTGTTACTCGGCCTTAATTCTTTTAATGGTCGCCGGACGCTTTTTAACAAGAATTCTGTGGCCGCAATAGAGGCAGTGGACACCTGCATTCTCATAGTCGATGTCGATTTCTCTTTTACAATGGGAACAGTAATAAGACAAATAAAGTCACCTTTTTAATTCGTTTCTGAAAAATCGAATTCTCATCCCGGATTTCAGCATCCCGGATTAGCATTTTTTTCGGATAATTCAGCATAATAAAATGAACGGATAATATTAAAAATAAAAAAAGAAACAGAAAAATGGTTTTTCAACCTCTGTTTCCTTATTCTTCGTCTTCTTCATCCAAGAAATCATAGTGGTATTTCATGGAACTGTCGGAGAGAGCGTTCTTCATTGTGTTCTGGAAAGTTTTGCCGACAGAGGTCTGCGGAATGAATGTGCCGCCTGCAAACTTGAAGCCGCATTTCGTGCATTCCCAAATGCCTGTGCCGATTCTTCTGACGGTCGGAAGGTCGCATTTTGCACAGGTGTGCGGGCCTCTTGTACGTCCTTCAAGGTCCGCGACAAGCTTTCTGTCTTTTCTGCCGTATCTGACGCCGAATCTGCCGGCAGATCTGGAAACTTTACCTTTGCGTGAGTTGTTTTTTCTAACCATAATGTTTCACCTAAATTAAAAGCGCCGAGCGCATGTCATTTTGAAAATTTAACTTGAATGACTCAAAAAACGATTGTATCACGCTGTTTGAATCAAAAAGGTTGAATGTGTTAAAACAAGATTCAACCTCTTATAGAAAGATTGGATAAATATCTTTCCCTTAATTCGGCTCCCTTCTCCCTGGCGAGATTCACCATTTCTATGACTGTTTCAGGAAGCAAAGGTTCCGCGCCGTTTTTTTGCATGCCGGAAAGGGCTCCTTCATTTTCTGTAATGACGGTCAGTTTTGTGTCGCAGACACTTTCTTCGTCCAATCCCGGATCCAAGATAAGCGTGTTGTCAATATTGACAACGGTGACGCCGACCGGAATGTTTTGTATCGGCAGCGGGATAGATTCAAAGCCGTTTGCGGCATCTTCCGGAACAGTCGTCGTCATCAAAGCGGCGATTGACGCCAAACAAGACGCGTCGACAATATTTCCGGCATCGTTGATCACGCTGATGTCCACAAAAATCATCCAAACGAGTTCGCCTTCTTTGATGCAGAGCTTTTTCAAGTCAATGGCATGAGACTCTCGAATTCCGCGGTCAACGATTCTGGACATTTCAATGGCTTCTTCTCTCGGCGGTCCGGCCTCAAAGTCCGGAGACGCCAGCGGATTGAGCTCCATTCCGGTCATAATAATGCCGTCGCCGGGCGAATCCGGAAAAGGCGTTCCCTTCTGGAGTTTAATGCCGACCACAATTTTCGTTTCGCCGTATTTGACGTAAGCGGACCCTTCGGCCTTAGCGATGACATTCGTTTTGACGGAAATATCGCGCATTTCTTTAAAACCGCGGCCGTCAGCGCGTTTTCCTTCAACGATTAAACTGTGAATATAATCTTTCTTTAAAGCGGAAAGTATTTCGTTGGCCATAATTATTCCTCCTCTTCATCTTCAAAATCATCGTCTTCTTCATCCGATTCCGAATCATCAATGTCTGCTTCTTCTGATTCTTCTTCCGTTTCTTCATCTTCTGATTCTTCGTCGTCCTCTTCATCCGATTCTTCTTCATCTTCTTCCGAGACATCGAGTTCGTCCGCGTCAATGACAAAAATTTCGATTTTTTCATCGTCTTCTTCATCGTCCGCATCGGAAATGAAATTTTTGATTTCGTTTAAATCCTCGGCGTCCATCTCGTCATCCTCAAACAGACCGTCCGCTAAATCAATATCCATGCCGATCTGTTCCGATTCATAATTGCGGATGACGGCGGAAACATCTTTTGCGAGACGTTCGGAGATTTCGGCAACGAATGCGTTAATGTCGTCTTCGTCTGTTTCGTCTGAATCGAATTCTTCAGTTTCCGGCTCAAATTCGGCGGTTTTTTCCGTCTCTTCTTTATCCGCTTCTTCTTCATCGCTGTCCATAACGGCCGCGAATTTTTCCAGAATTGCCGCCTTTTGGATTTCAAGAACTTGGCGGCAGCCTTTTTGGACAAGCTCCATGGCTTCTTCGAATTCGGACGGCGTCAAATGCCCGTCCATTTGAATCAATGTAATTTTGCCGTCTTCAGTCATGGCAATCGGCAAATCGGCTTCACCGTAATTGTCTTCAGGCTTGTTCAAGTCCAAAACAATTTTACCGCCGACTTTTCCGGCGGCGCAGGCGGAAATCAGACCGCGCATCGGAATGCCCGCGTCAACGAGCGCCAGTGACGCGGCGTTGATCGCAGCCGTTCTTGTGCCGGCGTCGGCTTGAAGCACTTCAACAAAAATATCAATGGCCGCCTTCGGATAATCTTCAGCGAAAAGAACTGGTTCGAATGCTTCGCGGCTGACCTTTGAGATTTCACTGCTGCGGCGGCTCGGTCCCGGACGGGCTCGGTCTTCCACAGAAAAAGACTGCATGTTGTATCTGTAGCGGATGACCGCTTTGCCGGCGAGCTGCATACGGCGCGGATGCGCTTCACGGGGGCCGTAAACGGCGGCAATCACTTTATTCGCGCCCCATTCCAAATAGCAGGAGCCGTTTGCGCGCGACAGGACGCCGATTTTAATTTTCATCGGGCGGATTTCATCAGGTTTTCTTTGGTCTGTTCGAAGACCGTTTTCATCAAAAAAAACCACATCGGTTTGGTTTGAACTCATTTCAATTTCTCCAGAATAAATGTTAAATTTAAAGGTTTTTCCGTTCACGATTTTCTATCCGGTTCGCCGCTTTGGAGAACGGGCGGATGCGTAAAGAAGACATTCTTAAAACAGGAACATCCGGCTTGACTGAGCATGGCCGGCCGCGTCAGGCGCGCTTTTCCCGCAGGTATTTTTTTAACGGCGGGCTCGGCAGACAGTGCCGGCTCATTTTGAACAGAAGCCGCCGCCGTGTTTTCATCGGAATCTTTCCCTCTCGCCTTTTTGAGTCTTTTTTCTTTCCTCGGCGGCTCTTTGAGAGATAAGTCGGAAGGGTCAATAGTTTGTGTTTCCGGCTTAACTAAATTATTTCTCTTATGGCGGGCAGCGATTTTCGTCTCGGCGGCGCCATTTGATTTCATGCCGGCGTTTTCATATTGCTCGTCAATGAAAGCGGCCGTCAAATCCGTAAGTCCGGGAAGACGAGCATCAGCTTTGATTTTATTCAGCGCGCGCATTAAAATATCCATGTCAAGAGAACCGCCGTTCATCCAAACGCGCCCGTTGCCGCCGACAAAAATATCGCAGTTCGTTTTGTCTTTGAGCATGGAAATCATGCCGCCCGCGCGGCCGATTATACGAGAGACTTTCGAAAACGGAACTTCAAAAAGCCGTCCTTTCATCAGCTTTTTGCAAACCGGATCTTTATAAGTCAGCTCAATCTTCATTTCCGCGTTGACATCCGTCACTTTCAATAAAACCGTGTCGCCTATGTTGAAATGCTGCGTCATTTCTTCGGAAGGAACACGCAGCGGATATTCCGTGACATGCAAAAGCCCTTCGTACGGGCAGTTAATATCAAAAATCCAATTGGATGAGGTAACCACCGTCACATAGCCGATGACAAGATCATTTCTCTTCGGCATATAGGGGCCGGAAAGCGGGTGAACCGACAGTTTTCCTTTCAAAGTTAAAAGCCCGCACACGGAGGCGAAGACTTTTCCGCCGGAAATATATGTTCCGGGACCGGACATTGCTGGGTCATCGGAAAGCAATTCTCCGGGTATAACAATTTTTTTCTTATCCATTCTATCCTCTGTACGCTTGAGTTTTATACCGTACGTTTTAATCATTTTTATAGTCTTTCACGAAATAAGAAAATAGATATCGAAAATGAGGAAATCAAAGACATAAAATCATCGGAACGGAATAAAAATCCGGTTTATTTTTTGAATATTATAATAAATTTTGTTCGCTTCGCTCACAAAATTTCAAGAATAATAGAACACCGGCTGTAAAAAAAAGAAAAAGAAAAGAAATCACTTCGTGATTTTTGCGCCGCCGCTCAGAGTTCGGCACCGACAATCGGCTGTGTTGCCGTCACGTTCGGGCTTTCACGGATTTTGGCAACAAATTTTGTTCGCTTCGCTCACAAAATTTCAAAAACTGTAGAACACAGGCTGTAAAAAAAAGAAAAGAAATCACTTCGTGATTTTTGCGCCGCCACTGCTCAGAGTTCGGCGCCGACAATCGTCTGTGTTGCCGTCACATTCGGACTTTCGCGGATTTTGTCAACGATATCGTTGAGTTCACGCAGTGTTTCGAGTTCTGCGATGACGACAAAGTCGAATTCGCCGAAAACGTGATAGACATCCTTTACGCCGGCGAAAGACTTTAAATCATTGTAAGCGTTCTTTTCAGAACCGGGCAATACGTTTAACATTGTAACTCCGATGACCATTTTTTGTTCCTCTCCTAATAAACTCAATCTAATGAAATAATAAACGGTTAAATAATTTACCATGAATTTTGAAGACGTTCAGTTTCTTTGCATGATAAATCTTTAGAAATTAGAGTTTTTGATCCGGAAATGTTTTTCGTGTCGCTTCATTCAGTGTTTTAGAAACTTCGGAATAAGGGACAATTTTGAAATCTTTCATAACAGAGTCAATCATTTTGGATTTTTCTGTATATTTAACTTCAGCCATTTATGTCACCTCTTTGTCTGCAATAGTGAATTCTGACGCTTCAATATAATAACTTTTCGACAAATTTCATCTCATTTTTTCATTTGTCATTTCATCTTTTCCTTAATCGCTTCGACCAGTGCTTTAAAAGTAAATTCTTCGGGAACGGCATCCACCGTCACGCAGAAACTTTCAACGGTGTCCGCTGTCGGGTAACCGATTGCGCCGACGACAGAGTTATTTAACTGCTTGATCACTTCACTCCGATCTCCCGTTTTATCGGCAAGCGCCATGAAATTTTTGACCATCATCGTACTGGTAAACGCAAAAGCGTCGATTTCGCCGTTCAATGTTTTTTCAATCAATTCTTCCTGAAGCGGGCCTTCCGGGATTTCCAGCGTGTAAACGTGCGTTTGGCGGACGATTGCGCCGGCATCCTCTAACCCTTTAACCAAGACGGCTGAGCCGTAAAAACTTCTCGGGATGTCAATGTTTTTTCCGCCGGCTTCTTTTCCCAGCTCATTCACCAATCCTTCCGAACTGTATTCGCCGGGCATTAAAGAACCTGTCAAGCCGCAGTCTTCCAATTTTTTACGCGTGGTCGGCCCGATGGCAACGATTTTGATTTTTTGCAAAGCATCCAAAAAATCTTTTTCGGAAACGCCGTCCAGATTCTTTAAAGTATGATCGATGCCGTTCGCGCTTGTAAATATCACGATGTCCGTCTTGCGGGAGAGAACGCGCTTGACAAAGCCGTCAAACTCTTGGTCTTTCATGCCCTTGAGGGTCACGACGGGAACGGTCAGCGGCTGAAATCCTGCGTCTTCCGCAATTTTTTCGGAATCATCCGTGTATGTTTCGGGACGCATAATCGCGAGAACAGGTCTTTTTCTCATCACATCTCTCCTTTTATTTCCTGTTTTTATTTTTGAATCAGTAATCCGAATGCTGCTCACCGAGAACAGTATGCAGATCAACGACGTTTCCGATAACCGTGATCGCCGGCGCCTTGACGTTTCTTTCTTCGGCCAAAGCGGCGATATTTTCCAATTTCCCGACGGTGACGCGCTGATCCGGACGCGTGCCTTTTTCAATGAGCGCGACAGGCGTGCTCGGGTCCATGCCGTATTTTAAAAGTTCGCCGCAATTGCGCTCAAGCATTTTAACGCCCATGAAAATAACGAGCGTGCCGTCGAATTTCGCCAAAAGTTCCCAGTCCAGTCCCGTTTCTTCTTTGGTCGGGTCTTCATGACCGGTGATGAATGTCACCATGGAATTGCTGTCGCGGTGCGTAATCGGAATGCCCGCGTAAGCCGGCGCGGCAACGGCCGATGTGATTCCGGGAACAACTTCAAACGCGATGCCTGCTTTCACAAGCTCTTCCGCTTCTTCGCCGCCGCGCCCGAAAACATACGGGTCGCCGCCTTTGAGACGGAGGACGGTTTTGCCTTCTTTGGCTTTTTCGATGATCACTTCATTGATTTTGTCCTGCGTCAGCGTGTGATTTCCGGCATATTTGCCGGCATCGATTTTCTCTGTTTTTTCAGGAATGAGACTTAAAATCGTTTTGCCCGGAAGCTGGTCATAAATAACGACATCAACTTCATCAATTAAGCGGCGGGCTTTGACCGTCAGCAAATCCGGATCTCCAGGGCCGGATCCTGCCAGATAAACTTTACCGTATTTTTCAGACATTTTGCAGTTCCTCGATTTAATCAATCGCAATAAAATGTAAAGAGTTAATGGTTGAATGAACAAGAATTATTTTATTTGTGCCCGAGAAGTCTTAAAATCGGCGACTTCTTGTCATTTTGTTCGCGGTCCCAGTCAAAGCCGGAAACTTTCTTCGCCAAATCGGCTTCATTGGCATAAATGTGAGCGGAAGTCGAGGTTAATATGATTTCAGCCAATCCACAGCCGGCCGGTTTAATCACCAATTCATTGAACGCTTTGGCAATGCCGCAGAGATTGGCCCAAACAGCGTCGCCGTAATCGTTGGAGCGGAACAGAAGGCGAAGAGAGACTTGATTGTCCTCCAGCAGACGCACCTGATACCAGTTAAAACACGGCGGATTATGCGAGTTCCAATACATCGGATGATAAATCGTGCCGACATTCTGATTGGACTGAATCCCGGTTTTCAAATTTTCCGCCAGTTTTTCCTTGGAGACTTCCATCTGATCGATTTCACCTTCGATCGTTTGGAATTTGCGCATCAGCTCAATGTAGGTGTATTCAAAATCCGTGTCGTCCCCTTGGCGGTTTCCGACATCGCAGAGCGGCACGAGAAAACTGTCCTGATAATCTGTAATTTTATCGCCGGCCCATCTGAAATTCTCGGGCGTGATTCCGGCCAAAACATCATCGATCGCTTTGCCGTAAAGCTGAATGACGGCATAAATCTCACGCGCTTTCTTCGGTTCGCCGGCGTGTCCGAACGTGATGTCTTTTCCGTCAAGAACAATGTCTTCCGTGATTCGTTTGTATAATGAATCAATGTTTTCTCCGGAATAAGTTTTTACAAAAGTTAATGAGGACGGTTTCATAGAATTGCACCAACATGTAATTTAAGTCAATGAGATATTAAAAGAATGCGATTGTTACATAAAAAATTGCATTCTAATGAACTGATTTTAGAAGACTTTCATTTTTTCGATTTCACGGGCTAAATTTTGCACCGATTTCAAAAATGAATATGGAAAGAATAAATGAAATGATTTTTGCAATCACATAATACTGAGGCTCACTGAGTTCATATGCGAATTCAAGGGATGAACCTATCAGTAAACTTATCGGGAATGAGATGATTAATGAAAGAGTCATTAAAAACATAAAAGGAGCCGCCGGCAGAATATCTGCCGGTTTGAAAACCGTTTTTTTAACGATATAGCGATAAATTATATAAAACAAAACCTGACACGCATAAACGGCAAGAATCGGGGGGGCGACATAATCTTCGGGCGGCTCATTGAGCAGCGGAACGAACACGAAGACTTCGCTGATCAACAAAAAGAAAAGAACGACAACTATAATCATGCTGTAAAATAAAATCGGAAAAAGATTAAAATCGAATTTAATTTTCTGTTTTTTGATTATTTTTTCAGATCCGATAAACAGAATACTGACAAATAAGCAGATGAGCAATAGAGTTAAAGGAATCGGGAGATCGGATAATACCAAATGTGTTTTCAGTTCAAGACTATGAGTTATGAAGAAATTGACTCTGCCGCTGTAAAGGGTCGGATGGCGGAAAATAGAAACAAACGGATTCGTCAATGCGATAAAGAAGATGACAGCCAATCCGTAATAACAGATTTTTATCTCAGAACTTTGTTCATTTAACTTATTTTTAAAATTCCAATAGTTTTGATTTTTACGGCCGAGTTTTTTAAGAACCATAAACACTCCTGAAAACAAAAAGATTCCTGCCGCGAATAAAAATGAAACAACGGCTCCGGCGACAATGATTTCATAAAATTCGTCCGCATGAGAATTAATAACTGTGAAATCAATTTTCGGAAAATATTCCCCGATCGGATGGAGAAAAGCAATCCACAGAGTAAAAATATCGGCATAAAACAGTAAATAAGGCAGCCAAATGACGCTTTGAACGCTTGGAATTATTTTCCGGAACAAAACCACATGCATAATGTAGAATACCAAAACAGGAAGGACGATTCCGAGTGCGAAAAATGCGGCGAATTTGGACAGAAACAGCGGATTTTCAAAAAAAGAAATCGCTGCTGCTGAGAGTGAGGCCGAAATGAAAAAGAAAAGCGTTAATCCGATTGATTCTTTTTTCCATATTCTTCGCTCTCCGGATTCTTGTTCCGCTTTCCGGTTTTTTTGAGCTTTGGCATCTTCTTTTATTTTATTTATGCCGACAAAAAACAGATAAAATGAGATGAAAAAATATAGAAAAGAAAAGGATATGAATAGGATTCCGATAAAACGCCGTCGGTTTTGTCAAAAGCGATTGCTGCCCCGTACAAGGATAAAAGAGTGGCGGCTCCTGCCGAAAAGAATGCGCCGTTTGCAATAATTCGGATGGCGCGGTCGTTATTTTTGTAAAGTATGATGAAAAGTTTTACGGTAAGTTCTGCCGGTATGACAATGTTTATAATTCCCAATAAATAGATTGAAAGGAATAAACTCAAAACAGAGAGTTTTGTTTCGTTTGATAATGAATTTACGTTTTGTTTAAATGTCTTAAAATTCATCATTTTCATCTGTCTCCGGTGAACCGTTTCTATTGACTTCTATATGTTTTTTAATATCTATGAATAACGGGATTTTTCAAATCAATCAATATCAACATACATTTTTTGCGCCTCGACGACTTCGGCGCTGTTTTTGGCGGCTGCGTAATCATTAAGCGGCTCTTCATTTAATTCAAAAAAGGAGTGCCCCCAGTTGAATTTGGAAAGAACGCGCTCCGCCTGCTCTTTTTGCCCCGTGATGTAAAGGGCGGCCGCAAACGCTTCCGCGGAGTTGAGCTGAAACGGGCGGCCGTAATTCACAGGATTTGCCGCCAGCAGATAAGGAAGCGCCCGCCGCTGCAAATCGAATTTATCCAGCAGCGGAAACATTTCTTCAAAATGCTCCCAGGAACAGTCCAAAACGATAATGCCTTTTTTCAAGCTGTCGGCGCGCGAGAGCGCCTGCTCAGCGGTCGGGTCCATTAAAATCGCGCCGCGCGGGGTTTCGCCGATATTTTCATATTGGCGGGCTAAATTGAATTTGACGAGTTTCTTGCCGCTGCATTTCCGCGGATCACACTGATTGGCGTAATAGAGGTAAAGGCGTACGTCTTTTTTCCCGCCGGCCGGCGGATCCGAGACTGCCGCGGTTTTATTTGAAAACTTCATCTGTTTGCTGTCCGGACTCATTTCAATCGCTTTTTTGAGTTATAGAAAGCTTGTTTTCTTTTTATTCTTTTTGATTTTTGAATCTTTGAGTCATACATCTTCTTTTTCATTGATGATTTCTAAAATCAGCAAAAAAATGACGCCTAAGAAAGGAACGAGATGATAGGCCAGCGCCGTCATCTGTCCGGTCTGCGGTCCCGAAAGCGGCGTCATTGTATAAAACAATATCATAAAGAAAAGAGGCATCGCCAAAAAAACAGTGATGTAGATTTCAGAAAGCATTTCAAGCGTTTGAAAATATTTATCTTTCCGCTGCACAGCGAGACTTTGATATTCGTGTTTTTTAGAAACGATAAATTTTTGAAAACTGCCGCCCGAAATCATTGTATTTTTAGAGTTGAGGATAAAAACGGCGAACATCGGAGACGTTGTTTCTTCAGATAATTTTTGAAGCGCCGACGGATACTCTTTTCCAAAATAATTGACTTGGACGGCGATTGTTTTCATTTCATCGGACAATTCTTTGTAAACGGACCGGATTCGCCGCTGAGACATAGAATGGAAAATATTTTCAATCGGAACACCGGCAATCGACATCGCCGCCATGTAATTGACGGCAAACGGCAGCTGCTGTTCGATTTTGATTTTGAGGTCACAGGCTTTAAAATAAGGCAGAAAGAAAAGAAACGCACCTGTACTCATAATTAAGAGGACGGTGACGATGCAAATCAGAACCGCCGATTTTTTTATTTGTTCTTCCGCCGCCCGATTTGACAAAGCCAAGAAGAAGAGACTGATTTCCATCAAAATTCCGATAAGCGCGATTAAAAACAAAACGGATAAAATGAACGATTGATAAAGAACAGCCGGAATATACAGCCGGCTTTTCTTCAAATTCCGGCTTAAAAACGGCAGTTTTATTTTTTCAGCGGCTTTGCCGAACAACCGGTATGAAAAAGCGGCGGCGCGGCTGAACAAAAACTTTTGATCCGAATTCATTTCGTTTCACCGGCTGACTGTGATTGAAGAATTGAAACGCGGCGGCTAAATTCCTCCTTCAATTTTTCCAATGTCCATCCTTTTCGAATTCTTGTTTTTTCCAGAACAGCCGATTTTTCCAAATACAGTTTTTCAGCCGGCCGATTTCTGTTAAAAATCTCCAATGTAAGAATTTCCGAGGTTTGAGGGTCGGTTTCTAAAATTTCATGCACCGAAAGACATTTTTTGGAAAAATGACCCTCTTCTTCTGTCTGCGCTAATATGACCAGCACATCCAATGTTTGAATCATAACGCGCGGCACATTCATCGGCGGGTTTTCGAGACGGTGAATCAAAGTGTCGACAGATTCCGCATGCATCGTTGAAACGGTCGTGTGTCCGGTTGACATGGCCTGAAAGAGAACATACGCTTCAGACCCGCGGATCTCACCGACTAAAATATATTCGGGGCGCTGCCGAAGAGACGCTTTGAGCAAATCGTAAAGCGTAATGTCGCCGTCTGTTTTTCCGGCGTTTGAAGATTTTTGCCGCTCTCTTGAAACTCCGGAAATCCAATTCAAATGCGGTAAGTTGATTTCCCGTGTATCTTCGATGGAAACGACTTTTTTGTCAATCGGAATAAACCGGCAGACAGCATTCAAGGAAGTCGTCTTTCCGCTTGCGGTCCCGCCGGCAAACATCAGATTCATTTCCGACTCGACGCAAAGCCAAAGATAAGCCATGATCTCTGCCGCAAATGTTTCTTTTTGAACGAGTTCGGAGGGCGTCAATGGATTTTCGTTGAATCGCCGAATCGTGAATGTGCTGCCTTTTGTCGTGATTTCGCTGCCGAGCGTCAGCTGAACGCGGGAACCGTCCGGAAGAACGGCGTCCGTCATCGGCTCGGCGACAGAAATCTGCTTTCCGGACCGCTGCGCCATTTTTCGAACCGACAGATTTGTTTCATCGGTGGATAAGAGGATGTTTGTTTGAACCGACCCGTAAAGCCTGTGAAAAATATATATCGGCAGATTGCCGCCGCTGCAAGAAATGTCTTCAATGTTTTGGTCTTCTAATAACGGCTGGATTTTTCCAAAGCCGCTGAAATCCCGCCGGATATAATAATTCAAAATATTGAGTTCATCCTCGGGAAGCCGAACGGAATAGATTTTCAGCAGGCGCGAGATCTCTTTTTGAACAGCGGCTCCTTCATCTTCATTTTCTTTTTCAAACAAGTCAGGGTTGAAAGAATCTTCCAAAAGAGCCAATATTTTTTGAAAGAGAAGCTGTTTTTCCAAACTGACGGCGGGCTCCGAGAGTTTGTAATAAATTCTGCCGCCGTCTGTTTTCAAAATAGAAACGGTCACATGCGGATGGGATAGGTCGTACGACTGAAGCAACTGTTCCATGAAATGAATTTCAGATAGGGAAATGATAAAGCTGCCGATTTCGGAAAAAACAAAAACTTTATCAAGCGCGCGTTTTATTTCAAACAGGTGACGAAATGAATCGGGAATTCAAAACGGATGACGATTTTTCAATTTTGAAAAAAATGAAACGAAGGGAAAAATACGGTTCTTACGCCGATTTTTTGAAAAATCCGTTTCGTTTTTTTGAACAAAATCCTCTGTCGGCCTTTATTCCCGGATTGTTTTGTTCTGCCGCCATTTTACTGCTCATTCATGGTGTTGTTCAAAATCCGGGGCCGGCCGAACGGATGATTCTGTTTTTGACATTTCGGTCCGCGGAGACGATTTTGCTTTTGACGGCATTCGCGTTCTTTTTACCGTTTATTTATTTTGAAGAAAAGCGTCAAAAGAAAATTGAAACGGCTGAAGAGAAACTGCCTGATTTTTTACACGGTCTGTCTGATTTGATCTCCGGCGGTTTAACGCTTCAGGAGGCGCTGACGGAGATTTCAAAAAGTTCGGATCAAATGCGTTTGGGATTGAAAAAAAACAAGGGTTCTTTTTTTGACACTGAAATCAAATTGATTGGATTGAAAATGAAATCCGGTCTTCCTTTTGACGCTTGTTTGGATCGTTTCGGAAAACGGCATGATTCAAAACTGATTCAAAGAGCGGCGTCGGTGATTTCCGCCGCCGAAAAATCAGGCGGTTTTATGCATTTATCAATCGACGCCGCTGTTTTTGATATTCGGGAAGCGGTCAATCTGAAAAAAGAAAGAGATTCGAAGCAATCTGTATACGGGATCGTTTTATTCCTGTCGTTTTTATTGTTTGTCGGTATCGCCGTTCTTCTGATTCGCCAATTCAGCGTCATGAGCGCGCTCGCCTCTCAATCAAATGTTTTAGAAACCGCCGGCGCGTCCGCTTTGCTGATTTATCGAATGCTTCTGATCCAGGCGTTTTTCTCAGGCCTCATGGCCGGCAAATTAAGAAAAGGAAAAGCCGCCGCCGGTTTGAAATACGCGTTTCTCATGATGTCCGCTGTTTGGATTTCATTTGCGGCGGGCGGCGTTTTTGAAATGGTATGAAAAAGAGATTACAACAATCTTTTTATATCTTAAATCTCTCTTTTGCTGTGCGGTTTGAGAAAAGCTCGGATTGCGGCAACTGTTTTATAAAATCGTTTTTCAAATGCTCCGGTAGTGTAGTGGCCAATCATTCAGGACTCTCACTCCTGTAACCCGGGTTCGAATCCCGGCCGGAGCATTTTAACTGTTTTTAAAATCTTTTCTTTTATCATTTTTGAGATAACTGTTTACAATTATTTTTGCTGATTAGGTGGTAGCCTGAAAACATGACCGGCATAACATCCTTTATATGCTGTGAAACTTCATCGGGATAGCATTGTTTGCATTTTAATGGTTCCAATGTTTTGTAATGGGTTAAATATGGGATTTGGAAGTTCGGGATCAGATTGATTGAAATATATTCCCAAAATAATAAATATCCAAAAAAAGAGTTAAATCCCAAAATTTTTATGTAGTAAAAATAAATTGTTTGGTCGGCGATAAATTATGGAACTTGATTTTAATGTTATTATTGGTGGAGTAGCTTCAATTATTGTGATAATTTTCCTTGTATGGGTTTTCATTTGTCATATTTCTCCAGCATTATTAGCATTACCTTAAATATAAAATGAGTTCAGAAATAACAACTATTGCCATTAAAGAAACAGAGTTCCACTTGAATAATACAAAAGATTTGGCAGACTAAACTTCTGTCAAATCTAAAAAAGAATCGTGTCTATTAATAATTTTAATGGGTTATGACAAGAACAGAGGAGTTTTTTAACACTCCCATTTTACACAATTCTGGTAAGTGAAATCCACCCTGCTTTATTTTGAATAAAATTCAATCTTTTATTTAATGACATCTTCGTTAAAAATACTCAAACAAAATTTCAATAAAAATTTCAAGACAGAGAAATTGACTCAATACTCAAATTTTACATCTGTTCTATCTTGACCCTATTTTATTTTGAAAACAAAAAATAGAACGAATAATAAGATAATAGAATAAATGTAATCAGAAAATGGAGTTTCAGACTCTATTGTAAATTTTAAGGTCAAGATGTAGTGTAAGATGAAATTTCAAAGGGTTCAAATGATTCACGACTATCATAAACCTCGCAAGTGATCTTTATAGACTCTCCTTTTGGGACTTTAATAATTGCTTCAGCTCCTCCTGTACTGTTTTTTAAAACTGGGCCAATATAAATATTATGCTCGGGTGTCCATATAACAGTATTATCGAAAGGAACTGTTTCTGCTGTTATATTAATATAAACATTTAAAGCGGGTGCATCACCATCGTTTATAATATTGCAGTGAACTTTATAATAAGCATATCTTAAGTCAAATCGATTTAAGCGTTCTAAATTCATCGTGGCATTTAAATCTGTATTTGAGACCTGAAAAATCTCTGTACTTTTTATAATTGGCAAAAAATTATGACCGAAAACAAAAACTGTGAATTGTGTAAATTCATTGTGCGGAACTCTGAGATTCACTTTTCCGCTTGAGGAGTCAACAGACATCTGCCCTATTTCTATCATCTTGTAATCCTGAAGTGTGTTTCTACTTTCGTTCCAAAGTTTGTCTGAAACACCAGTTCCGTTTCTAATTGATGACACGATATATCTACTTGTGTTAAAAGGTTCGGATTCGGCAACCAAAAAAACACTTACATTATTTGCAACAGCAGGTCCGGTATTCTCAATAAAAAATCTCATTTCATAATAAGTGTAAAAAAGATCTGAACCGATAAGTCTCGGTTTATTTTCTAATTCAATATTCATTCCAGATTTTTTGCTAATTGGATAAAGATTTACTTTTTTGCCGACAAAATCACTCGGAAGGACACCTACATCCCAACCGACATCAGTTGTTTCAACATAATAATATCGGCTTCCATTATATTCATAATATGTCCCGGAAATATTTTCACTACCCATTATACCCAACGCCATATGATTTGGCGGAGAAATCAAAATTGTACCGTAACCTAATTCGGAGAGAATGGCGACCGCCAAGATAGAGGTATCTTCACAGTCGCCGCCATCAATCAATGTTTCAATTGGATACCGTGGATATTCGTCATAGCCCGTTGTCACATTGTCATTTGTGTACGGTAATGATTGAATAAATGCAATAATATTCATTGCATTCTGATCTTTTGAAAAACCGTATAATTCCCCTTGCTGCTTAAATCCTTCAATCATCGAATTTAAAATTTGTCGGTCATATGATGTTAAAGCATAAGTATTGTAGTTTCGAGTATGGGATTCATTGCGATAATATTCATAATGGCCTTCAGGAATTTGAAGGGTTGTTGTAAAAGTATGCCCGCTGAATCTCCACGTATATGTTTTTGTCAGATAATTATCAGAGTAAGCCGGTTCATTATTGTGGGTATTAAATACAGCAGATTGGTTTAATTCTTCTTTTGTAAATAACAAATTGGTATCAACCCCTTCTAAAAGAGAATATAATGAAGCATCAGACATACGAGCCGAGTTGCGAAGCTCTTCATCTGTATATGGTCCCCATGGTCCCCACGATAACATTGTAACAAAAACTGTAAGACTGAATAATAAAACAAAAATTATGATAATATTCGATTTCTTCATAATTTCTCCTCGATTTGCATCCACATGAATAATCTTTCATGCAATAAGCTCCAATCAGACCCTACAAGCCCCATTCATCCAATTATATAAATAGATGTTGAATATATTAACTGGTTATGGTTCTTTCAAATTGTAGAGGGTTTTATCCTTTATAATAAGCCAAAAATATTGAAGCCGTTATTGCAGACTTCGATAAAAAAATTTTTCAAAAAAGAATTAATAGAAAAGAGTCGAAAACCCTTTTCCAAAATCAAACGAACTTTGCTCTCTTCGACAAGTATTTCGGCAGCGCCAAGCCTCTGTAGGGCATGCCGGCGATTTCTTTGCCGATTCTGTCGTTGAGTTCTTCGATCGTCATTTCCTGTTGGAACGGCTTGTTCGGCTGAGATTCGGCGCGAATCGTGACGGTCAGTTTGCCTGTTTCAGCTTCTTTGTCGCCGATGACGACGGTGTACGGAATCCATTCGGTTCCGGCTTCTCTCACTTTTTTGCCGAGCGTGAGTTCGCGGTCATCATAGTCGACGCGGTATTTGAGGGCGGACGCGGCTTTTTCAGCGGCTTCCGCATGCTTGTCGGAGACCGGAATCACGCGGATCTGAGTCGGCGAAAGCCAAACCGGAAGAGTTGTGATTTTGCCGTCGGCACTGTTCATCGCAGCTTTTTCCAAAAGCCCGTAAATACATCGCTCAATGGCACCGCTGGGCGAGCAGTGAAGAACTGTCGGGCGCTTGATTTCGCCGTCGGAGTCCGTGTACGTGATGTCATAGCGTTCTGCGTTTTCAACATCGATCTGGACGGTGGAGAGCGCGCTTGCTTTATCGGACGTGTCGACAAAATTGAATTCGAATTTCAGAACGAAATAGAAGAAGCGCGTGTCCCACATTTCGACAAGAACAGGCTTGTTGACTTTTTGAACCATTTTCTCAATGAGTTCCTTGTTTTCATTGTAAAATTCCTTGGTGAAGCGAATCGCGATTTCAAAATCATCAAGTTCGATTCCGATATTGTCCAAAACATCAATGCAGAATTCATACTGCTCAAAGAATTGTTCTTTGGCTTCGTCCATATCGCGGCAAAGCGTGTGCATGTCCGGCATCGTGAACGCGCGGAGACGGCGCAGCCCGACCAACTCGCCGCGCTGTTCTTTTCTGAAACTGTAGCGCGTGAGTTCAATCATTTTCAGCGGCATGTTTCTGTAAGAAATCGTCATGTCATGATTCATCAGGAACTGGCCGAAACAGGCCGCGAATCGGAGGAACATATGACGTTTATCGGATTCAATAGAATATTGCCGTGCCGGGAACCGATCCAAATACTTTTTCAAAGTCGGATGATTCATATCATACATAATCGGCGTTTCAACTTCCATCGCGCCGAAGTCCGAAACACTTCTTTCGACAACGTAATTTTCAAGCAGCGACTTCATCAGACGCCCTTTGGGATAATATCTCATGTTGCCGGAGTCCGACCCGGGTTCATAATCCGCCAGCTCCAATTTTTTCATAAACTCAACGTGCGGCGGCGGTGCGTTGACCGCTCTGTTTTTGGAAACTTCATAATTGACGAATTTTCCGAGTTTTTCATGATTCTTCAAATCAAAAGAACCGACATCATACATCGTTCCGGACGGGTCCATGATTTTAAAATAAGACTTGGCCGCGCTTTCGGCTTTGAGCGCCTCGGAAACAACGTCGCCGTCTTCGGAAAGCTGAACAGTTGAGCCGCAAGCACCGCCTTGGAGAGCAGAAACGCTGCCGAAGTCGCCGGCAGGGGCCGCCGATTCGTCCACACAAATGTGTTTGGAGAGTTCGGAAAGCGGATGTCCTTTGCAGCTGATTTGAAACGCTTTGTACCATCCGAACGGCGCGCGTTTGACAACAAAACCGTCCGCCTCAAGTGCTGCTGCAACCCCTTTCAATACGGAAACGCCGACATCCGGCGCGGACAAGCTGGAACTGAGGTGAGCGTACGGGTAGACCATCACTTTATCCGTCTTGACCTGTTCCAATGTGTTTTTGATTTGTTCAACGGTTTCCGACACTGTTTTGTCGGGATTTTTTTCATCGCATTTTTCCACCGCGATAAAGGCGGTCAGCGCTTCTTCGAGGCGGCCGGCTTTCATATCATCGCTGATCTCTTCGGCGATTTTCGTTTTCTTCTTTGTTTCATACTCGATATAATCCGAGTGTATGAGGAGCATTTGCATAAAAATGAACACCTGAATTTTAAATCATTGGATTTTTCAAATTTTTTTAGGTTTAAAGATGGAAATTGAATGCAGTTCAATTATTTAAATATTAACCGATGATAAAAAGCGGCAACATACGTTTTTCAAAAATAAGCAGCATGTCTTTTTCAAAAATCAAAAAGTTTCAGAAAGCTTTTATTCTTTCTTTTCAGAGTTTTTTTGAAGAGCGTTTCCGTAGATGGACGACGACAGATTTTTCGGCGGCTCTTCGCGTTTTTTGCTCCCGTTTCTTTTCGGCGTCTGCTTGTTTTTCCACGCATAAATCCCGTAAATGAGAACAGCGATGACCGCGGGCGAAACCCAAAGAAGGAAATTGCCGATAAACGACGACAAAATGAAACCGATGCCAAGGATATCTTGACTGAAATACGCGATATATATCGTCAGGAAAAACGCCGCGATAAATGAAACGATAAATCCGGCATAAAGCATTTTTTTACTTTTCTCCGTTCTGTTTCGGGCGCAGTAATAAATTTCCGCGACGATGAGAAGAATGAACCAAATCAAAAATAAAAAACTGAACGCCGCCAAAATCGGATCATCACCTGCCGCCATTCTTTATTCCTCTCATCTCTTTTTGCTGTTTTTCGGTCTCGGCAGATTCCGGTACGAAAAATATAAAGAATGGACGGACGCCAGCATGACCGTGATAATATTGATTCGGATAAAATACGTGAAAACCGTGACAAAACGAGTACCGTCCGAAAATTCCATGAATACGAACGCGTAAATTGAAAACAAAATCGAAAGGAAAAGCGGCACCGCGATGAGCATGAAACTTTCTTTTTGTTTTCTTTTTCGCCCCAAATAAATCTGAACGGCGACCAAAACGGCCGCTGCCGCGAGCAAAATCAAGATCTGATTCCCTGTTAACGCAATATCCATTTTAAATCACCGATTTGTTTCAAGAACCTGCTGCACAAATTTATTTTACGAATTTGGTTCACGTTCTTCTGCCGTGATACAAAATATAGATTCCGCCCAGAATGACCGTCAAAATATTCGCCGCGACAAACACCTGAATCCACAGGAAAATCATACTGATAAGATTCGGCGGCTCTGAATACAAATGAACGCCGGCGACAGCCAAAATCGAACAAAGAAAACTCAGCGCCGGCAAAACCAAACCGATTTTTCTGTTTTCGCGCCGGCAAAGAAAAACCTGAAGCGAGAAAAGCAGAACGAATAGAACGATGACCGCAGCGATTCTGTACATATTTTCATTTCCTTTCAATTTTTTAAATCATTTTAAAAAGACTCAAAAGCCGTCTTCAAATCACCGAAAAGCGGCTTGACAACATATTACGCCTCTCTTTTTCAGCGTTTGGGCGGCAGCTGCTTAGGCCGCCCGTTTTCAATCCGCCGGGCACCGCTGTCTGAAATCTGTTTGGAACCGCTTCCTGAAATCTGTTTTGAGCCGCCCGGAATCGGTTTGTTCGGCGCGCCGAAAAGCACCGGTTTCTTCATGTTCATTGTGAGAGCAGGATTCTCTTTTTTGGGCAAAGCCTGAGGCTGTTTGGGTTTTTCCGGCTTTCCGATTTCAATCGTTTTGAACGGGAAACCGGCGCCGTCGCGGAACTCCGCGATTCCGGTGATAAAAAAGTGTTCTTTCTTTTCGAAAAGAACCAATTCCATTTTGTCGCCGAGGTCAAACGGCGTTTGCATGTCCCGAACGATGATTGTAAAATTCTGAAAAGACGACACGCTGAATAGGATATCGCGATAGACGCGTCCGTCTTTCTTGATTAAATTAATTACGATATCTCCGTTTCTGAAATTGATCATCTCGGCAGCGCTCCCTTTTTTGAATAAGTTTTAGTCATTCCGCATATTTAACTGTTATACCATAAACCGAACACAAAGACGAAAAGCCGCGTCATTCATTCTCTCGCTTTTTAATTTTAATCGGAATTTTCTTTTAATTCAATATCCAATTCTTCGGCGAGTTTGATCATTTTCGGCGGCAGTTTTTCCCAGCGCCACAGACCGTGTTTTACATAATCATCGGAAACGCCCGCTTTTTTCGCCCACCCGGCCAAATACGTTTCCCAACGATTTGCCAGTTCAGGATGGATTTCTTTCATGCGTTCGTATTCCGCCTGGAAAGCCGCCGGACACATCCAGCAGCCGATGCGCTCCAACCCGTTGTCGTAAAGCGGATTGTACGGCAGTTTCCGCCAGTGAATATACAGCCAAACCTCAATCGCGCGCCAGTCGCGGATCGGGAAAAGGTTGAGCTGTCCTTCGACATTCGGATTCGTGTCCATCGTCGGAATTTTTGAGCGCATGAACGATTCCTGCCGGCGTTTGCCGTCTAAAGACAAATGCGGTTTGCCGCCGCCGAGGCGGCTGCTTGAATTGAGCTTGCAGACTTTACAGCACCAGCGCGAATCCTTCGTCGGATGGTCTTTAATTTTAAGCGTGTCCCAAAAATCGTCTCCTGCGCTCATTTCTTTAAACGGAATATTTCTGTTTTCGCAATATGAACGCGCGAATTCGACCGTTTCCGGATAATCAATTCCGGTGTTCAAAAAAACCGCCGTAAACGGACGGTGAACCAGCGCCGAGACCGCCAAATCCAAAACGACAAGACTGTCTTTGCCGCCGCTGAAAGAAACGAAGACGGGCTTGTCTTTATTTTCTTTTAAATTCACGGCGCCTTTAATCGTATTCATTGCGTTTTTGCCGAGCGCTTTGATATATTCTTTGTTCGCCGCGGCAATATCATCCATTGACGGCGTTTTGTCAGACAGGGCAAAAGAAGCGGAATTATCGGACGTAATCGTTTTCACTTTCAATATCTGAGCCGCTTTTATTTCTTCATTCGATCTCGTTGACATACCGGCAGACGCGGTTTCATTTTCTTTTTTCACGCGGAAGAAATCTTCGCTGTCGGCGTGAGAAATGCCGTATCCGGTCAAACCGCCGCTTTGAATCAAAATCGGCTCGCCCTTTTTAATGCCCGGCGGGAAATCTTCGATCAAATCATAAGTCACGTTTTTACCGTTCAAGTGCGTCTTCACTTTCCCGATTTTAACCACGCGCCCGGCGGAAGCGAAACTGTAAGGATCATTGAAAAATAATTTCGCGCCGTCAAGAGACGGTTCAAACACAAAATCCAGAATTTTCAAATCGAACCGAAGCGTTCCGATAACACGCCCGTCGGCGATAATTTCCATCGTTTGGTCATCGCCCGGAATTTTATTCAGAAGCAGAACACGTCCTTTTAGCGGATTGCATGAAAACAGCTTAAGTAAATGCTTCTCAATTAATTCGTAATCGTATCCCTGAGCGAAACGGACATCAGCCGGCTGAGAAAGTGTGATTTTGACACCGCCTGATCCGCAGAGGTCGCATTTTTCGCCGATAAGCGGAAGGTTGCATTCGCGGCACCAATAAATAAAATCATTATCGTAATGAACGCGGCTGCTGCCGCCTTTCTTAAACTCTTTTTGGCCGGATTCCGAAAGTTTACCGAGATCCTTGGCACTGTAGCCGTCCGACAAACGCGTTCCGCTCTGCCGACTGCCGCCGCTTTTTGGACTTGCCGGTGTGTCCCGCCCGGCTTTTTGTCCTTTTTGCTCCCCGCGGCCTTTGACACGGTAAGTATTCTTTGAGTTTTTTTGCGTCGTCGGTCTTCTTGACATATTTTCACCGTCATTTCAATTTGAAAGTTTGTATGCATTGCTGCTATTAAAGGCGAACGATTCGGGAAAATAAAAGCAGAATAATTAAAATGAACATAAAGAACGCAAGCGCGTATTTGAAAACAGTTTTGCCGCTGCCGTTTCCAAAAATGATCGGAATCGGGCCGAGAAAGATGATGCCGCTTGTTTTTGCGCCGAAATCTTCCTCGATTCCCGATTCGTTTTTCGATTCGTTTTTCGATTCCGCGTTCGTTTCATAAGACGCGCCGGTTTTGCCGGACCCCTCTGCCAACCCGTGTCGCTTCATTCGGAAATTCAATCCGATTATCAGGAGAACGGAAAAAAGAATCGAAAGGAGGATTGAAACGATTAATCCGGGCCAAAAGAAGTGAATGTTAATGTCCGCCATTTTTCTCAAGTCTGATACGGCTGTTTCATTTATGACTGTTTTGCAAAAGAAAATATTATTATACAGCTAAAACGCTCAAGGATACACTATGTCAGAAAACGATTTTGAAAACACACAGGATGCGCATAATTCTGTTTCAATTGAGAAATCAATCGATTATGAGCAGCTGTCTTTAGAAAATGAAGAGCTGCATGAAAAAGTAAAGGCACTGACGGAAAAAGTCTCCGCCGCTCAGATCGAGAACGGAGAGCTGAAAGCGAATGTCTTGAAAATGACGCAGATCATCGAAGACCACCGCTGGGAAATCCGCCGCCTCAAAAATCAAATCGAAGATTTAACGAAAACGCCGTTTTTCATCGCGACCGTCATGGAACTCTTTGACGAAGAAGTGCTCATCAAACTGCACGGCAACAATCAGGAAATTTTAACGCACAAGGCGCCGGACTTTGAAGACATTCTGGAGCCGGGGATGCGCGTCGCGGTCAACGGTGCCGCCTACGTTATTATGGACATCCTTAGTCAGTCAACAGATGTCCGCGCCCAGGTGATGGAACTGATTCAGTCTCCGAATGTCAGCTACGACCAAGTCGGCGGTCTCGGCGATGTGATCCAGGAAGTTGTTGAAACAGTCGAACTTCCGCTGACACAGCCCGAACTCTTTAAAAATATCGGCATTGAACCGCCTTCAGGCGTTCTGCTTTACGGAAGCCCGGGAACCGGCAAAACTTTAATTGCCAAAGCGGTCGCAACGCAGGCAAACGCGACATTTATCCGCATGTCCGGATCCGACCTCGTTCAGAAATTCGTCGGTGAAGGCGCCCGCCTCGTTAAAGATATTTTCACGATGGCGCGCTCAAAAGCGCCGGCGATTCTTTTTATTGATGAAATTGACGCGGTCGGCGGCACCAGAACATTTGACGGCACAAGCGGCTCTGCCGAAGTGAACCGGACAATGCTTCAGTTGCTCGCTGAAATGGACGGCTTTGACGGGCGCGGCGATGTCAAGATCATGGCGGCGACCAACAGAAAAGACCTTCTCGATCCGGCTTTGCTTCGTCCGGGACGTTTTGACCGCGCGATTGAAGTGCCGATGCCGGAAGAGCAGGCGCGCCTTGAAATCCTTCATATCCATACCAAAAAAATGCATTTGGGACAGGATGTCGATTTGGCAAAGCTCGCCAAAGAAACGGCCGGATTCAGCGGCGCCGATTTAAACGCTGTTGCCCGCGAAGCCGGCATTTTCGTCCTCAGAAGACGCGGCGATACCGTGACGATGAAAGATTTGGCGGATGCCGTTAAAAAGGTCAAAAAGGATGGAGAAGAGAACAGAACAAACGCGCCGAGCGATATGTTTGCTTAATGCGGGCACGCCCGTCCTTTTTATTTTTTATTTTTAAAAAAGCGCGTTTTTATTATTTTATCGCTATTTTATTATTTTATTGACTTTTACTTGCAGTTATATTATCAGCACTTCCGGTTTTGAATTCTTCTTACAATTCTCTCTTTCTTTTCAATCGCCGAATCCGCCGCCGCGTCAATTCCTCTTTTCATTTCGTCAAAATTCGGCGGCGCTTTTTCGCCGATCATTTTTTTCAGCGGCGTGTAAGCGGCTTCTCTGAACATCGGCTTGAATTCTTTTTCCGCGCCGCCGGAAATGAGCGCTGTATCGAACACGCCGGCCCTTTTTTCTTCAACGCGGCCAACGGGGTATATTTTCACGCCGGCGTTTTCCACCGTTTGAATGATTTCGCCGGCGGTATCAGGCGGACAAATCACGAGAAGCGAATCAATTGAAACGCCTCTGAAATCGATTTTCAGCTTTTCAAACATTTCTGAAACGGTCGGATCAACGCATTTTATCAGCGCGCTGTCTTCAAAAACAAGGCGGACCCCGGCCTCCTTTGAAATTTCATAAGCGTCTCCGCGGACGCCGCCGTTTGTCACGTCGGTCATCACATGGATTCGGGTATGAAGTTTCTCTTCCGAATCTAAAAGAGCCTGCGCGGCAATTAAAAAATCAATATTCAGAGTTTTTTCGACGACGTCCTCCGCCTTTTCATATCCGGAATAAATGGCCGCCGTTGTCACCGTTCCGCCGCCGGTTCCTTCCGTCATTAAAATAACGTCGCCCGGCTCGGCTTTATTTCGGGCCGTTAAACTTTCTTTATGGACCGCGCCGACCGCGCCGACACATCCGGTCATCCGCTCGCCGATGACCATATCTCCGCCGATTCGAAGCGTACTGCCCGTTACCAGCGGGATTTCCGACAGCGCCGAAACGGCGGAAATGCCGGCCAAATGATCGAAAATCATCGCGGCATCCCCGTCATCGGCGACATGGATGTCGGACAGCATGGCGGCGGGTTTGGCGCCCATGACATAAATATCTCGAAGCGCCGCTTTTGCCGCGTGAAAACCGGCAAGGAACGGAAACGCGCTGAGCCGAGAGTGCATACCATCAACAGTAACCACGCAATAATCCGGATTCCCTTCAAGAGCGACAACGCCCGAATCATCCAAATTAGAGGAATCCAAAATGGCGGTTGTTTTTCCGATAACATGACCGATTTTTTCATGAACATAAAAATCCCCCGAGCCGCGGGATCCTATGCCGAATTTTCCCATGGACGCGCCGCTTTTTTTATATTCGAAAATGTCGCCTTTGACGGCAAGCGCGGCTTCAGTTTCTTTGAGAACGGCAGCGGCAAAAACATCGGCTTCTTGTTCTTCGATTCTTTTGAACTCGATAATTTTTTCTTTTAATTTTATCCGCGCGTCTTTTTCATGGTCTGAAATGAGATGCGCGGCGTATCCTTCTAAATCCATTTATTTAACCTGCCGGCAGTGAATGAATTGACATTGATGTCCTTTTCATTTATTAATTGACGCTTTTGCCGCGTCTTTGAAATTCTTCCCGTCGTTTCCGGCGATTTTCGGTGATTTCCTGCGGATTTTTCTTCAAGAAGATTCAATTTCAGTTGTTTTCGAATACATTTTTGTTTGGCGAATCTTTAAAAAAACGTACCCGGGTTCTATAATTTTATTATTTGAATTTTCTATTGCTGCCCGAATATTATTCGGTTTTTCATTCAACAGATTTATATACATTAATGTTTGATTAAGGATTGTTTTCGCCTAAGCGAAATAAATTGAACAAATGAAAAATGATATGTTTAAAGCAAAAATTATTGTCTCTCTGAAAACCCTCTCTTCATGACATTAATTTTTGTTCATTTCATTTTTGTTTATTTGATTTGTTTCAAAACCCGGCTAAAATCGTCATGATTTTTCCCGACTCAAATCTATGAGAAAACGAATGACACATTTTTTGTGTCTCATTCAATCATTTCAAAAATAAAAACGTATTCAATCCACCCGAAAAACTTGAAAGCAGATAACTCCAAAAAAAGTGACCGGCTTGTTTTGCAGGCCGGTTTCTTTTCTTCAGCACTTTTTCAGCAGGTCTGTTTTTTTGTTGTAATTCTAATAATCTTTATCTAATAATCTTTATCGAACAATCTTTATAAATTAAATATAAGTGATTAGCAATGGCAAATACATTAAATCAAGTTAAACCGGGATGTTCTTGTAAAGTTGTGAACATCGGCGGCAATAACATTTTAAAAAACCGCTTGCTTTATATGGGCGTAACCCCCGGGACTGTCATTGAAGTTGTCAAAGTGGCGCCCCTCGGTGACCCGATGGAACTTAAAATCCGCAATTACACACTTTCCATCCGCAAAAAAGAAGCGGCCGATATTTTCATCGAGGACGGCAGCGCGAACAACACCGGTTCGGAGGTCATTTAAATATGGCGGATCTCGCGAAATACACAATCGCGCTGGCGGGAAATCCGAACTGCGGTAAAACGACCCTTTTCAACCGTTTGACCAAATCCAACCAAAAAGTCGGCAACTGGGCAGGCGTGACCATTGAAAAGAAAGTCGGCAGTTACATCAAAACAAAACCCGGCACACAAGACAAAGAAACCGTCAGCGTCGTGGACTTGCCCGGCATCTATTCTTTAACGCCTTATTCTGAAGAAGAAATCATTGCCCGCAACTTTATCGTGGATGAAAATCCGGACTTGATCATCGACATCGTGGACGCTTCCAACTTGGAGCGAAATCTCTACTTGACTTTCCAGCTTAAAAAATTGGGCTGCCCAATGATTGTCGCTCTCAATATGATAGACGAAGTGGAACAAAACGGCACAATGATTGATTTTCGCAAAATGTCTGAAATGCTCGGCCTTCCCGTTATTCCGATTTCCGCCATCGAAGGCAAAAGCTTTTCCGCAAAAGCCGCCAAACTGATGGGCTGCAAATCTTCCAAAGCCGCTGAGGGCGGCGTTGAACGTTTGATTGAAAAAGCCAATGATATTTTAAATCACAGCTACAAATATTTTAAAGACGATTCCGAAGCCATTCCCGCGTCCGGTCCGAAAGAAACCGTTTCATCTGAATCTTTTGAAAAGAAAAAATTCGATCCGACTCTTCTGAAACATGCAGATGACATCGATTATGATGAACACTCCGCGGAGATTTACGCTGAAATCGAAAAAATAACGGCGGCAACCGTTCGCGAAGGCGAAAAGCATGTTCAGCGCGAACGAACTCAAAAAATCGACGGCCTTTTAACAAATAAATGGCTCGGTATTCCGATTTTCTTAGCCGTTATGTTTGTCGTCTTTGAACTCTCATTTACTGCCGGCGGTCTCTTTACCGATCTTATTGATGTTTTCTTCAATGAGTATTTGGCTGGAGTTGTCGGAGAGTGGTTTACAGAAGCCGGTACGGCCGCGTGGATGACCGACCTTGTGGTCAGCGGCATTATTGCCGGTGTCGGCGGTGTTTTGACATTCGTTCCGCAAATCGCCATTCTCTTCATGTTCCTCACGCTGATGGAAGACACCGGCTACATGTCCCGTGTCGCTTTTCTGCTTGACCGTGTTTTTGTAAAAATCGGTCTTTCCGGCAAGAGTTTCATTCCGCTGATCCTCGGATTCGGCTGCTCCGTTCCCGCTGTCATGGCCGCCAGAACGCTTGACAATGAAATGGACCGTAAAACCACGATTTTTATCACACCGTTCATGTCATGCGGCGCGCGCCTTCCGATTTACGCTTTGTTTGTCGGCGCGTTCTTTTCCGCTTATTATGGTCTGATCATGCTGTTTTTGTATGTTCTCGGCATTCTTGTCGCCATCGGCTCCGCCTGGCTCCTTAAGAAAACGATTTTTAAAGGACCGTCTTCCCCGTTCATTATGGAACTTCCGCCGTATCGTTTCCCCGACTTGTACACTTACATCAAACACATTTGGGAAAAGACACGCGGATTCGTCATCCGAGCCGGTACGATCATCTTTTTGGCGTCCGTTTTGATCTGGTTCCTTCAAGGCTATGACTTTTCATTCAGCGCCGTTGAAAATTCCGCGGACAGTATCTTGGGTGTTGCCGGAACAGCCGTCGCGCCGATTTTTGAACCGCTCGGATTCGGCGACTGGCGTATGACAATGTCGCTCTTTACGGGATTCATCGCCAAAGAAGCGGTCGTCTCAACGATTGAAATTTTATACACGCCCGAGGACTTTGAAACGCTCTTTACACCGGTTATCGCGCTCGCCTTCATGGTGTTCACACTGCTCTATCTCCCCTGTATGGCGGCTTTTGCAACCATTAAGCGTGAATTCAACAGCTGGAAGCTGGCCATTCTAGCGGCGGCCTATCAGACAGTGATTGCTTACATTATCGCGTTCATCGTCTACCGCGTCGGTCTTTTTGCCGCGGGGTCCGGTGTTCTCGGATAAAACTTTAAAATAAATATTTGCTTCCCGAATTGATTTTTCGGGAAGTGTTCTCATTTATCAATTCAAAAACATCAATTTAAAAACATCAATTTAAAAACATCAATTCAAAAACATCAATTCAAAAACAAAAATACAGGAGATTCAAAATGACAGGAATTCACATCGCCCGATTCGATCTTTTCGGCATTCATCTCAATGATGTCCGCGGTATTCATTTAAATGAAACGATTTATTTTATCGCATTGACGCCGGAGGTTTGAAAATGGCCGATCTTGTTTCTTTTCTTCCGCAGATTTTGGTTTACGCGCTGCTTCTGTTTGCGGCATTCATTCTTTTCCGTTATGTCCGCAAGTTCATGAAAGGTGAAACCGGATGCATCGGCTGTTCCGCGGACAGCGCTTGTTCCGGCTCAGCCTGCGGCAGCTGCTGCGGCCCGGCTCTCAAAAAAGACGAGCGCAAACATGATGAATTAGAAACAATTAAAAGATAAAGCCGGAATGAGAACAAAATTTTTTTACGTGTTCAAACGATTTTTTTAAGATTTGCACTCAACACAGAGTGTCCGGCGGCAGGTTTCATTATCGACAAACCATTTATTGCCCCAATCTTTCAAAGCCTGAACAATTCCGACCAGCTCTTTTCCGCTGTCCGTCAGCGCGTATTCGCATTTCACGGGAAAGGACGAAGAATCAACCGTTTTTGTAATCAGCCCTTCCTGTTCCATTTCTTTAAGGCGGATGGACAAGGTTTTTGGCGTGATGTCGTTTAATTGGTTTTTGAGTTCATTAAACCGTTTGTCGCATGTGTTTCCCTTGTGAAGTTCATGAAGGATGCAAAGTGTCCATTTTTTGCCGACAAGGTCTGTTATTTTGTAAATCGTACAGTTCTTCATAGTATCTGATATGAAACTTCTTACTATTTAAAAGAGTATATTCTTTCTACTAAGTATCTCAAAGATAGTTCTTAACATCTTTTGATTTAGAACAGCTTGAGACAAGAATTACGGAGGAATTAAATGTTTTGTTACCAATGCGAAGAGACGATGAACGGCACAGGATGCACAGTGAACGGCATGTGCGGGAAAAAAGGCGATGTCGCTGTCCTTCAGGACCGTTTGATTTACGCGCTGAAAGGATACGCTTTCTGCAACAGCCGCGGCCGCACAAAAGGATGCGCTGACCCGGATTTTGGTCCGTTTGTCACAGAGGCTTTATTTTCAACACTCACAAACGTTAATTTTGACGCTTCTTATTTCGAGAAAATGATTCGAGAAACGCTCGAGAGAAGAGATGTTGTCCGAAACGCCGTTCACAACGGTGCGCCGCCCGGACCGCACGCGCCGAACGCAGCTGTTATCACTTATGATGATCTGATGACAAAATCGGCGGAAGACATCGGCGTTCTGTCAACCGAAAACGCAGATGTCCGTTCTCTTCGGGAAACGCTGATTTACGGCCTGAAAGGAATTTCCGCTTACAGCATACACGCTTTGATTTTAAAATCAGAGAGCGGCGAAATCTATCAATTTATTGAAAAGGCACTTGTGTCAACGATCGACGATTCACCGCTTGAAAAACCGAATACGGAGCAAATGATTGAGCTTTTGATGGAATGCGGCGGCATCGGCGTGAAGATCATGTCCATGCTGGACGCGGCTAACACAGGCGTTTACGGCAGTCCGGTTCCGACAGCTGTTTCGACCGGCGTCCGAAGAAATCCCGGAATTTTAATCAGCGGTCATGACTTGAAAGATTTGGAAATGCTCCTTGAACAAACACGAGGAACAGGCGTTGATGTTTACACGCACGGTGAAATGCTCCCGGCGCACGCTTATCCGTTTTTCCAAAAATACGAAAATCTGGCCGGCAATTACGGCGGCTCTTGGCAGCATCAAAAATCAGAATTTGAAAGTTTCAGCGGTCCGATTTTAATGACGACCAATTGTCTTGTTCCGCCGAAAGACACCTACGTTGACCGTTTGTTTACGACAAACATGGTCGGCTGGTCTGACGGAACTGTTTCTGCGAAACATATTCCGGCAAAGGCGGACGGCGGCAAGGCTTTTTCCGAAATGATCGAACTTGCCAAAACGTGTCCTGCGCCGATCGAACTTGAAAACGGGACCGTGATGACCGGATTTTCGCACGGCGCTGTTTTATCGGCGGCCGACAAAATCGTTGAAGCGGTGAAAGCCGGCAGTATTCAAAAATTTGTTGTGATGGCCGGCTGCGACGGGCGGCGTAAGGAACGCGCGTATTATACAGATTTTGCGGCGGCGCTGCCTGACAACACTGTCATTTTGACGGCGGGCTGCGCCAAGTACAGATACAATAAACTCAATCTCGGCGACATCGGCGGGCTCCCGCGTGTTTTGGACGCGGGGCAGTGCAATGACTGTTATTCGCTTGCCGTGATTGCGTTAAAACTGGCCGAAGTTTTCGGCATGGAATCCGTCAACGATTTACCGCTGGTCTTCAACATCGCGTGGTATGAGCAGAAAGCGACGCTCGTCTTTTTAGCTCTGCTTTCGCTGGGAATCAAAAATATCGTCATCGGCCCGACGCTTCCGGCCTGCTTGTCTCCTGCTGTTTTGGATGTTCTGGTCCGAACTTTTAATGTCAATCAGAATACGGATGTTGAATCGGATCTGCGGAGACTGATAACGCTTCATTGAAAACGGCGCCGAATCTTTAATTTTTTGACGTTTTATTTTTTTATTTTTTTCAGCCTGTCTTTTACTTGAATCGTTTTTTTCGGTTTGACCGCGCTTTTGGCCGTAAACCGCCATTCAATATTTTTGTAATATTCATCGGCGTAATCAATGCCGATTCTTTTTCCCGTAACATATTCGGGTTTTGCGCCGTCCTCTTCGATCCAAATTTCATCCGAGACCGTCAAATCAGCCCCGTTCAATTCTTTCGTGATTTGCATGGCTTTTGTCAGCTTGCCCGGTCCATCATATCCTTCCGCGCCGCGGATCAGCGCGGCCTGCGGCTGTTCTTCTTTTCCGGTCACGGCGTTGATTAAATGATGGACGCCGTAGCAGAGATAAATATACGCGCGGCCGCCTTTCATATACATTATTTCCGTCCGTTTGGTTTTTCCGGCTTTGGCATGGCAGCCTGTGTCCTCTTCGCCGCGGTAGGCTTCCGTCTCGGTGATTCGATAACGGAACTCTTCGCCGGTCGGCAGGCGGCGAACCAAAATTTTACCGATCAAGTCCGGCGCGACATCCAAAACATCGCGGGCGTAAAAATCAGAGGTTAATCTTTTCGGTTCAGGCATGGCGGATCACCGGCTGATTTTCATCATTCGGTCTTCTTTTTCATTTCATTTTCCATGTCAATGATTTTTTGATGCGCGTTTTCAATTTTCTGTTTTTTCTCTTCTTTTTCATTCAGTTCTTCGGAAGCGTCAGCCGATTTGTATTCCTGGCTGTTCACGCGTTTGAATTCGGCGGGGCCGAGTTCTTTGAATTGGGAATATTTGCGCTCCAAAACGCGGCTGAAGCAAGAGAGTGAGTCGCATTTGCTGAAATAGCGCGCGGCGATTAACTCATAGATCTGCCGCTCTTCTTTTTCATTGCCGATGATGATGTAAACGGACGGATAAGTCGCATCGGCGACCTTAAACGCGCCGAAAATTTCAAAACCTTCATATTTTTTGATAAACTCATCACGGTAAAGGGTTTCGTAGTCAAGGCCGAATTTTGCTGTAAGTTCGGCCGCTTCCGGCATTAATCCTTTCGCGCCATACATCAGACGGTAGAGCGGGCATTCGATTTTGGAAGGCGATATATTTCTTTTGAAAAATAAGGAAATTTTATTTTCAAGAAGACCGTCTGTATCGAATATGAAGACAAGCTTCTCTTTTTTTTCCGGAAATTCCGTCATTTTTTGATCAAACCTTTAAAACTGTGTCAATTTTACAGATATCTGTATTGGACTTATTGTTTTAAAACTTTTATTGATTCAAAAGTAAGTGCAAATAGTAGTTCATATAATATAGAATCCAAACGATGAATACCGCAATCATAAGTCCGCCGATCATTACGGCAAAAACGGCGATTCCTGTTAAAAATGAGGTAATCATTCTCGTCACTCATCAAAAATAACTTTTAAAATCCGAAAATCGTTGTCCTGAATGTTTTCAGCGCCGATGTCTTCTATTTTCTCATCCGACGGAATCGGATTTCCTTTAAAGAACAAAAGCGCCGTCTCCTCATTGATTTTTAATTCTTTGAGAATGTCGGCGGCGGTTTTAATTTTTGAAAAGTCGATTTCGCAGTTTGTTTTGATGCCGTTTTGATCCAATTCGACAGCAATTTTTGTTTCAGTCATGTTGTCGGATGAATGGCTTTCACGGCTTTTATACATTTCTTTTTGATTTTTTGGATTACTCTGAAATTCGCATCACAATTCAATAGTCAGAGAGGAAAAGCGGGCTTAGATGACGTTATTGGTATTGTAAGAATGAGGATTATATATCTGAAAATCTTAAAGTTTATTAGAGAAAATCCTTCGTTTCAGGCTTGACCCATAATTAATGATTCCGAGTAATTATTTTCCGGAAAACTTCTCGATCTGTTCACCGATTTCACACAAATATTCTATTTGTGACAAACAAACGGATTTTGTTTCATGAGATGTTCCATTTTTTGTTTATTTTTCGAGCACAATAGACTTGTTAAATTTTATCTCCCTAAAAACTTATATATCAGTATCCACCACATGTAATTATTATATTTTTATAATTTATCTTCGATCTGAGTGAATTGAATTTTAATTCAATCAAAATTAATTTCAGATGATTCATATGATCCAAGCAAAATCTTTGATAATCTTTTTTGTTTTAAGCATGTTTCTCATTACCGGTTTGTCTGTCTGCGCCGGTGATGATTCAACAACCGAAGTCTCAATCTACAACTCAACAGACTACAATCCGAACAGTCCGGCAATTTCAATAGAAGACACGCCGGCTGAAGAAGATTTAACGCCTTCAATCTACAATTCAACCGGCAGCAATCCGGCAAACGATTCAGCAAACAATCCGATTGCTGATGAACCGGAAGGCGCAGTTGAGTTAATCGAGTATGAGAAAGTTCCGATTGATGCCGCTTATTCACGAGATAAATTGCAAAACATTAATGTTTCTGACAATACACTTGAATCCTTTTCACGATTCGGCCTGTGGCTTGAAGAACAAGGCGTAGATGCCGAAGCTGAAGACATAAATGTTATGTACATCGATGACGATTTGAGATCCCTTGAAGGCTACTGGGTTTTTGCAACTCGTCCGGAATCAAAAGAGATGTACATTGAAATATTACAAAATTCAAAAAGCGAGAACGTCTCTCCTGATGAAATGATTTCATTTTTGAAAAATTTCGATGAAAAATATCCCGTAAAATATGTACGCACCGGACTTGTTTTATTTATTACGGTTGAAAATAAAGAAGCTTTGCTTTCCGAAATTTCTGAAGAAGACAAACAAACGCTGAAAGATATTTCTGATGCAATCCTTGAAGAAGCATCAATAAAAGGAAATGAAGTCATCACTTCAAATTGGGGTTCAGAAAATCCGAATATGCATGGGGACATGGCCGGATGGGCTGCTGAAAAAGCGGGATTTGATCCTTATTATGCAGATATTATTTCAGATAATGCTGCTGAGCCGGATTTCTTTAGCATACTTCCCAACGTATACGAAAGGAACTATAAACACTATTATAATCCCGATATTGAATTTGGTGGTGCACCTGAAAGTATAGACAATTACTATAATAACATTGGATCTACGGGATTAATTGATGAAAAATATGTAAATCTATCTTATGCATCCCATTATATGGCTGATTTAAGTATGCCATTACATACGAATTATGCTTCTCAGCAAGCGGCAAACACTCCATTCGGAATTTTTTTTGGACAACCTCATTTCGCTTATGAGAACGATTATGTTGGAGCAAATTGGACAAGCGGACATAACTTTAGCCGATTTGCAAAAGATGTTAACAGTGGTTATTTAATTCAGAATCCAGGTTTACAAAGTAAGGATTTAGCAGACTATGCATATTCTTATTCCGATGATGCTTGGAGGTGCGGGTTCTATCTTACTACACCAGGATATTCTTATACCCCGACTTCTTCCGAATTTTATGCAACCGCTTTCAGTATAGATGAAGGTCAAAGGTATTTAATCGGTCTCATGCACAACGGACATCAATTGATAACGACTGCACCAACAACGACAACAAACAGTTTTACAAATCAGGAGGATATTACACTCCAGCTTTCTGAATCCGGACTTCGTGCCCAAGAATTAGATTTAACAGATTTGAGAGTTTCAATTGGAGCGGGAGACAGTGCTCGTATTTACATCAACGGCAATGAAATATTAAAATTCATTGATTCGTCTGCCGGCGGAAATCTTTATGTTTATAATGAAAATGGAAATCAATTAGGTTCCATATCAAAAATAAACGGTAAGCCGTCGTATGAAAATATGACTTTTGACATTTCTTTTATTCATGATGGTTCAGAAATGACTATTGAAATCACAAAATATTATCGTGGTGCTCTCAATGGGACTTTCAGCTATTCTTATATGACAAACACCGAGATGTCAGAAATGAGAGCAAATATGACCGGCTATCAGTCTAATGTAGATTATATCAGCAGTGAATATGAGGTTTACTGCGAGCCTTCGTCAGGATCATATTTAGACGGTTCTTTTGAAAATCAGCAGGATATAACACTTCAATTCGAAGAATCCGGATTCCGTGTTCAGGAATTCGAGTTAACAGACTTGAGAGTTTCAATGGGTGCCGGAGATAGTGCTCGTATTTACATCAATTATAACGAAATTTTAAAATTCGTTGATTCGGCTGCCGGCGGAAGTCTTTACGTTTATAATGAAAATGGAAATCAATTAGGTTCCATATCAAAAATAAACGGTAAGCCGTCATATGAGAATATGACTTTTGACATCTCTTTTATTCATGACGGTTCGGAAATGAACATTGAGATTAAAAAATATTATCGCGGCGCTCTCAATGGGACTTTCAGCTATTCTTATATGACAAACACCGAGATGTCAGAAATGAGAGCAAATATGACCGGCTATCAGTCTAATGTGGATTATATCAGCAGTGATTATGGGGTTTACTATGAACCATTAACATTGACATATGTGGATGGTTCTTTTGAAAACCAGCAGGATAAGACACTTCAACTTGAAGAATCTGGACTTCGTGTTCAAAAGCTGGATTTAACGAATTTGAGAGTTTCGATGGGTGCCGGAGATATTGCTCGCATATACATCAACGACGATGAAATTTTAAAGTTTGTTGATTCAGCAGCAGGCGGAAATCTTTATATATATAATACTAATGGAAATCAATTGGGTTCTATATCGGAAATAAATGGCAAACCGTCATACGAGAACATGACTTTTGGTATTTCTTTTACTCATGACGGTTCGGAAATGATGATTTATGTTCAAAAATATTTCAATAACATTCTCACTGGAACTTTCACATATTCCTACCCGACAACGAATGACATTTCAATGTTGAGAGCGAATATGACAGGCTATCAGTCTAACGTGGATTATATCAGTGGTGATTATGGAGTTTACTACCAATCTTAAAAATGAGGGAGAATTATGACTGTTATAGCTGCTGTAACTCAAAAACTCAAACAAAACACAGTTCCTCTTATCGAATGCTGTCTTTTGTCATTGCCGTTATTGTTAATTTTGCTGTCAATCTTATATTTCTTTTTCATATATATCATGCTGATAATGGCCGGGGATGTTATATCCCTGCAGATCATTGTCGAGATATTAACGCCGATACTCTCTTGCGCAGCCGGACTGATTCTTCATTTTATATTGTATTTTGTCTTTATGAAAAAATTTAATTTCGAAACAAATGTTTTTTTCTACGGTGTCGGATTCACATCATGCTGTTTTGCAGCCGTTTGTTTTGCTTTTAGTATTCGAGGTCCCATTTCAGAACATATCGGAATGGGAATCGTGTTATTTTATCTGATACCGTTAACTTTTTTGTATTACTCTTACGCGGCCTTACTTGAAAAGAATGAAGAAAGCATTAGAAAGGGAATCCGAACGGTTATGTTATTTTTGATGGCGGCAGCTACAGTTATTTTTGCTGCTCTCATCGTCTTAGAAATAATGAATGATTTTATTCCGTATGCGGGTTTGATCCCGCTGTGTTTCGGATTATATTTTGTTTATTGTTTCGTTTCTAAGAAACATATCCTTAGCCTTCGGGCATTTGCATGGAGTCCGTTTTTATTAGCATGGCTTTTGTTATTATATTCCGCTTTGATGCGACTGAGTGAGGGAATAATATAATCCAAACAAACCACATTATGAGTTTCCAAGCCGGAGTATGTAATTTATTTTAAAAAATAATGAATCAATTGCGGGTCCGCCAAAACAGACTTGATATACAAATCCCGACCCTTAAAAACCTTTAAATGCAATGAACGGATACAGCAAATGTTTCATTTCGGGATCCGTCCCGTTGGAATGTGGCCGGCAAAAGATGGCGGCTGAACCGTGAAACAATAAAATTGGTGAAACACAATGGTAAAATCTTACTATGGATACGTTAGGGATGCCTGGAAAAAACCAGAAGAAACCTACGTGGATGAGCTCAGATGGGAACGTCTCCAGATTTGGAGAAAAGAAGGTTCCGTGACAAGACTTGAACATCCGACAAGAATCGACCGCGCCAGATCCCTCGGCTACAAAGCCAAGCAGGGCATCATCGTCACGCGCGTTAAAGTCAGACGCGGCGGTCTCAGAAAGCCCCGATACATCCGCGGCAGACGTACGCACAACATGGGCATGAGCAAAATCACAGCCGGCAAAAGCATCCAGAGAATCTGTGAAGAACGCGCCGGACGCAAATATCCGAACATGGAAGTCCTCAACTCCTACTGGGTTGCTCAGGACGGTAAATTCAAGTGGTACGAAGTGATTCTCGTTGACCCGAGCCACCCCGTAATTCAGAGCGACAAACGCTTGAACTGGATCTGCAACCCCGCAAACCGCGGCAGAGCGCAGCGCGGTCTCACCAGCGCCGGCAAAAAAGGCAGAGGTTTAATGGTCCGCGGAAACGGTTCTGAAAAGAACAGACCGAGCCTTCGCGCACACATGAACAGAGGAAAGTGATTGATTCATCATATCAATTTTCGCGTCATCGCGCACGCGACAGAAGATTTGTCCGGAGTCGACTCGGCTCTGGATTTTTTTTTGGCGCCCTGCCTCTCTCCAAAAGAAGAACTTTCGGATCTGAAAGAAATAATCGAGACCGAAGGGCACTTCAATAATCCGATTCACATTAAAACCGCCGTTTTAAAGAAAAAAGGCGCTTGTTCTAAATTCGTTCAATTTTTCAAAGCAAACATCAGCGAAGAAGATTTGGAAACCCTTCGCGGCCAAATGCCTGAGCGTTTGGATGATGATTTAAATTTCTATATGCGTTTTTCAAAGCAGGCCGCAGCAGCCGGAAAACTCAAATTCACAGAGTCTTCGGATGCCGTTTTCGTCCGCGTCAAAATTGAAACTTATCCGAAATCCTGGGAAAAAGCCGGTCCGATCGTGGAGGAATTGTTTGGCTGCAAATAATTCAGTCGATCATGTTCGACCGATCCGGACCAAACGGTATTTTGATTACGTTTCCGCTGATTTGATCGAAGATATTTGTTCCGACGCGGCGGAAAGCATGGATTCCGAAACTGATTCTTCACTTGCGGTTCATATCGGTTCGTTTTTCAAAAAATTCGGGTTCACGGATATTATCTTTTTCAAAAAACCCGGTCAACGGGACTCTGACTTTGACGGTGTTTATCGTTCTCTTATGAAATCCGACGGTCCCGTTCGCTGTCATAATTGCGTTGAAATTGAAGCCGGCAGTGAAAATGAACTGTATTCTCTGATTCGAAAAGAAAGACCGAATGCCGACTTTATCGCTGTCCGCTCTTCTGATGAAAAGATTATCCGCGCGGCTGCGGAATCATTTGAAACGGATCTGATCATTCCCGTCTCTTACGCAGAAAAGCGTTCACAAAACAGCGGCAGCACTCTTCATGTCAGTGCCGGTCAAATCAATCACATCGCCGCTAAAATCGCGCGGGATAAAAAAACCGCTTTCGCGTTTGACTTATATCCGTTTTTACAGACCAAAGGATACCGCAGAAGCAAACTGTTTTCGGATTGCATGGAAATGATTCCGATTCTTCGGAAATACGGCGTTCCCGTTTTGCCGGTCAGCGGCGCCGTTTCTTATTATGAGGCTCGCGGGCCGTATGAATGCGAAGCTTTCGGCACACTTCTCGGATTATCCAAAGAAGAAGCGGTCCGGGGCGTTTCGGATGTTCCCGCGGAAATCTTTGAACGCCGGAAAAAACAAAAATCCGGTCAAATCATCTCATCCGGAGTTGAAATGATATCAAATGAGAGGCAGGATTGACTTCCGGTGCTGTTTGCGTCTTCTATCGTAATAATTTATAAGCAGCAAAAATGATTCAAAGACCATTCACATCGCATTCATCGTGAAAAACGCAGTTCGGCCGATTTTTCCGAACAAAATGATTAAATCCTCTTATGTTCCTTTTACCTGTATCTTAAAAGCCGGGTGTATTCATTTGGAACCGCTCTTACCGTCACTTCGAAAACGAAAAAGATATATTGCCGTTGAACTCGTCAGCGCTGCCCCTGTTCAAAGAAACGCTTTTATAGCGGCTGTTTCTCAGGCGGGCTGCGCTGTTTTGGGCGATGCGGGATTTGCCGTCTGCGGCATTTCGGTTCTCGGTTTTGAAGGCAGCGCCGGCATTATAAAATGTCACCACACTTCAGTTTCGCAGACGATCGGCGTTTTGGCGTTCATCACCATGATTGACGGCCAAAAAGTGATTGTTCGGACAGCGGGCGTTTCGGGAACCGTGAAGGGCGCGCTGACGAAATTTCTTCAAAAAGAAAACAGAGCCGCAACAGAGTGATTCAGCCGGCGGCTGACTTCCCGAATCTTTATATTGATTGGTTCATATGAAAGTAAAACTCATATTTATTTTAATTCATTTTAACTTTGCATTATAAATATCTAAATAAATTAAAAATATCAGGAGACTTAGATCATGAAAGATATGGCCCCCCAAATGTACGACCGCGCGAGCACAGTCTTTTCCCCCGACGGCCGCCTTTATCAAGTGGAATACGCCAGAGAAGCGGTTAAAAGAGGAACAACCGCCGTCGGCATTAAAGTCAAGGACGGCGTTGTCTTATTGGTTGATAAGCGCGTTTCCAGCCGTTTGATTGAAGCCCATTCCATTGAAAAAATTTTCCAAATCGATGACCATATCGGCGCTGCGACATCCGGTCTTGTCGCCGATGCCCGCGCGTTGATTGACCGCGCCCGCGTTGAAGCGCAGGTCAACCGCGTTTCTTACGATGAACCCATCGGGGTTGAAGTCATTTCTAAAAAAATCTGCGATCACAAACAGACTTTTACGCAATACGGCGGCACGCGTCCGTACGGCACATCCCTTTTGATTGCGGGCGTTGAAGACAATACGCCCCGCCTCTTTGAAACGGACCCGAGCGGCGCGCTTTTGGAATACAAAGCGACAGCGATCGGCGCCGGCCGTATTCCTGTTATTGAAGCCTTTGAATCGGATTATAATGAAGAAATGTCATTGGAAGACGCGATTCTTCTCGGCGTTGAAGCGCTTTACAAAGCCGCCGACGGCAAATTCAAGCCCGAGACACTTGAAGTCGGCTTGATTCCGGTTTGCGATAAGGAATTCCATAAACTGACGACTGAAGAAGTCAAAGTTTACGCCGACAAAATCTATCAGAAATATCCGAAAACGGAAGAAGACGCGGCTGAGTCCGATTCTTCCGCCTCCGCCGGAGACTTGGATATTTAATTGTCTTGAGTGTCATCCGCTTCGGGCGGATTTCTTCTTTTTTTCGTTATTTTTTACCAAAACGCTTTAAATGAAATCAAGCATAGAAGCAGTAAAGTAAAGAAATTTCAGGATTTGATTTTATGGTTTCACTTGACGATGCCGTGACGGCTCATATTAAAAAAGGAAGCAAAGAATTCGAAATTCTTGTCGACCCCGAACTTGCGCTCGCTTACAAGCGCGGCGAAGAAATCAGCGTCGCCGAAATTCTGGCGGTTGAAACGGTTTTTGAAAACGCGAGCCGCGGCGATAAAATCGCGGACTCCGATCTTGTTTCAACATTTCGGACCGACGATGTTCTTCAAGTCGCCGCCTTGATTTTAAAAGAGGGCGAAATTCAGCTGACAAAAGAACAGCGCAAGCGTTTCTTGGAAGAGAAGCGCCGGCTGGTCGTGACATTCATCGCTCAAAACGCCGTCAACCCGCAGACCATGGCGCCGCATCCGCCGCAGCGCATTGAAATCGCGATGGAGGAAGCCAAAGTCAACATCGACCCGATGAAAAGCGTGGATGAGAATGTCCAAATCACGATGAAAGCGATCCGCCCGCTGATCCCGATCCGTTTTGAAGAAGTCAGCGTCGCCGTCAAAATCCCGCCGCTTTACGCGCCCAAAGCCTACGGTGATATTTCCGCATTCGGAAAAATGCTGAAAAATGAATGGCAGAAAGACGGCTCCTGGATTGCGGTCGTCCGCATTCCGGCAGGCATGCAGACCGATTTTTACGCTTTATTGAATCATATCACAAAAGGCGAAGCTGAAACGAAATTAATAAAAGACGACGCGCCGAGAGAATAAATCATTTCGGCTCCCGGCCCTGTTTTTAACAGATAAACAGCAGACGTTTTAAAAAAGAGATAAACAGCCGACAAAAAAAGAGAAACAGCCGCTGTTTTTTTTAAAAAAATGAATCAAAAATCAAATAAACTTTTTTGATTTTTCGGTTTTTCTTCCGGTTTTGCGGCGGCCCGGATTTCTTCCGCTTTCTTTTCTTCGCTCTTTTTCGTGATTTCTTCAAGCGTTATTTGATTTTTATCAGCGGCCGCGGCGCCGGCTCTTTTTTCAGTTTCGGGCGTTTTAAAGAATTCGGTTTCCGCCGGCCGCTTCGCGTCGGCGATCAAACGGGATTTTTCATAAACGGATTGAATTTTTTTTGTCGCCGATTTCGCTTTTAAAAGATAAACCAGTTCATCCATGTCAAAGTCAGATTCGCCGGCAAGCGCGACGGCATATTCTTCGTTTTCCATTAATTTCCGGTAATAGGGAATAATTGCATTGCGGGAGACGCGCATGGATTTGCTGTGGCGGGCCGCGATTTTAACGGCGATGTTATCGCGCATGTTCCGAACGGATCGGGATTGACCCATCTTTTTCCATTTTGACGGCGACACGTATTTAATGAATCCGTCATACTTTTGGGTTCGAACGGACATCGGTCCGACCGTTGTCATAAAACCGGCGTAGCGCCACATTCTGTACGTTTGGCGGCGGCTCACGCGCCCGAGATATAAATCGGCTTTTGAAAGAACTTTATATCCGTTCGCGACATCCGGATTGATGCCGCTTTCCGCGTTTTTCTCTGTCAGCTCTTGATTCGGGAATTGGATCGGCAGGTTTTCATCCACCCATAAAATCAAATCTTCAGGCGTTTCATCCAATGTTTTGACGGCGTCTAAAGCGTCTGTTCGGTGATGTCCCTTAAAAACCTTGACAAGCGCTTTAAAAATCGTTTCTTTCACGTCCCGGCCCGAGACGACAATGTCTTTTTCGGTAATTTCCGCTTTGCCGACCGAAACCGCCTGCAAATCATTGATTGCGCTTCTGACGTCGCCGCCGGCATTTTCGGCGATTTTCAAAATCGTATTTTCATTGGCCGATATCCCTTCATTTCGGCAGATTTTCATCAAAACCGGAACTAATGACCGTGTTTGGATTCTTGAAAATTCGATTTCCATGGATTTAGACCGAATCGTCTGCGTGATTCCGTAAATATCGTTCGCGATCAACAGAATCGGCTGCGTCGTTTTATCGATCACGTCGGCGATTGCTTTGCTGCCGCCCTTATCATATGTTCCGTGCAGATTATCCGCTTCGTCTAAAACGATGAGCCGTTTGCCCGATCTTTTTTTTCCGTCCTCTCCGATTTCATGGCTGAAAAGCGTTGTCATTTGAGACGCCGCGCCGGCAACGCGTTCGATCACATCCGCCGTTCTTTGATCTCCGGCGTTCATTTCAACGTACTCCCAGCCCGTCTCAACCGCCAGCGCCGCAGCGGCCGATGTCTTGCCGATGCCTGCCGCTCCGTAAAGAATGACGGCTTTTTTCTCCGGAACGCCTTTTTCCCATTCTTCCGCCCACAGACGAAGCTCGTGAAGGGCTTTTTTGTTGCCGATCAAATCTTTAAACGTTTTCGGGCGGTATTTTTCAGCCCAATCGTTTCGAATGACAAGTTCCGCAGACATGATGGTTGCTTTCAGAATTGCGTTTTTATTTTATTCTATTTTATATTACTTTACTGAAATCCGATACCCATTGATTTATTTGTTTTTTCAATGGATTTCATATTGTCTTTTTCAAGAGACATCATGGCGCGGACGGCATCAATATTCTCAGGGATGACATCGGATTCCTGGTGAATCGCCTGGAAGAAGTAAAGTTCGCCGTCATCAACGGAAACCGAATCTCTGAAAACGCAGTTTTCCCACATATCATTTCTCGGTCTTCCCATATCGCGGCCGAATTCAATAATCTCCGCCGTGGCGGAAATACCGTCTGCAATCATTCGAATGCGCGGTCGGGAGGCAAACAAATTTTTCACGTCTTCCGCACCGCATTCATTTTTCAGTTTTATATTCAGGACGTGAAGATGCATAAAAGAAGTCGGAGCTTTGATTGCGGCGGATGTGATATTGATGTGCGGCATGATGGTGTTCACATCAGGACCGTGGTGCGACGGCAATTTTATCGGGTCTAAAACCAGCGCGTCGATCGGACCGCTTTTAATGTCTCCCGGATCGCCACCTCTTCTGACAATGGTAACGCGGACTTTTTCAACGCCGTATTTTTTGTCAAGCGGATAAATCACGCGGCAAAGACCTGTCGTGTTGCAGGAAACGACGCGGGCGTAATCGGCGCCGATCGCTTCGGAATAATTGGCTTCTGAGTTGAATGAAAGCGGCGCGATGTCTTTGCTTTCACCGCCCTGCCAGATGGCTTTGACGCCTTCTTTTTCGTAAAGGGCTTTGTTGGAGACGCCGACTTTTCCGGGCGTACAGTCAACAACAATGTCGGCTTCTTTCACCATTTCCTCAATCGAGCCGGCAATCGCGTACCCGTCTTTTTTAAACGCGTCGATTTTATCGGCGGGGGCGTAAATGTTATACCCTTTCATCACAGCCGTTTTAGCTTCAAAATTCGGGCGGGTTTTTGAAATTCCGATTAATTCCATATCATCCTGGAGCGCGACAGCATCAGCAACGCGTTTGCCGATGGTCCCGTATCCGTTAATTGCGACTTTAACTTTAGACATATCCATCTGTACCTGCTTTTCTTAAAAATATCTGTCAATATATTGATTCTGTTCACTCAATTTTAAAATTCGAATCCGCCAAAAAGCGATTTTTTAAAACAAGGCGTATTGTTTATTTATAATTGTTGTGCAAAACGGGGCTTTGCACGATAAATCATAAAACAGACATCGGCAAAATAAAAAAATCTAAAAATCAAATTGAAAATATTCAATTATTTTCATATTAAACAGAAAAAACGCACTTCCAAAGACATGATATCATAGGCGTCTTTATTCGATTTCCAGTTTCGCAACGGATTCTCCAAGGCCGACGCCCAGAGAATCAGCGACGGACTCGCATTTTGAACGCAGCAGGTACGCAATCGGCCGGACAGCTTTTTCATCCGACAAACTTTCGTAATTCGCCATACCTTTGCTGATGATCAATGTCGCTTCTTCCATCGCTTTGATTGTTTCGGGCGGGGCTTCCTCAAACATCACGCCGATCGAATTTGAACCCGTTGTTAAAACGCGGTCGGCGACAGACGCCATATCCAGCCGCTTCGCGTCTTCCATGACCGCGTCTGTCAGAATCGGCGCTCCTCTGACAACCAGAATCAATTCGGGCGCGGCAGCTTCAGAGCCTGCCTTTTTTTCATTTTCATATTGAAGCCGGCCGATATGTTTGATGACTTTCAGAACTTCGCGGTCGTAAACGATTTCGCCGCAGTTGTCCGTTATGTACACGACTTTTTGGAGCCGGCGCATCATTTCTTTTGTGTCATTGATGTCGAGCCCTTTTTCAAAAAACGCCTTAAATTTAAGTTTAAACTCTTCATCAGAAGCATCAATTCCCATGATGCCGAAATCAAAATAATTTCCGATGACCGCCGCAAGGACCGCTTTCTCAAATGTCTCTTCCAAAGGCTGCGGACTGTTTTCAATTGTATTCACTTCCCCCTTTTCATTTTCACCGTAAATTATTTTTTGAACAGACGGCAGAAGCTCCAAAGCGGTCCGCGTATTCATTTCCTTTATTTCTTTGTACGGGTCATGGTTTTCCAGGACTTCAAAACAGCGGCGATGAACAGCGGTTCCGATGTGCGTTGATGTTCGGGACGGGTCATATTCTTCATTTAAAGCGGAAATGCATTCTTTCATAACTTTGTGGATCAAGCCGGCGTCTTTTGTCACTAAATTACATTGATAATGAATGCGCGATAAAAGACAATAGGTGCAGCGGGGATTAATTTTCATGAAGGACAGTCCGGTTATGTGAAGGGATTGAATGCTTCTATTCTTGAGATTATATTTTTATTTTCTGTGAAACGGCAATCGTTTTATTTATGCCGCCGCTAACAGTTGTTCTATGGTTGGTTTTTCACCGTTCGCCATAGAGTTGTTGTAAGCAAGTACAAACCGCGCCATTTGAGTGCCGTCAAGTTCAAAAAGAGTTTTGAACAGCGGCGAGAGCATCATGTCCAGCGTTTCGGCATCGTCAAACTCGGCGGAATCGGCAGTTTCAAAATGCCATTGATCATCAAAATACACAGCCATCGCGTCAAGATATTTTTGCGCGTCTTCCTTTGTTTTGCATATTCCCTCCGCAAGTCCGCCGTAATCCAAACTTCTCTGGCAGTTTTCGGTCATGTACAGCAGCAGAGGCATTATTTCGGGCGAATATTCCCATTTTTCATACACTTCGTCCAAATCATTCGGCTGATAAACCGCATGGTCGAGGTCGTTCGTCTTAATGAACTCATAATACAGTGGCAGGTATTTCTTATCGTATTTGCAGAGTTCGCGCGCGATTGAATTTCCGGCTTGTTCTTCTTCAGATACCCACATCGTATCATGCTCGGCATTGAACGCGGTTATTTTCTCCAAAAGCTGCGCCATGAGCGGGTGAAGTTCGGGATGCTTAATTGCTTCGACAGCAAGAATGTTTTCCGGGCAATACCGATCGCACTCATCTCCGTACTCGCCGGTGATATCATGGATATAATATCCTTCCGTTTCGCACAATTCGTCCGGAAATAATTCCACATACCATTCCCATGTTTCCGGTTCTTCCGAATCAAACGCTTCAAGTATCTCTTCGAGTAATTCTTTTAAATAACCCTGTGTTAATTTCTCTGTCGTCATTTTTTCTCATTTCCTGTATTCAACGCGGGAACGCGTAATCTCCAAAAAAATAAGTGATGATACTTTTATCTTCTTGTAATTTGCGCAAAACAGGAAGTAAGCATCCGTTCAATTAATGATTTCAGGATATAAAAACTTAGCCGCCTCTTGTTTCAAGAACGCGTCAGAAATTAAAAACTTTTGAATTTTCATATTAATATAAAAATATAGAAAATTGCGTCAATATTTTTTTCATTAAATGTATCATTTGTCATTCATTTCTCTTTCTTTCAACATTTTTATATATGATAATTCAAAAGTGAACGCTGAAAAACATACATCAAGAGGTCTCCCAAATGACATTGAAACTCTCAGAAAACGCAAACGAAAAAGTTGCCGAAGCACTGACAAACACGAAACAAACCGTTCCGCTCGTCCACTGCATCACCAACAGAGTCACCATCACGGACTGCGCCAACGGCATTTTGGCCTGCGGGGCCGCGCCGATCATGGCCGAAGATCTGCGTGAAGTCGAGGAGATCACTTCCATTTCCCGCGCTCTTGTCCTGAATATCGGAACGCTCATGCCGCTTCAGATTGAAGCGATGCTCAAAGCCGGCAAAAAAGCGAAGCAGCTCGGCGTTCCGGTCGTTTTTGATCCTGTCGGCGCCGGCGCAACGAAACTCCGCGACGAAGTTTCCAAGCAAATCATTGATGAAGTCAAGCCCGACATCATTCGCGGCAACATGTCTGAAATCCGCGCTCTTTACGGCTTTGCCGGCCATACGAAAGGCGTCGAAGCCGCCGCGTCGGATGCCGTGACGCTGAACAATGCTGAAGAAGCCGCCGTCATCATCAAAGAAATGGCTGAAAAGTTTGACTGCGTCGTTGCGGCTACAGGCGAAATCGATATTCTTTCCGACGGCAAAACCGTTTATCTCGTTGCCAACGGTCATCCGATGCTTTGCAAAATTACGGGGTCGGGATGTGTTTTGAGTGCTTTGACCGGCGCTTACGCGGGCGCCGCCGGTAAATCCAAAGAAGGTTTTCTGGAGGCGGCCGTCGGCGCTTTCGTTCTCAGCGGGCTGGCCGGCGAATCCGCTTACGCCGAAGTTGAAAAAGCCGGGGCGGGAACGGGAATGTTTCACACCAAATATATGGACGCTCTGAATCTGCTCAACGCTGACGATTTCAGAAAAAAGGCGAAGATTTATGTTGAAGAAGACTGATTTGATTGATTTATATCATTCATTTCATTATTTATTCTAATCCCGACATGAATTTCTTTTTTCATCCGGCGGCTGAATTATGACGGAAGAACCTGCAGAATACATGGCTTCAGAGAAGCGGAGCAAACCAAAAATCGATTATTCGCTTTACCTCGTGACCGACAGGACATTCTGCCCGCCCGGCAAGTTTCTGCATCAAATCGAACAGGCCGTGCTCGGCGGCGTTTCAATCGTTCAGCTGAGAGAAAAGGATGCTTCGTCATTGGAATTTTACAACCGTGCGGCTGAAGTTTCCGATTTATTGAAAACGATGCGCAGCACGAGCGGCTTGAAGATTCCTTTTTTGATCAATGACCGTCTGGACATCGCGCTGGCGGTTGACTGCGACGGCCTTCATGTCGGACAGGAAGATTTGCCGGCGAAAGTTTGCCGGTGGCTGCTCGGGCCAAAGAAGATTCTCGGCGTTTCTGTCGGAACGGTTGAAGAGGCGGTTGCCGCTGAAAAAGACGGCGCGGATTATTTGGGTGTGGTCGCGTTTCAGACGGGGACGAAGCCTGAAGCGGCATCCGTTTCATTGGATATTTTTAAAGAAATCCGAGCGGCCGTTTCAATTCCGGTGGTGGCGATCGGCGGGATCAATTTGGAGACTGTTTCGCTTTTATCGGGTCTCGGAATTGACGGGGTGGCTGTTGTTTCGGCGATTATGGGGAGCGGGGATGCTAAAAAGGCGGCTGGGGAGTTGAAAGAAAATCAGCGTTATTGTTAACAAAAATTAATCAGACAGATACTCAACCATGTTTTTTCCTTTATTAGTCAGACTGATTTTAGAATTCCTTCCGACCTTTGTAATATTTATAAAACCCCAGCGATCTAATTTCTCAACAATATTTTTGTTTACCCAAGTATGCTCTTTTGATCCATACTTATCATCTTTTTTCAGTTCAGCATCATAACCAAGTGTTTCAATAGAAAAAGTAATTAATTTCTGTTTAAATATAGGACCATTCTCATGGATTTTGATTAATACTTTTGTAAGACGTTCATCGGGAAGTTTTGCCGGAAATATACTGATTTCTTGGATTTCTTTAATTCCTTCCGTTCGGGGCTGCAACTCATCGGATTCACTTTTGGGATTAAGATAAGTTTCCGGTTTAACATAGTACGGTTTTATTTGATAACCATCTTCAAACATTGTCGCAACAATTGTTCCTGCAATTGCAGCCGGAATGCTCCCGGATGAAACATTAATGTAGATGGAATTATTTTTTTCTTCACGAATAATTTCTTTCATTTTTTTCAATACTGCCGTTAAATCATGAACATCAGACACTGTTCTTTTTTTGACCTCTATTCTGTTCTCCGTTAAAATCCGTTCATTTTCTTCAAGATAGATTTTACCTTTTTCCTCATCATCCTTTGAAATCAGATAAACAATATCTGCTTTATGATCAATTGCGGCTTGACTGATTCGGTCAACTTCGAATCCGATAACAGTGATATGAACTCTTAATTCTCGTCCCATTTCTTGCATATATAACTGATTATTATTTCCTATATTTAGTTTATTCTGCATATTATACATATTATGCTTAATAAGTCCCAAAAATATAAATTTTTAAAAAACTAAGAGAATAATCCCATTAGAAGGGATAAAATAGAATGAAATAATGGAGGTGAATAGTATAGCATTTACAAAAGAAACTAAGCAAAAGATTTTTGACAATGCAGGTGGAAAGTGTCAGAAATGTGATAAACAGCTTTCCCGTGAAAATCATCAAGAAGGACAACGCGGTGCTTGGGATGCACACCATAAGACATCTGTAGCGAGCGGCGGCAAAGATATTGCCAGTAATGGAAAGGCATTATGCCTCAAGTGTCATAAAGAAACTCCTACATATGGTCGTCGATGATATGTATGTTAATTGGCGAAATGCGATGTCAAATGTTTCGCCAATATGCATTTTTATAAGTTTAAATGTTACTTTATACCAACAGTTTGTTTTGAAGATGGATTTTTCCTTTATACATTTTATTTATATGAATTCAATTATCGGGATTTATAAATGGCAAAAAATAACGCAGATATCGGCTTTGAAAAACAGATTTTGGATGCAGCTTGTATTTTAAGAGGGAATATAGATGCCGCTGAATACAAAAGTTTTGCACTGTTGCAGCAACCGAAGAAATCTCCAAACACGATTATATTTTAACGCCCGGCAGATATGTCGGTATTGAAGAACGGAAGATGAAATTCGAAAAAATTGGGGGCGATTGGGTATGAGTTCTGATGGTCAAGGGCTGAATTTGAAAATTTCCGACCGTGCTGACGCTTTTGGGGGAGGGACATAAGATGCTGATTAACAACAATGAATATTTTGAGATTTTGGAGCATGTCAAGGACCAAATCCGCAGCGCCCGATATCGTGCCGTTTTGGGTGCGAACCGCGAGCAGATTCTGCTGTATTGGAAGATTGGCAGGGTGATTATTGAGAATACGAAATACGGCGCGAAATTCATCGAAAATCTTGCCCGTGACATCAAGGCGGAATTCCCGAACGTAAAGGGCTATTCGGCGCGGAATCTGAAATACATGCGTAAATTCTCTGAATTCGTACCGGACGAGGAAAAAGTGCAGGCAGTGTCTGCACTTTTGACATGGTCGCATAACACATACCTTTTCGACAAAACGACTGTACTCGAAGAATATCTCTGGTACGCCGCGCAAACAATCGAAAACGGTTGGTCATTGTCATCGCTTGAGTATCATGTCGGTACGAAAACTTATCAACGGCAGGCAATCGGCGAGAAAGCGGCAAACTACAAAGCCCTGTTGCCACAGCCGCAGAGCAACCTTGCCACCGAAACGCTGAAAAATCCGTATGTTTTTGACTTTGTGGAACAGCGTGAGGGCATCATTGAGCGGGAAATCGAGAATGAACTGGTCGCCAACATCGCCAAGACGATAATGGAACTCGGTACAGGCTTTGCCTTTTACGGCAACCAATACCATTTAGAAGTCAGCGGCAAGGACTACTACCTCGACCTTTTATTTTACAACACACGGCTGCACTGCTATGTGGTGATTGAACTCAAAAATACTGAGTTCCGCCCCGAATATGCGGGCAAGCTGAACTTCTATCTTTCGGCGGTGGATGATATGCTCCGGCATGAATCCGACAAACCGTCTATCGGCATCCTGCTTTGCAAGGAGCGGGACAGACTGACAGCCGAATACGCTTTGCGCGACATCAACAAGCCCATCGGCGTAAGTGAATACAGACTTTCGGACTTTGTGCCGCAAGAGCTGGCGGATACGTTACCATCGGCGGAAGACATTGAGAAGCGGATTAAGAGTAAGTATGAAATCAAAGAGGATGACGGCGATTTTGAAGAATAAGGAGAACACACTGTGACACTGCCGAAATATGATGAAATGTACAAGCCTCTGCTTGAAAGTTTAAAGAACGGGAACGAACATACTGTAAAAGAAATCAATGATTTTATTGCGAAATACCTGAATATTTCAGATGAAGAATGGTTGGAAATGACTCCGAGCGGGAAACTGTCGAAATTTAGAACACGAGCGAATTGGACCAGAGTATATCTAAAAAAAGCGGGACTGATAAAAAACACCTCTCGGGGCGTTTTTATCATAACTGATGAAGGGCAAAATGTCTTAGAATCCTCTTCCATTATTAATAACGACTCTCTTATGAAATATGACAGTTTCTGAATGCTGAATTTAAAAACGATGTAAATAATATTGAAAATAATTTTACAAATGAAGAAGAGATGCCCCAAGATTTATTAGACAAAGCTTTCCAAAAAATAAATTCAGATCTGGCTGATGAATTGCTTTCTGAAATTATACTTCAATCTCCCGCGTTTTTTGAACGATTGGTTGTTCGATTATTGGAAAAAATGGGATATGGCGGTTTAAAAGATTCAAGTGAAATTGTCGGAAAATCCGGTGATGAAGGAATTGACGGTATTATCAGGGAAGATAAATTAGGATTCGATTTGATTTATATTCAAGCAAAAAAATGGGATATGGACTCAACGATTGGCCGCCCGGAAATTCAAAAATTCGTAGGTGCTTTAGCAGGACAAGGCGCAACAAAAGGACTGTTTATAACAACTGCAAAATTTTCTAAAGAAGCGATAGATTACGCTAAAAAACAGCATACAACAAAAGTTATTCTTGTCGATGGCCGATTATTAACAGAATTAATGATAGAACATAATTTCGGAGTAACTATCGAAAATATTTATGAAGTGAAGAGAGTGGACTCGGATTTTTTCAGTGATTGAGATTAAAAACTTCGAAATCCTATAAACTCAACCAACATCACCCCTCCCAAAATAACTGCCTGATGCCCCAAATAAATCAAAAGCGAATGCCTCCCGACAAATGAAATCCATTTCAAAAACGGAGGCTCATTTTTCAAAAAAGAAAACGAATCTCGCCTTTCCCCTTTCGGATACAGCCAAGCCCCGACGGCAATCCCGACCAAAACAACGCCGAACCACGGGAACAGCGGCTCATAATCCAATGAATAAAATTCGGAAGGATGGATTCCCAAAGGAACCACCCAAATCGGCCCGCTCATTTTTTCAATGATTTTTGAAACCGAAATAACAGCGATTCCGAAAACAAGCGGAAGAATCCATGCCTGTTTTTCTTTGTATTTGCCGGAAACTTGCGCCTCTTTTGTAAAACGAAGAAGGAAAGGCACGGCGAGAATCGTTGAAATTCCGATAAGATGAAGAACGCCGAATAAAATCGCGCCGTCATGCGGATAAATCCAAGTGGCCGCCGTGATGAGAATACCGATTCCGAAAATGAAGGCGCCGCGTTTGATGAGCTTTTTTATTAAACTCCCGGCATCCGCCGCCTTGAAAGCTGAAAGCGCGAGCGAAGCGCCGGCGATTCCGATAAACATGATTGTAATCGGAAAACCGTGGAGCTGCTGCGACCAAAACCAAGCGGGCATCTCTAAAATACCGAAATAATCCAAATCAAAAAAGAAATGATAAATCACCATGAGGATGACAGCGATTCCCCGAAAACGTCGAGTTCGAAATAACGAGATGATTTCGGTTTTTTGAAAAAGGCACCAGTAATCAAAGTTTCAGATCCGGATTTCATTTCATTAAATCATTAATTCAGTTAATATAATTCAGAATCAATCCCTTCTTTTTTATATTTTCCTATGAACCTCAAATTCTCATCACTGATTCTTTGAACCTCAAATTCTCACCGCTAATTCCGAAATTCAGACCTGAGCGAAGCGAAGGGCGGAATTTGGAATTTGCGGATTCATACCCGTCATTCAAAAAAAATAAGCACCGTTCGTTCGTAATTGAAATAATTCCAAAACCGAAAAACTCTTCAGCATTTTCAACATTCAGAAAGTTCAGCATTTTCAACATCCGGAAAGAATAGGCACCGATATTAATTGAAACAGACAAGAATAGAAATGCTTTTTTTCGTCTGTTTGTTTTGACAGCGTTCATTCTTTTTTTTGTGTCTGTTTATTTTGAGAACAGCCGCTCGCTTTGTCACCGCCTTTCGGCGGCGCCGGCAGCGAACGGTCGTATGTGAAGTTTTATCATTTTAAAAAACGGCCGCTGAATATAAAATCGTTAAAAAATAGAAGATCAGTTTTGCAAAACAATCATCAGCCCGTACAATTCAGAAACCGGCAAAGGCGGATTGTCAACATCTCCTTTTAATATCTTTTCTTCGGGATAGCCGATTTCCTCCAAAGAATAAACATCCGCTTGAACCAAAATCTCTTTCAAAACGGCGCAAACGTCAGCCGCCCCGAACTTCTCGTCCGGCAGCAAAAACACATTTTTCCCGAGACGGATTTCGCGGATCAGTTCTTCCTTAGCGGAATCAATTTCTTTTCGGCCGTGCGCCGTCACACATGAAAAATTCGTCAGATTCACTTTCAAACGGGCGCAGGCCGCCTGAAAAGACGAAATGCCTGGAATCACGGTATCGTTAACGGCCGCGAATTTCCCGAGACCCGAAAACATCGGGTCGCCGGTTGACAGAATGACGGCATCGGCCGGCAGAAGACGGATGTTTTTGTAATCCTTGATCGTGTCAATCGGCGTCCCTTTTGGAATGTAGGGCTTCGCCAGCTCCAAAGCGCGGCCCGAGCCGTAAACGACAGATGCTTTTTGAATCGCTTCGATTCCTTCCGCGGTCAGCATTTTAGGGCCGACGCCGACACCGACGACAATCATTTATTTCCCTCATTTGATTTATTTTTATCATCCGCTTCCAAAACCGATTCCGCTGCCGCTTCATCTTCATCGGCTTCTTCCCAAATAATTTCAACTTCATCCCGGGCAGCGTCCTCTTCATCTTTGTACTCATTCTCGTTTCGGGCGTAAAATACCGCGAAAACAACAAAAAGCAAACCGCCGATGATTAAAACGAGCCGGCCTCTCAAACTCAACGCGTCAATAGAACCAGCCAGCAAAAGAAAAATACCGAAAAACATCATAATGAAACCCAACGCTGCAAGTATAAACGCCGGTATCGCTCTTTTCATATCCATGGTAATCCGCTCAATAGATGATAATAAAGACTCAAGCATTTTTATTTGTTTCTTCCCGCCCGTAAATGAGGATTGGAATGATTAATAACGCGCCGACGATCATCTGATAAAAACGGTTCGGGAAATCAAAAACCGAATTGATATCGGCCGCTGACAGTAAAACATAAGCGTTCCAAACAATCAGAATAATACCGACTGCGGCAAACAGCTGCAATATTCTTTGAGAATACATGGAATCACTCAGCTTTTCATCAAATAATCAAATTCACCCCTGCTGTCCGCCAAAACAAGCCCGTCCCGATCGACAACAACGATTCGGGCGCCTTTTCCTTTCTTGACGCACATGTCAAACGCCCGCTTCAAAAGCGGATTTGTCGGATCTTGTTCGATCACTTCAACGACTGTCGCAAAACCGCTGCCTTTGAGCATATCGGGGTTTCCCCACTTTAAAACAAGTCCCGGGAGACCGCAGACAACGATTTCTTCAGCGGAAACGGCGGCATCAATGCCTTCTGAAATCCGGCTGCCGACCATAATGATTTCATAGCCGGGAAAAAGCATGCTTGATGCTGCCATTCCTTGGCGGCCGGTCGTCAGAACCGCTTTTTTAGCGTTTTGAATCAAAACGTCTTTCATTTCACCGAGATGATCATTCCACGGCTCAACGAATCCGGTCGTCCCGAGAATAGAAATGCCGCCGATGATTCCGATTTTTTCATTCAGAGTTTTTTTGCTGAGCGTAACGCCATCGGGAACAAAGATCGTGATGATTAATCCGGATTCTTTTTTCACGCAAATCTCGTCAAACAAACCGATTTCCAAAAGCGCTTCCTTCACCGAATCGCGAATCTGGGCCAGCGGTTTGGGGTTGACGGCATATTCACCGACACGCGTTTCAAAGCCGGCGCGCCGAATAATGCCGACACCGATGCCGCCGGTGATTAAAAGATTGTCAACGGCTTTCTCCGCCGAAAATTCAGGATCATTCAGGCTCACTTTTTTGACGGCGGCGCAGAAAAGAACGCCGCGGGTAATATCGGACTCGTGGTCGTTGTAAACTTTCAAAACGCCGGCCTCGCCGTCTTTAGCGTATTCAGCCGGCATTTCAGCACGCAGGCCGATTGCTGTCGGGACGGAAATAACGGCTCCTTTCGAAAAAGAGTTACGAAGAGACAGCACCGCCGCTTTGGAAGCGGCCGCCGCAGTCGTTCCCGTTGTAAAGCCGCGCTTTAAGAAAGACCCGTCGCTCAAAACAACGATTAATCCGCGGCTGACCAAATCTTCAATTTCCGATCTCGGAAGAGGCGATTTGGAGAGCCATTCCTCGGGGATTTCAAAATCGTTGACGGGATCTTTCATAGAAATCTAAAAAATAGAATATTGAAGGAAAACGGAATTTACCGATTCTTCTTTTCATTAGCGATCGCGATGATTTCATTGACGCAGGCCACCGCCATCGGCGTTCCGCCTCGGGTTCCGACGCAAGTGATCGACGGGACAGGGATTTCCATAGTTCTGACGATTTCCTTGGATTCGGCGGCGTTGACAAAACCGACAGGTGTCGCAACGATCAAAGCCGGCCGAAGGCCGCGTTCAATGAGTCTTGAAACCGTAATCGCGGCGGACGGAGCGTTGCCGATAGCGATGATTGCGCCGTTCAGCCTGCCGCGCGCCGCCAAATAACCGGCGGACGTTCGTGTGATGCCGTATTTTCGGGCGATTTCGGCGTCTTTGTCTTCATCCAAAACGCAGATGATTTCGGAAGCGTGACCGCTTTTGGTAATGCCGGCTTTCACCATGCTGATATCGGTAAAAATCGGCGCGCCGTTTTCAACAGCTTTGACGCCGGCCGCAATCGGATCATGACAGAATTCCATGATATCGGCAACGGAAATGTCACCGGTCGCAACGGCGCAGCGCTGGCGGATCCGGTCTTCAGGCGTTTTGTTGCCGACGACACCTTCGATATAGGTGCGGCTTTTCATGTAAATGGTCTTGGCTTCATCCGTTCCCGCGCCGAAATCTTTACAGGAGTCCGCGAACGCCTGATCAATTTCAATAGTCACAACGGCCAACTCATCTAAAGTGCCGTAATTTTTGTTTGCATCCGTTGTCATACGTTTTCCTCAAATGTTTTAATTAAATGAAAGGAACACCTCAGTATTCATACTTTCTGTGGTAGCCGCGCGGCGTGATAATGCGGCTGCCGCCCGGGCTGTTCCAAATCCGCGAGTCGCTGTTGCAGATAAGAATCGCCGTTCTCATGTCCACCCAATCATTGTATTCCAAAACTTCGCCGAGCGTCGTCACGATATATTCCTGTTCATCGCCGCGAAGCGCGTTCTTCACCAGCCCGACCGGAACAGAATTATCGCGGTGCTTGCGGATGATTTCAATCGCGCGCTCGAAATTGGATGTTCGTTGGCGGCTTTTCGGGTTGTAAAGAGAAATAATGAAATCCGCGCTCGCTGCCGCAGCAAGTCTTTTTTCAATGACTTCCCACGGCGTGAGCAAATCGCTTAAGCTGACCGTCGCCGCGTCAACGACAACGGGCGCGCCAAGAACACTGGCCGCCGCAAGCATGGCCGTAACGCCCGGAACGACTTCGATGTCAACATCCAGATTGTTGCTTTCGGCGACTTCAATGACAATGCCCGCCATGCCGTAAACATTGGCATCTCCGCCGCTGACCATAACAGCGATGTTGTTTTCCGCCAGCTTCACCGCTTCTTTAGCGCGGTCCACTTCTTTGCCCATGCTGCTACGGTAAATGTTCTGCGTCGTCAGCAGTTCTTCGATTTGGTCCAAATACGTGTCATTGCCGAGAACATAATCGGCATTTAAAATAACGTCTCTCGCGTGCACCGTCAATTGCTCGACCGATCCCGGACCGATTCCGACAATATACAGTTTTCCTTTATTTTCATTCTGCAACGGCAATTGTAACTCTCCCGTAAATTTTTTTCTTTAAAATTAATTTTTTATGAGTTGATAAAGCTAAAGCGGCCGGCTCGGCAACGCCTTTGAGTCCGAAACGCCCGGCCTGTGATTCCGATTCGGGATCCGTATCGTTCAAAACCTCGTCCGGCAGAAAACGGATTTCTTTTCCGAGCGTTCGAACCGCTTGAATTAATCCTTCTTCATCCGCTTTCAGCGTAGAAGAAGCGAAACAGTCAATGTCCGAGAAAGATAAACCTGAATTTGACAGCATGTCGCTGACAGCGTCAAGAACTTCCTGCTCCGTTACGCCGCGGCGGGCACCGATTCCGACAATCATCCGACCACACAAAGATGTTTTTATTATAATTACGATTTTATTTTTAATATGTTCATATTATTATTTTTCAGTAATTACGATTAATTTATTTCAGAACCGCGTCGATTTCATCCAAAGACGCGGTCGTTCCGTCTTTTCGTTTCACGAGAACAGAAACGTCCTCGCCGACGACAATGATTTTCGGTCCTTTGACTTCCAAAACCTCGACTTCCCGCTCCAGCAAAGCGCAATTGACTTCAATTGTGGACTTGCGGTTGCGGACATCGCAGCCGAGCTTTTCCGCGATGCCTTCTACAGACGGTTTTTGATGAACTTCCGTTGCGGTCGTAATCACCGGAACAGCGCCGAGCTCGGCGATTCTGCGCGCGACTTCATTGCCGCCGTGATGTCCGCCGAGAACGGGAATCGCGAAATTCAGTCCGGAATCAACGATGATCAGCGCGGGATCTTCCCATTTGCTGCCGAGATACGGCGCGATTTCACGAACGGCGATGCCGCTTGCAAAAACCGCGACAACGGCGTTATAATCCGAAAAAATGTCTTTGAAAATGCCTTTTTCATACAAAACGATCTCTCCGTTCAGATGAGCGGCCAATTTTTGAGCGGCGTCCATATTCCGCTCAAACGTGACAACGGCAATTTTCAAATCCATATTCCAATCTCAATTGATTCAGTCAAGAGGCCCTTGTTTCACGCCGTACAAATACGATTTGGCGTAATTTTTCGGATCGACCACATCGCCGATAATAATCATCGCCGACCTCTTAATGCCGGCATCTTTCACTTTTTTGGCGATGTCGCCAACCGTTCCGCGGATAACTTCCTGATTTTCCCAAGACGCATGGAAAACGACCGCGGCCGGCGTGTCTCTCGAGCACCGGACTTTTTCCATGATTTCTTCGATCTTTTGAGTCCCCAAAAAAATAGCCATGGTGCAGCCCATTTCAGAAAATTCGGGAATCAAGTCTTTTTCAAGCGTTGTGCCGGCCGGTCTTGTAATGATCAAAGAATCGGACACATTGTTCAGCGTAAACTGTGTCTCCAGCGCAGCCGCCACAGCGAACACGGAAGAGACACCGGGAACGCGTTCGGCGGTGATTCCTGCCTTCTTCAATTCTTCGGTCTGCTCGACAATGGAGCCGTAAAGCGCCGGATCACCGCTGTGAAGACGCACGACGGTTTTGCCCGCGCTGACCGCGTCAACCGTCAGCTTTGTTGTTTCATCCAGCGTTAAACCGTAGCTGTCGATACATTCTCCCTTCGTGTATTCCAAAACTTTCGGGTTCACCAGCGAACCGGCGTAAATCACCAAATCCGCTTTTTCTAAAAGTTCTTTTCCTTTCACCGTGATGAGTTTTTCATCGCCCGGACCGGCGCCGACAATATAAATTTTCTTTTCGCTCATTTGATCATTCCCGCTTCATTTTTTACCGTAGACGATGCTGAAATAATTTCCTTCTTCGGGAATGTTTTCTTTGCCTTCAATGATAATTTCCTTATCGGAAAACAGCCGCTCGGCGAAGATAAATTCCTTGTAGCCTTCCTTTTCAAAGCGGGCGATGATTTCCTGCGGGCGGCGGGCTTTCAAATGAATCAGGTAATTGATGTCGGAAACGCCGTCATGGACTTCAAAAGAGGTTTCGACTGCCGTTCCCATGCGCGCGGCGCAGGATGTAATGGAACTGATTCCGGGAACGGTTTCCACTTCCACATCAGGCGCAACATCCGCCATAACCTTTTTCATGTGCGTGAATGTGGAAAAAAAGTTCGGGTCCCCGATCAAACAGAAAGCGACATCGCCCTTTCTCGAATAATCGGCAACGTGCTCCGCGTTTGCCGTCCAGATTTCCTTCAATTTCTGCTCATCGTGGATCATGGGAAAATCCAAAATTTCAGGCTCTTCCGAAACGTACGGGCGAACCAATTCGGCCGCCATTTCTCCCGGAACGAACACTTTAATACTTTCTTTTAAAATTCTGACCGCTTTGAGCGTTAACAATTCCGGGTCCCCGGGGCCTAATCCGATACCGTATAACATAATAATTTCCTCTTTTTCAAAACTTGATAATAAATGCGTATTAATGTAATAAATCGTAATAAAATCTTGTGCCTTTTTTCACACCTTTCGTTTTCCCGACATGATGTAAACCGGATTCTCGGGCTTAAAATAGGTTTCGCCCGTCAGCTCTTCCCCGCGGGAAGCGGCGATATGAACGGTTTCATCGTAAATCCCGAGTTTTTTCATATGATCGATGACGCGAACAACCGTCTCAATGCGGACAGCGTTAACAATGACGGACCGCGCGCCTTTTTCAATCAAAGCGTCCAATACGGCGGTAATATTTTTGGTGCCGCCGACAAAAGCGCAGTCCACTTTTTCCAGCTTGGAAATCACGTCGGAAGACTCACCGAAAATGACTTCCGAGTTTTTGACGCCGAAATTTTTAAAATTTTGAGACGACGCGTCAACAGCCGCTTCGCGCGCGTCCATCGCGTAAATTTTAAGATTTTTCGCAAAGCGCGCCGCTTCAATGGAAATCAAACCGGTGCCGCAGCCGACGTCGGCAAAAACATCTCCGTCTTTGATGTCCAATTTAAAAAGAGAAACTGCGATAATTTCCGGTTTCGTCGGTCCACCCGAAACACCGATTAATTCAGGCATTTTTTCATAAACTCCATTCTTTTTGAAAACTATAATCCTTTTAATTTGTTTTATATCTTTTCCTTAAATTTCGGAATCCGCATTTAATTATAACATATTATCAAGTAAATTTGTTCACACGCCCCTTTAAATGAAAAAACGGAAAAAATGAGAAAACAGAAAAAAAAAAAAAAAAAAAAATGGGAAAATGGAAATCGGCAAAATACAAACTCGGGTTAATCGAAAAATTATAACCCTTAAAGATAACATCTGAAACCCGAATCCATGCCATTTATATGAAATCAATCGCATATTGTTTTTAAATCCAAAACGAATTTAAAAATTTACCGCGGGCATATCAAGAGATAAGACCCTTGTAATTAAAAAAAATTGTTTTGGTTTTTGTAGACTATGATTTTGTTCTATATGTGGTTGTTTTATGTGTTTATATGTGTTAAACAAAAAATAAAGGAGTTATAGTAATATGCACATTATGGAAGGTGCACTTCCCTTCGCATGGGCGGCATTTTGGTGGGGTCTGACACTCATTATATTATTAATAGGCCTCATTCAACTTTATATAATGGTCCGCAAAAATCGGGAAGTTTTGCCGCTTTTGGCTGTTTCAGGCGCTTTTATCTTTGTCTTGTCCAGTTTGAAAATACCCTCGCCGATTGCACTGTCTTCGTCACACCCGACCGGAACGGGCTTATCTTCAATCACATTCGGCCCGGCAATTACGGCCGTTATGTCCGCAATCGTTTTATTTTTCCAGGCATTTATGCTTGCACACGGCGGATTAACAACGCTTGGCGCAAACTGTTTCTCCATGGGTTTTTTCGGTCCGCTCTTGGCTTGGCTTGTTTACAAAGCACTGCAAAAAACCGGCCTCAACATTTATATTACGGTCTTTTTAGCCGCGTTCATTGCAGACTTGGCGACCTACGTGATGACCGCTTTGCAGCTGTCTTTGGCGTTCGGTCTTGAAACCCTCCCCGAATTCCTCGGCATCTTCGCATTAACCCAAATTCCGCTCGCCGTTTTGGAAGGTTTGATCATTGTCGTTGCCGTCAAATTCATCGCGAAAGTTAAAGGAGAATTCTTCATCAGCAATGGAACGCTGACGGAAGAGCAGGTTGCAAAAATAAATGCATGAGGTGAACAAAAATGAATTTTAAAGTCGAATATCTTTTAGTGATTGCCCTTGTGATCTTTTCAGCCGTCTTCGTTTATATGACTCTGGTTTCCGACTCGGAATTCGGCGGCGCCGACGGTGCGGCGGAAGAATTGATTTATACATTGAATCCGGATTATGAACCGATTGCTGAGCCGTTGTGGGAGCCGCCGGGAGGCGAGACCGAAAGTTTGCTCTTCTGTCTGCAGGGAGCCATTGGCGCGCTGATCATCGGTTTATTCTTCGGGTATTACTACGCGATGAGCAAATGTAAAAAACAGACCGGAAAAACTTGATTCTAAGCTTTATTCCGTTTGTTTACCCTTTTTTATTTTTTAAAACAATTAGGTGTTACGAATCCGAAGAATGATATTAACTTTAATTGATTTAGAAAAAATTGCCCGCAAGTTTTAATAATCACGTTTTTCATAATCAGTTCAATATTATTGATTAAAAATGGACCATTGGTCTTTAGAGGGGATGAACGGATGAGAACTTTAGACGATATCGCTCTTCTCAGTCCGCTGAGATACAAAAATACGACGCTTAAAGTCGTTTTGGTTTTTACAGGACTGCTGGCGGGCT
>JAITUZ010000052.1 GCA_031286065.1 Candidatus Methanimicrococcus odontotermitis | reverse complement strand
TTTTTTTCAGTCTTCTCCGCTTCAATCTCTTCACCGCTTCTATCTCTTCTCCGCTTCAATCTCTTCTCCGCTTCAATCTCTTCTCCGCTTCAATCTCTTCTCCGCTTCAATCTCTTCTCCGCTTCAATCTCTTCTCCGCTTCGATCTCTTCTCCGCTTCAATCTCTTCTTCGTTTGCGGTTTATTCTTGATTTTATTTCAAAAGAGGAGCGCAAGCTTTTGAAAAACAAAAGAAAACAAATTGAAATCGCCTGAAATGAGCGGCATTTTATTTCGGATCATTATTTTATGGCGGCTTCGCTCGCCGGTTGAAAATAAAAATGAAAATAAAAATAAAAATGAAATAAAATAAATAAAACAGACGGAAAAGGTGAAAAAGAGTGCAAATGAATAAAACCGTTTTTTAAATTGGAGGAGCAATTAATAAAATAACTGAAAACGGCATCAAACTCAAGCCGTAAAAACACCGATATCCGTTTGAATAACGGAATACGTCAGTTTAAATTTCCGGTCTTCGAACTGTTCGTAAAAACGGGCGCGTTGAATCAATCCTTTGAAAAATTCATCTTCATCGGGAGCGAATGCGGCCGAATTTTTGTTTTCACGGGTTTCGTTTAAAACGATGCTTACATTGAAATCGTCAGATGCGATTGCGGCAGGTGTGGCGTTCATGATTTTATCCTCCGTCTTTATTTCGGGACGGTAACTCATAGAAGTCTGTCGTGCGTATTAAAGGGAAAGGAAGCGGTGTGAAAGTATTAAAAATGATAGAACGCCGATAAAAAGACGGATCACACTCGATTTTATCGGCGCGTCAAGATTTTAAAAACAAATATTGTGTTTTATCGTTCTCTTTTTTAACAATCAATAATATCTTAAAAGATAAGAATTAGAATCTTAAAAAGCAAGTATATATTCACCTCTGATCGTATCTCCGATTATATTAGAAACTAAATCTGAACAATTGTGCCGCACGAGTCCAATAAAATGAAAGGTTTATTATAAAATTTATTTTCTTTCGCAATATGGAGAGAATTCAGGAGAGGATGAATATTAAACAGAAAATAAGTGTTTCGTTTGTTTTATTGATATTATTGTTCTCATCGATTGTACCGATGACAGCTGCCGATAGCGGCGATACGGTATATGAAGTGGCTGCAAAAGCCGACAGCAGCGGTGACGGCACATATAAATTTGAAAATGTCCAAAACGGATATTACACCGTGATCGCCAAAACAGCGATGGGCGCGACTCCATACATAGGAATCGCCTCATTATATGTGGAAAACGAAAATATCGCTGACGTAAATGTCTATGCGGCGACAACAAAAGATAAAGCGGCCGACTCTCCCGAAATGAAAATTTTAGAGATATATACTCAAATCAGCGGAAAAACGCCGACCGCCTCAGAAACAGGATATACGATCACAGGAACGGCGCATCGGGGAACAACCGCTCGAACGGGTATTGAACTTTTTTTGATTAAAAATCCAATCATAACAACGGCGAACATAACAGAAGACGATGAAGAATTTACAATAACAGTCTCCTCATATGGAATTGAAACCTTAAAAATCGGATACACAGATAAATCGGGCATTCAAACAGAAGATAAAAATCCGGAAAAATCAGGCGATGAATACATTTTTACGGTAAGTAAAGAAAAATTGGCATCGGGAATAAATCCGATTATAATTACAGCTTCAGCCGGCTTAAAAGAAGTCTCCGATACAATATCATTGGTGCTGGTCGGAACAGAATATGAAGTTGCCGCAAAAACAAAAAGTAATGATGAAAAAATCGGCAGCAGCAATTTCAAATTTGAAAACGTCCCCGAAGGGAAATATGTCATCATGGCGGTTTATTTCATGGGATCGGGGAAAACGGAATATGCGGCCGCCGCAGAAGTTGAAGTTACAGGAAATACAGTGACGGATGATATTTACGTCGTAAAATGCGACAGCACAGGAGATATCATCAGCGGCGTATTCCAAATCCATCAAAAACTGCTTAGTAAAACACCGACAAGCGGCGGAACTTTTACAATTGAAGGGGCTGTCAGATCAGCATCAAGCAATCGCCCGAACTTAGATTTAATTCTTGTCAAAGCCCCCGTCATTGCCGGCATTTCAAGAGAAGAAATTGACGGCGATACGTACCGATTGAATGTCGCGGCTGTCGGAGCAGAAAGCGTTACAATCGAATACGCTGATTCCAAAGGAACTGTCCGGCAGATTGAAAACAATACGCCAAAAACCGCACAAGATACAGATGCCGGCAAAATTTTTTCATTCGTAATTGATAAAAATGCCCTCAGTGAGGGCTATACTGACGTTTCCGTCATTGTGTACGCCGGAGAAGCCGGTTATATGGAAAAAACAACATTGACTAAGGCTGACCCCGAATTAATGGGAGTTTCGAGAAAAGTCGTTCTCATCAGCGGCTATGAAACGCACAATAAAATTATTTCAAATCTTTCGGATGCATACGCCGCAAACGGCAGCAATATCGAACTTTTGTCGCTTGAGACAAAAACGCTTGTCAGCAGAGATAAAGAAGAAATCAGATCAATCGTCAGAGATGCCGATGTCATTTCAATTCACATGGTTTCAACAACGCCGACATGGAATTATATAAAAGATATTCTGACAGAGGAATGCAAAGACGGAAAGGTTGTGCTGTTGGATGACAACGCGACAAGAGCGGCAACGTCTTACGGCGGATATACGGTGCCGCCCGTCCCGGGGATTTCAGACACGGACGGCAACTTAACAAAATACAAAGCGAAAGTCGCGAATTATTGGTCAAACACGCCGTACGAGCACAAAAACCTGGAATACATGATCAACATGATTCTGGTTGATTTCTATGGCCGCTATGATTTGGACAAACCTGAAAACGCCGTTGAACTGCCGATTAAAGCAATATATCACCCTCATTTGGAAAACGGTTTTGAGACAGAATATGATGATTTTATTGAGTGGTACGCGAATAATGAGCAGATTTGGGACGGGGAAGAAGCGCCGTATCGATACGACCCGAAAAATCCGACAGTCGGCATCCCATTTTACAAATCATATTATCCCGACAAAATGGAACCGACCGCCAAAATGATCGAAGAGCTGGAAAAGAAGGGCATTAACGTAATTGCGACTTACTGTGAAGCGCCGGCTTATTTTGACACAGAGGATGAAGGCGGCAAATATTTCATCGCGGGAGAAATAGACGCTGTTTTAAATTACCGCTATATCGGCGAACAAAGATTCCATCAAACCGAATTGGATATCCCCATCTTTAATATTTTAATTATGGACACCGCCGAGGACTGGGAAAAGGCGTCCAATCCGTTCGGAAACAGTTCCATGAAATTAGTAAACCAAGAACTGATCGGCGCAATTGATCCGATCGCAGTTGTTTCAACCGAAGAATATGACGGCATCGTTATGACCAAACCGATGAATGATCAAATCGACTGGCTTGTCGGCAGAGTTGTCGGACAGCTGAATCTTCAAATCAAAGACGAGGCCGATAAAAACATCGCTGTCGTTTATTACAACCACGGCGGCGGCAAAGGAAATATCGGCGCCTCTTATTTAGATGTCCCCGCAAGCACAGTGACGCTTTTGGAAGCAATGAAAAGTGGTGACTATAATGTTGACACGTCCTTGATTCCGAATGCTGAAGAAATGGCTGACGCCATGACCACTCAAGGAATTAACGTCGGCGGCTGGGCTCCGGGAGAACTTAAAAAATTAGTCGGAGACGTCGACATATCCGATGAAAAAGAAATTTATGACACCGGAAAAGCGATATTGATTTCAGCCGGCCTTTACGAAAAATGGTTCAGAGAAATTTATTTCGGCGCTTGGTTTGAAGAATCTTTGAAAACATTAACCGATGAAGAAAAAGAAGAAAAAATCGCCGAACAAACCGAACTTTATGAATCAAAGAAAGCGGCTGTCTCTGACATGTGGGGCAAAGCGCCCGGCAGCATTATGACGTACCAAGAAAAATACATCATTATTCCGTATATCGACGTCAGCGGAGATGACGGAGACGGGCGCGTTATTTTGACACCGCAGCCTTCCCGCGGTCATGCCGAAAGCATCGAAACACTGTACCATGACACGAATATGCCGCCGACACATCAATACATCGCATTTTATCTTTGGCTTCAAAACGGCGGTGAAACCGGAATCGTGAAAGAGCAAGACGGCGGATTTGAAGCTTATCCGGCCGAAGATGAAGCGGCAGGATTCGGCGCGGACGCGGTCATTCATTTGGGACGGCACGGAACACAAGAATGGCTCCCCGGAAAAGAAACCGCTCTTTCCCGCTATGACTGGCCGGCTGTGATGACCGGATACACCCCTGTGATTTATCCGTATATCGTTGACGGCGTCGGTGAAGGAATGGTTGCCAAACGCCGCGGAAATGCGGTCCTTGTCGACCACATGACGCCCGCCATAGTTTACGCGGGACTTTACGGCGATTACGCGACACTCGGAAGTTCGGTTCAGAGTTATCAAACGGTTGAAAATGAAGCTGTTAAAGCGGCACACGCTGAAACGATCATTACAAACATTCTTTCAACAGGGCTGGATTCGAAATTGAAAGTAACCGAAGACGAACTTCTAAAAATGGAAGAAGCAGAATTTGATGAGATGGTCCATGAATTGGAAGAAATATTGGAAGACATGAAAACAAGCTACATGCCTTACGGACTTCATGTGCTGGGACAATCTCTCAAAGGAGCGCCGTTGACGGAAATGGTTTTTTCAATGCTCGGCGTTGAATACATCCAAGATGTGACAGCTGTGAAAGGGGCGGCTTCCGATGACGCGTACACCATTCTGAAGCTTGTTTTGGAAGACGGCAGATCCGCGGAGAGCGCGGCAGATGAAGTTTTCGAATCAAAGCAGATCAAACCGACAGATAAACAAAAAGCAGACATCGTTTCCCGGCTGATTGTCGGAAAAGGATACGCGTCAGATTTGACGGCCTCAGCCGGAGAAATGGACAGTATTTTAAAAGCTTTAAGCGGCGGATATATTAAGCCGAAAGCGGGCGGCGACCCTGTGAGCAGACCGCAGGTCCTTCCGACAGGCGGCAACTTCTACACAGTTGATCAACGCAGAATCCCGACGCAAGAAGCTTGGGAAGTCGGCACCGGTTTGACAGACCGGCTGCTTGCCGAGTATTATGAAGAGCACGGGAAATTTCCAAACAGTGTCGGCTTCGTTTTGTGGGCCGGCGAAACAACGAGGACAGAAGGCATTTTGGAAGCTCAGATCATGTATTTGACCGGCATAAAACCGACATGGGCTTCCGGCGGCAATGTCAATGCGGCAGATTTTGAAGTGATTTCGGCAAACGACTTGACGGTCCGGCTGAACAGCGGCCAAACCATTACAAGACCGCGTATTGACGTTGTTGTTGAAATATCGGGTGTTTACCGCGATACATTCCCCGAAAAAGTCCTGATGCTTGACCGCGCCATTCGATTAGCGTATGAACAAACTGACGGGATCAACAACATCCGAACCGGCACAAACAAAATCATGGACAGCGGTTACTCAAAAGATGAAGCTTTGTCCAGGATCTTCGGACCGGCCTCTGATTCCTACGGCGCGGGACTGGACAACTTGGTCAGTTCCACGGATTCATGGGAAAACAATGATCAGCTGGCCGAACATTTCATCAGCCGAATGGGATATGTCTACAACAGTCTCGGCGGCTGGGGAACGACAAATGACAAAGATCTTTACAAATCCCAATTGGCAAATATTGACGCAACCGTTCACAGCCGTTCCTCCGCGCTTTACAGCGCAGCCGATAATGATGATTTTTACCAGTATTTGAGCGGATTGAATTTAGCTGTCAGCCGCTCCCGCGAAGACGGCGGCTTTCCGGACTCATACGTCATGAATCTTCAAAAATCCGGTGATCCGCATGTCGATACATTGAGCGGATATATTGAAAATGAAATGTACGCCAGATACTTAAATCAAAAATGGGTAGACGGCATGAAAGAGCACGGTTATGCGGGCGCTCGTGAAATCGCTAAAACCTTTGAAAACATTTGGGGTTATCAAGCGCTGCAGCCTGACTTAATATCCGCGGATATGGTCAGTCAGATGTATGAATTCCTCATGACAGGAGAAAACGGAGAATGGCTGAAATCAGACCCGCAGCTTGCGTATGATGTTCAATCCATAACCGCCACATTCATCCAGTCAGTCATGAAGAAGGAGAATCAGGACTTGAGCGCGGCGGAAAAAAAACTGCTGGAACAGTTCACCAAAGATTACGTTGAATCCGTCAATCAGAACAGTGTCGCCTGTTGCCACCATTCATGCGGCAACCCGACATTTAACAGTTTTGTCGCAGGCCAAATGTCTGTTTTGGGAATCGCGCCTGAAGAACAGGAAAAGTTCTTGGACGCGATGGAAGAAGCAACAGGCATCAGACCTGAAATAACCCGGCCGGTCATTCCAAAAGATGTGTTTTCGGGAAGCACAACCGGCCAGGGCAGCGCGCAGATCATCGAAGCGGCGCAGGTCAACGAAACAGAGCCGAGCGGCGGATACGGGACCGATACGACTCAAGCCCCGGGCGAAGCTTCAGGATATCAGATGACACCGTCAATCATAGACAATTCGATTTCAAGCATCAAAGATTTCCTGAACAATCCGACCTTCTCTGCCTCCAGCATGACGGCTATCGCTTTGATAATTCTCATCGTCGGCGCCGTTTTCTACGGATTCAGAAGGAAAAACTAAAAACCAACAAAACATAAATTACAAAAAAACAAGGGAACTCAATTGTTCCTTTGTTTGAATTTTATTAAGGCTCATTTAAAATATTTTTTCAGTTTTTCAGGTGATTTGAGGACTTTGATATTTTCCATTTTCTTCAGCTTTTTAGAATTTTCAATATCGATCTCGCGCATTTTCAGCGTGAATCTGCGGCCGCCGGGCGCTTGTGTCTGAATCTTTCCTTTCTTTTGATCTACCGGATAAATATAAATCGGCACATCGGTTTTCGCGGTTTGCGCAACGGCGTTCGTCAGCAGCGTATCAGCGATACCGCCGACAATTTTAGCGACCGTGTTCGCTGTTGCGGGAGAAATAATCAAAGCGTCATATTTTCCGGTTTGGAGATCGCCGAGAATAAACGGAGCGTTGGGCCCGGATTCCACGATACAGGAATCAAAAGCGGTATTGACTTCTTCAAATTGCTTGTACCATTTCAAAACGGTTTCTCCTTCTTCGGAAATAAAAACATCGACAGAATAGCCTTTTTCCTTAATCCGGCGCATGACGCCAACGGTTTCTGCGAGCTTATCGCCGGCGCCCGTGATGCCCCAGGCGATCCGTCCTGTTTTGAGACCGGAATCTTTCTTAGTCATAAAAGATCCCCCGTGAAAATGAATAAAAACATCGAAAAACACCCTTGATCAAATCATGATTTAATAACCGGAAGCGTTTGTCCGCCGTACGGGATCACATGGAATTTCGCGTTCGGATTTTCAGAAAGCACTTTTAAAATCGCTTCGTCTACGGACGGGCAGGGAATAAAGAAAGCTTCTTTTGCAGCGTCATCGGAAAGCGATGAAACGAGATAGAGATTGAACCGCTGCGACGCGGACGCCGTCGTTGCCGCTTTGTGTCCGCCGAATTCAAACTCCCGCTTGAAGCGGGCAATCGCTTCTGCCGCTGTTTGACATTCTTTGTTCCATTTGTCATACACCGCGTTTCCGATACCGTCACGGCATTCAGAAACAAGGATGACAGAACCGCCCTCTTTGACCGACTGAGTGGCGTTATCAAGCGCTTTGTTGGCCTGGTACAGATTGATATCTTTGGGATAGCCGCCGCAAGAAACAATAACGGCATCCGCGGGTTCGACATTGATCTTATACATCTCGTCAACGATTTTAACGCCTTCGCGATGCGCGTCTATAAAATCGCCCGCAAAAGCCGCGACAACTTTTTTACGGCTGTCTAAAACAACATTCAGGATAAAATCCAGTCCGATGATTCCGGCCGCCTCTTCCAGATCCTGACGAACCGGACTGTCAACGCGCCCTGAAACGGCATTCTTTTCGATCATCATTTTATGGTTTGTGATGACCGATTCCTTAGAACTGACACCAGGAAGAAGGGATTTGGCGCCCCCGCTGTATCCGGCATAATAATGAAAACCGATTTCACCGATACCGATAATCAAATCATTTTCCGGAATATCGCTGTAAATTTCAATCGGCGTTCCGCGAGATGTTTTGCCGAATGATGTTGTCGGGAAAGTGCCGACTTCATGCTGAACGGATTTAAATCGATTGTAAACGCCGCCGAGAAGTTTTTTGATTTCGTCCTCCGAATGCGCGCGGTGAAGGCCGAGCGCGAAATAAAAAGTAATGTTTTCATCCGGAACGCCGGCTTTTGCAAGTTCCTCCAACACGAAAGGAATGAGGTAGGCCGACGGCGTCGGGCGGGTCACGTCATTGAGAATGATCGCGATTTTTTGGTCAGGCGCGGCCAGTTCGGACAAACGGGGCGTTCCGACCGGATTCTGTAATGCGCGGCGGACGATGTCATCGGATGAAACGGTCGTTTCTTTTTCGTCCGCGGGAAGGAGGAGACTCAATAAAGCCGAGCCGTCCAATTGAAAAGAAATCTCGCCGGCGCCGTAGGGAATAGAAATATGATTTGCCATAAATATCATCTGAAATTTTGAAGTTTAAAGCAGAATGTATCCTTATGTTATATGATTGTTTTTTTCAGGTTTTTGTTTTTTAAATAATTGCGTTTCGCCGAGGGGAACGAAGAATATAAATAGTTGACGAACGCCAAAGTGAATAAATAAGCGTTCATTAAAGTTTACCGATTCGGAAAAAGAACGGTTTAATCTTTGACGCTTTTTAAGGAGAAAAAAATGCTTGAATCCTTTTGGCTGTCACTCCAAGACTTTTTGGTCAATTACGGTTACTTAAGTTTATTTACCAGCGCGTTTTTAGCCGCTTCGATTATCCCAATCCTTCCCGAAACTTTAATCGTGATGATGAGCCAGACGCATAATTTTTGGGGAATCGTTTTGGTCGCGTCTTTGGGCAGTTTCCTCGGCTCCGTCACGACTTATTGTTTAGGGTATTGGGGTATCCATAAAATATCAAAAAAATTCGAAATAATCAGCCAAGAAAAATATGACAAAGGCTTAAAGCGATTTAAAAAATACGGCGCGTGGGCGTTGTTATTTACATCCGTCCCGATTATAGGCGATGTTTTCGTCTTTATTGCCGGCGCCCTCAGATATCCGTTTCGAACATTCACATTGTTAGTGATTATCGGAAAACTCGCGCGATTCGTTCTTGTTTTAACTCTGTCCGATTTAGGATATGACATCGTTACAAATTGGATTTAAAATCAAACACGAAAGGAAGTGTAAAAGAACGAGAGGATTCGTTCAAAAGGAAAGACGGGAACCTGAATCGGGTGTAAGCTATATATATGACTAAACATAATAATTTACATACAAACACTTTTTTTATCACACATTTATACGCCGCACAATAACAATTTAACAATCCAAAGAGTTAGAGGAACAATGCTGAACGGAAAAATCAAATACAACGGAACTGAAAAAATCGAAAAGAAGATCTACGACGAACTTGAAGAAAAAATCGACGCGCGTTTAACGGCGATGGCTGACGAAACACGCGGCTCGATTATTGAAGAACTCCGCGAAGAGCTTTAGCCTGAAATGGTTCCGTATGACAGACTTCGGTTAATTGAACAGCGCATCCATGAGATTTCAACGACGCAAGACGGTATTGTCCGCGAAATCGTTGACATTAAAACAATGCTCAACGCTTTGTCTAAAGAGACGGAAAAACAGCACCGACCAGAGATACACAGTGCCCCGGATCTGAAAATCGTCAAAAACGACTACAGCGTTCCTGCGCCGGAACCCGCGGCCGAAACCGCCTCCGACTTTTTCGGCTCGTCTTACACGCCGTATTTGCCGGCTGACACGCGCCGCGCCGCGCAGCCTCCCGGTTTTGGCGGAGAACTGCCGGGGCGGGCAGCGCAGGCTGCGCCTGCGGCGTTTAATTCAAGAAAATCTGACGGCTGGGAATACCAGGAATTTATTCCGTCCAAAAAAAATAATGCGGAGCCGGAAAAGTTCATTCCCGCAAAAACGATTCCGGCAAAAGACGATCCGTTTTACTTCGCGGATTCCCGAGAAGAAATTTTAGATGTCACCCCGCTGACAGAACCCGAGCCGCCGAAACAGCCTTCTTTTGAAAACGTGCCGCTGACGATTCAAAAAATCAAACCGGAAGAAAAAGAAATTCCGGACAGAGCGGAATACATTATCGGCAGCAACAAAAAACAAACGCGTGCTGAGAAAGAAAATGAGGATTACAATGCCGGCTGCGAATATATTATCGCGGAAAAAGATATCGGAAGCCGAAAACTCGGCGGCCGCCGCGGCGGCAAACCGCCATCGGAACGTAAAGAAAGAGTTATTTCAAGCGATGAAGAAGACACGGAAATCATTACATACGAATAATCGGAATAAGGGGTTGAAAAAAATTATCGGCGGGAGATAAATAAGTGTTTATTAAAGAAATTGAATTTGTCAACTTTAAATCCTTCGGAAAACGAATAAAGATACCGTTCAATGAAGGATTTACGGCAATCTCCGGACCCAACGGCAGCGGAAAATCCAATATTATCGACGGGATCCTGTTCGCGCTCGGCTTGTCCGGCTCAAAAACAATGCGCGCCGAAAAATTGACGGATTTGATTTTCAACGACACTAAGTCCAAGCAACCCGAATTCGCGCAAGTCACGGTCATATTTGACAATACGGACAGAAAAGCGCCGATTGAAGCGGATTCGTTTGAAATTTCCAGAAAAATCAAACAAACCAAATCCGGTTATTACAGCTATTTTTACTTTAACGGCAAATCCGTCAGTTTAACGGAAGTCCACGAGCTGCTCGGCAAAGCGGGCGTGACGCCCGAAGGTTACAATGTGGTGATGCAGGGCGATATTTCTCAAATCACCGCGAAAATGAGCCCGACCGAACGCCGAAAAATCATTGATGAAATCGCCGGCGTCTCCGAGTTTGATGAAAAAAAACAGAAATCGCTGGCCGAACTTGATATCGTAAAAGAGCAGATTGAAAAGCTCGACATCATCATTGAAGAAGTGAAAACGCAATTAGATCATTTGGCGGCGGAAAGAGAACACGCGGTGAAATATCGGGCGCTTCGGGAACAAAAGCAGAAGTATGAAGGCTATTTGATTTTATCCAAATTAAAAGACGCCGGAACGGAATTGGTCAATGTTGAAAATGAAATTTTAAGATACGAAAAACTCGCCGCCGAAACCGAAGAGAAGATCAGAGAGCGCGAAGCCGAACAAACGGAAGCGGAAACGGAATTAAACGCGCTGAACACGGAAATCCGCCAAAAAGGCGAAGACGAACAAATCCTCATCAAAAGGGAAATTGAAGAAATCAAAGGACGGATTTCAAGAGCGAGAGAAAGCATCGGAGTATTAGAACGCGAAGAAAGCGGTTTTGAGTCCAAACGCCGCGACCTTTTTGTAAAAATTGACGGGCGCAAGAAAGAAATCGAAGAACGCGGCAGGACGCTCGCTGAAGAAAAAAGAAAAGAGGACGCCGTATTAAAAGAACAATCCGACCGGAACGCGGAAAAAGTGATTCTGGCATCCAAAATCGCGGAAATTGATAAAAAATTCGCGGAACAGACATCCGTCTCCAACAAAAAAAGAGAAGAGCTTGAAGAACTCAAAAATGAAAAAAATCAGCTGATCCGCGATGAAGACCGCTTAACAGACGCGCTGCGCCGTAAAGCTTCGGAAATAAAAGATATCGAAGATGAAATCACCGAAGCCGAAAACAACGCGAAAAACGCGGAAAGCGACACGAAAATCGCAGAATATGAAATTTCAAAATTACAGGATGAAGCCGATAAACTGAAAAAAGATGTCGATGACTTAGAGTCCGTTCAAAAACGCCTGTCAGAAGAGAAGAAACACATTGAAGCCGAAGTTTCCGAAAAAGAAAAGGATTTCGGCGTCATTGAAGCCCGTGTCCGCGCAACCGAAGTCGGCAGCACATATTCTCATGCCGTCGAAGAAATTCTCAAAGCGTCCAAACGTGAAGAGCTCTACGGCATTATCGGCTCGGTCGCCAATTTGGGGCGTTCGGAACAGGAATACGCCAAAGCGCTCGAGATTGCGGCCGGCGGCAAAATGCAGGCGATTCTTGTTGAAACGGATGCCGATGCCGAGCATGCGATCAATTATCTGAAACGCAAAAATATGGGACGCGCGACGTTTCTGCCGCTGAATAAAATGGAGCAGCGCCGTCATTTGCCGGATTTGAGCACTGTTCCGGGTTTTGTCGGCTACGCCGTCGATTTGATTGATTATGAACCGGAATATGAATCAGCCTTTTGGTATGTTTTCCGAGATACCGTCATTGTCAACACGCTTGAAAACGCGCGCCGGTCACTCGGTCGGCATAGAATGGTGACGCTTGACGGCGACACGCTTGAGAAGAGCGGCGCAATGATCGGCGGGTCAGCCGCGCAGAAATCACGCATTTCATTCGCGGCTTCCGAACGCGATCGGCTGGACACGCTCGGCGGCGAAATCCGGGCCGCTTATGTGAAACGCGCGGAATTGATCAGCAAATCAGACGATCTGGAAGCGAAAATCAACGCCGCCGGCAAAAGAATCACGGCGATTTCAAACGAAATTTCAAAAATGGAAATGCGCATTGAAGAAATTAAAGACCGTGAGAGCCGTCTTTCTGAAATATTGGATTCCAAACAGAACGGGTTGGACGAAAGCGGCGCGGAACGCGACCGGCTGAAAAAGGAAATGAACGGCGTGATTGAAAAAAGGATTTCCAAAGAAGAAAATCAAAAGGATTTGGAAGCGGAAATTCAAAAAATCGAAGCTGAACTCAACAATCCCGAACTGGAAGAATTCCGCAGAAAAGCGCAGCGCGTTGACGATGAGATCCTGCGTTTGAAAGAGCGACTCGGAGACATCAAATCCGACATGAACGCGGCCGAACTTGAAAAACAGCACGCTGAAGAAGTGATTCAGGAAACGAAAGCGGAACTCGAAGCACTGGAAGAAAGAAAACGCGCCGGCAAAGAGAATATCGCCGCGCTCCAATCGGAAATCAAAGAATTTGAAGAACAGCAAAAAGAAAATGAAGCGCGCGAACTTGAAATTTCAAATGAATTGAAAGAACTGCGCGGGCGCAGAGAAGCGTTGGAACAGAAAGCGGACGAGGCGCGCAAAAAATCTGAAAAGATCCGCTTTTCATATGAAGAAGTCAAACGCCATAAAGACGCCTGTTTTTTGACCAAGCAGACGCTTGAGAAACAATACATTGATTTGTCCGCCGAAGTCAGAGACCGCGGCTTAGATGAAGCGGCGGCGGATGAAGAGATTCCCTCTTATCAAACCGTTTATATTACCATCGAATCCCTGGAAAAAGAAATGGAAGCGTTAGAGCCGGTCAATATG
>JAITUZ010000049.1 GCA_031286065.1 Candidatus Methanimicrococcus odontotermitis | reverse complement strand
GTTTTTTCAGTTCACCCCATGCATACGCCCATGACAGATAAGTTAATTTTCTGCCCTCTCCCTTTGTTTCAGTTTTGCCGCTGACATCGATTGCATTCAAAATGTCAAAGTAAGACTTTGTTGTCAATTCATCAACTTCTGTCATTTTTTCACCACTGCGACGTTGCTTGAGAGACATTCCTGACACCGAACAATTGTGCCGAGATGAACTGTTCCAGCCGGCTTTGTAAATGTTTGTCCGCATTCACATTTAAATTTCAAATTTTCTGTCATAATTTCACCTGTCCCCATTTTAAAAATTTTCTGACATCTCTTCATTTAGTTTCCATTGTTTAATGTAACATATTCAACACATTTATTATATTTAAAATTTTCTGCAAAAGTGGTAAATATACCACTCAGAAACAATTAGAGATCAGAAAGCGTCTTTATTTCAGGTCTTGTTTTTGCCTCTTCTACGAAATCAATGCCTTTTAAGTGATTCATGACAGCCGCTATCTTTCGATCAGGATCCCAAACGCCATTAAACAGCATCGGAGTATTCAAAACACTGAAAGTTTCATCCGTCGGAGAATTTGAAACTGTGACAGTTCCGGCGCATCCGAGCAGGGACATCTGAATGTAACACATCAAAGCTGCAGTTCTATCAGGGTCTGCCGCCACGAAATAAACATCGTTTTGATAGTTGACACCGTTCTTTTTTAACGCATTTGCCATCGCGATGATTTGAGTGCCGGCACCGGCTGCAGTGTCCATAAAACGGATTGGCATTTCATTCAGGTCTTCACCGAATAATATCGTTGCTGCATTTGTGACGGCCAAATCATAAGACATTAAATTTAGTCCAAGATTTAGTCTCTCTGAAACGGCACCCAAAAAGTCTTGTTCAGGTTTTTCTGTTAAAGCTCCCGCGGCAATGTAAAACAACTCTGAAAATAATTCGGAGTCTTTCGAGTCGTAGTTTTTGAGAATTTCGAAACGTCTGAGATCTCTCTCTTCGAGATTTAAGATGTCTTCTCTGTGCGTAATTGTACAAGCGCTCAGTTCTACAAAATCTTCAAAGACGCGGCGAGAATTGTTCGAAGTATTTAATCTGTCAAATGTTGAAATGAAATTTTTATAATAATCCATGATATCCCTCACAAAGCGATATCAGGAAGTAAACTCGAGCACACTTTGTGTTCGAGAACAGCAACATACGGCATTGCCCGAACACGAGCACACTTTGTGCTCGGGCAAATTTTGCCGTTTGACTGATTAAAATCAGTTCTGATTAAAATTCATTGAAACAATATAAAATAATCACAAATAATAACTAATTAAATTTCAATGAATTTAATCGACTTGATTTTTTCAATCAAGATTTTTTGCCGCTTTTTTCGACTTCCTTTATATACTCTGCATTATTTGAGTTTTACTCTATTTTTTCACTTGAGCACAGAGTGTGCTCGTGTTCGGGCAGTCTCAACAGTTATCGTTCTCGAGCACAAAGTGTGTTCGAGAACTTCTCATGTCGACGATTTTGATACAAGCGATTGATCTGCCATTCACACAAGTCTTGCTGATCTCAACATTTTCGTTTTTTTCTGCAACCCTTTTCATTAAACGTCTCGCTTTCTCGTTGTGATTCAATGCAAACATGTCGCGCAAATCAACAATTGTCAACATACGTCTCTTTGACAGCAGACCTAAAATCAGCTCCTCGTCTGATTTGATCTGATTTATTCCATGCCGCTTGATCAGATTTCGAACATCAACGCCCGAGTCTAAATCTGAAATTTCTCGAACGCCTGTCGCAAACTCGACAGCAGTCAAGCGATTTAGGACATAAGCAAGCGTTTCCGCTTGCTTTTCAACAGTGTCTCTCAGCAACTCAAATTCCTCTCTCGAAACAGTCACCGTTTCGCCTTTTGTGCAAAAAAGAGGGGCATAAAACTCTTCGATCGTGCGCGCTTTGGTCAATTGTAACCGCCTCGCGCATTGACTTTTTGACGCGTCGACACAACCTGCTCAATGTTCCGGACGTGGATTTTTTGATTGTAATACAGATCAATAATCGTGCCGAAAAAACGTGCGTTAAAAATGTATCTTTCGTTTTCATTTTTGGCGCGCGGAATCAGTTTCTGCGCAACAACGATGCGCTGCTCAGAATCTTTTCCGTGCTCAAATATTTCTTCGACGATGTATTGAGCAGAACCTTCGTTTTTTGCACGATCATAAGTGACGATGTCGCCAATGCGCAACATTGTGATCGAATATTTAGAAGATGACTGTCTTTCATTTTCTTCGCGCAGTCCTTCGACTGTGCCGGTAAAAATGATTTTTGTTTTCCGTTTGGGATGCGTAACGCATCCGCTATTGGTTTTAGATTGCATGTTAGTTTCTCACATGTTGTTTTTCCGCAGTTGTCGAGACTGCAGATAAACAAAGAATGTCTCAAATCATATAAATAACTATTTATACACAGAAGAGATTTTAGTAAATACGAATTAAGGCACAGTAAGTCGAAACTGAAAGGTGCGTTGCAACTTAGGTCTTTTCTAAGTTTCTCACGACTAAGTTTCTCGCATCCCTGCCTTAGTTGTGTAAATCAGCGGGCTCGGAAACTGGCCGAGAGTAGAGTCAAGTGGTCAACGGTGTCAAACCAAAAAACGCTTGCAATCTCTATTGAGGGGTTCGACTCCCTTCCCCCGCACTAAATTGAGCATACAGATGCAAGGTTGTCCCTTGACCCAGCTTAAGCACAGAGATTTCCTCTCTGTGCTTTTTTTGATTATATCTCAAAATCCGGCATTGCTGCCTGATAATATGGTTTTATTTTTTCTTTTTGTATATGGTGATATCTCTCCCTCGATCCTTTTCTTTTATCTCCCCTAAGCTCGTCCACATAAGCGCCTTTGAGCTGCGCATCTTCAAGCGTTGTTGTGAACCAGTGTCTGAAACAATGCGGCGAAAATCTTTCATGCAGCTGCCCACCCGGCTTATTTATTCCCAGCTGTGTCGATATTGCATTTAATTTTAATCTCATCCTCTCCCCGTCTATTCTGACCTTAAATCCCGATCCCAAAAATGCCGGCGATTCCGGACCCAAACCTTCTCCGTATTTTTGTTCCCGAATTCTCCAATACTCTTTAATCAAACCGATTGTCTGTTCATCAATCGGAACATCAAGATTCGTCCCTCTTTGGATGCGGCTTCACTCTTACATATCCCTTCTGCATATCAAAATCGGAGATATTTAATTGACAGCACCCTTCCCTGCGCAACCCCGTTTTTGCCAAAAAAACAAAGACGGCAATCCATGGTTTCCCTTTATCTTCATTCCATCTTCCGTTCCTTCCATCTATTCCCTATCCGGCAAGCCTGAATATCTGTTCACTTTGCTCTTTTGAAATGAGTTGTCTTTGCCTCTGCTCTCTTTTATATATTTTTAAGTACCGTTTCCGGAACGCATATACCGGATTTTATATTTTTCATGCATATTTATCTCTTAAGCGTGAAAATACTTCTTCATGAGTATAGCGAACATCAGACTCTTCGGCAGAACGATCAGCTTCATCCAGCATTCTTTCGATATAATCAATGTCTTCAGTCAACTCCGAATATTTTTCCAAACTCAAGACAACAGCGGCCCCGTGCCCATTTTTTGTAAGATATACCGGAGCACCTTCTTTTATAATTAATTCGATTTCCGTAAATTTATTCCGCAAATCTGAAACCGGTCTAATTTGCATCATATGTATCAACTCCTGATTTAAATTATCAGTATTTTATCAATATTATGATAAAATATAATATTAATCAATCGTAAAAGAAACAGAAGATTGAAATCCCTATTTCTATATTTTCAGTCACGGAAGATAAGAATAAAAGAAGCTGAAGAGATAAGAAAGAATAAACGGTTCACTGTCCGTAACAACGGCGACCGTCATGTCTATGGCTGTGAGAACACCGGCCGCGAAAATTAGGATCGTGATGAACATCAGACCCGATGACCGGGAACACATTTGTACCCATCCGGCCATTTTCGTAGACAGCGAACTCGTTACCAAAAGCGCGGCTGCTGTACATAAAAATTGTTTTTGGAGCAGGAGAGCCGATTGGCCGCATTGCATCCGTAAGCTTTCCCTCCTGCCCTGAGGACTATCCGCAGACGATGAGAAATATCTATTTATGGGAAGAAACAAAAACGAACAGATTGAAATTTAGCGCAGTCAACGCCGTCGTTGTTCAAACCGAAGATTTGCAATCTTTTCCGGGGTCTGTTTGGCCAGAATGGAATCAAACTGTTTGGGAAAAGGGAGAAGACGGATTTCCGATTATTAAGCAGGGATAAATAAAAGTGAAATTAAATGGGAAATATAGAATATGTAATCTTTGCCTTGGTCTCACTCATTGCAATGATAGCGATACCCTTTCTCTTAGTATCAATAACAACGAAGACACGCAATCAAAACTCATCGTTAATTAAATGGTTGTTAGAGGAGTGCTTAGCGGAATGCGTGTTATTAGTTGGAAGTATAATCTGCATTTGGATTTGGCTTCTGATTGTATTTTCCAGCCTTCCCGCATAAATTCAGCAATGAAATTAATGTTCATTGCCCTCTGTTTTTTGATGCCCCCGCAGGTTTTATAACCCGCATTCGAGATGCGCGATTATAAACCATTGCTGTTGCCACATATATTGTCATCAAAAGTCCCGTCCCATCTTTAATGCTCATTCCTTGTCAACAAGCAGGACTGTTTTGTCGTTGATTGTGATGTCGCTGCAGCCGGTCTGTTCTTTTAAAAAAGAAATGAGTTCATCATTTATAGTGAAGACTTTTTTCATGTTTTGATATTCTTCATCCGGACTATGTTTACCGGAAACGAATATTTCCAATAAACCATAAAGTAAGTTTTTTAGAGACACGTTTTTCACATCGTTTTTTTATTTCTCTGTTGTTTTAGAAAAACAGAGCGAGATTGTCCAATATATAATACGGTTTATTTAAATATTTGCATATAACTGAGCATACACAGAATAAAAAAAGATAAGATAGATATATTTAATATTAATATCTGTTTGATAAAATTACTTTTATGATATGCATATATAGCATGCATATCTTGGTGCTTTTGCAATTTTAAAGTAAGGCAATGGTTTGGACATACAATTATTCTCTTGACCTCTCCATGCACTTATAATCAAATTGCCATTATACTTTCGATAACGAATCGAGGTTAAAAATGTCAAAAGAAGCAAAACAAAAATCATCATATGCCTTTGCATAATGATGTTCTTCGGCATGGTTATTTCTCCTGCGGCATTAGCTCAGGAAAATGAAAAAAGAATTGATTCAGAAGAAGTTCTTCAGGAAGAAGTACTTGCTACATTCACTACAAATGAATATGACATGTGGTTGGAATTGAAAGAGACTCCGGATCATGAATTGAGAAAAAGCGGATATTCTGTAAAAGATATTGCTGCAATCAAAAATTTCTCATTTGAAGAGGCTTTGTTTGAAAGAGCGCAGTTATCTGAAGAAGAACTTCATAATATGGGTTACAACGACACTCAAATTTCTTTATTAAAGTCTTATGACGGCAGTCCATTAGAAGAAAATCCTCAGATGATGGCAGCAGCATCAACTTTTATTGGATCTATTACTAAAAAAACATATTCAAAAAGTAATATGAGTGCATCTTTCAATTGGATGTGGCAATCTGCGCCTGTAATTATGATGACTGATATTGTAACCTGCGGATTTAGTGCTGTAGGTAACGGAAGCATCCAACGCGTTGTAACTGCTACAGACGTTTCCTCCACCGCCACATACATTCATGATAATATATATAATGCATCCCATAGAACTACCCCAATCTCCTACAAAAAGATAAATAGCCATGTTGAATCAAAAATTCCATTGAGCTATAATAACGGGTGGGCACATTCTGGTGAATTTACCGTTAAACTCAATGAAGCAGTTTCCGGAAACAATCTGTTAATTACATATTTTGCTTTTGGGTATGGGCACAGTACTTATTCCATAACACCTAGCATCAGTGTAAATGTAGGAGGTTCTGGAATTGGAGGAATTGGACTATCTTTTGCATCCGGAACTGATGCAATGTATTATTCTACCATGGTTTTAAGCCACAATGGATCTACACAGATTTACAATGGGTTGTAAAGAAGACAGGAGTCGTATTAAAATGAGTGAATGGGCGATATATGCAACACTGGCTCTAATTTCAGCCACAATTGCACCAACCCTTTTAATATTTGCAATCAAAAAGATTTATAATCAACAATTTCCAACATTGGAATGGTTATTATTATCCGTTGATTTCTTTTTATTTGCTTATTGGTTAATTATCACATTTGCATCGATTCCCGTTTAAAACAAAATTAGCAATGAAATTAATTTTCATTGCCCTCTATTTTTCCATAGATTCAGTTCTCACTCAATTCAAATCAAATTTCTTCTTCAGTTCTAAATATTGCTTTCATTCTTCTTCCAATCTGATTTTTTTAACCTGCTCTTCCTCTTTGATGATAAGTCTGCAGAAATCCAAATATCTTTACAGTAAGAAAACGCGGAAAAAAAGAACAAGAGATCAAAATCTTCTGTCCGGTCATTTCTTCAGCCGCAAGAGAATGAATCCGGCGGCGTCTCAAAATGTCTCCTTTCAAGAAACCTTTATATGCCATAACTCCTTTCTAAGCGGTCACCTATAGGAAAATAGCGTATATCTGATTATATAAGATATCTTTTTTGATATTGATTTCAGGGTACTTTATTTTCGAACGCAACCTGCTTTTTAATATTGGAGCGAACTGCGTGAGTAGGATTTTTATTCAAAAAATCTTGCGGAGGAAAATAATGGGTAAGAGAACACTTGTAAAGCTCTCGAGAAAGACAAATCCGAGAATGATTAACCTTATTTTGACGCTGAAAAGCGCCAGTGCAGAAAATGACGCGCCGATTTGGACCGCAATTGCCAAAAAATTGGAAAACCCGTCCAGAAACTATGCCGATGTCAATTTGAGTCAAATCAACAGACATGCCAATGAAAACGATGTCCTTTTGGTCCCGGGAAAAGTTCTCGGCGCAGGCGACATTACGTTTCCCGTGACCGTTGCGGCATTAAATTTCAGCGTCGGCGCATTTGACAAAATCACCGCGGCAGGCGGCACATGCGTCCGTATCGAAGACATCATCGAAGAGAACCCGACAGGTTCCGGCATCAGAATTTTCCAGTGAGGTGCAGAAGTATGACAGTTATTGACGCAAACGGATTAATTATGGGACGACTTGCAAGCATTGTCGCAAAACGTCTCCTCGCCGGCGAAAAAATTGATATTATCAACGCTGAAAACGCGGTTGTTTCCGGAAACAGATATGCTGTTTTTGCAGACTACCGCCACTCTGTCGAGAGAGGAAGACCCGAACACGGTCCCTACTTCCCGAAGAGACCGGAAAGAATCTTAAAAAGAACAATCCGCGGAATGCTTCCGTACAAGAGACTGAGCGGCCGCACAGCCATGGCCCACCTTAAAGTCCATACGGGCGTACCGGCAGAACTGAAAAGCGCAAAAGCCGAAACGATTGAAGCTGCAAGTATGACACGCCTCAGTTCCGCAAAATACGTGAAACTCGGTGAAATCGGCAAGAATCTCGGCGCTAAGGTGGAGTGATTTGAAATGGCAGAAAAAGTTGTAAATACTTCAGGTAAACACAAAACCGCCGTTGCCCGAGCAACCGTCAAGAGCGGGACCGGCATCGTCAGAATTAATAAAATCCCGCTTCCGATTTACGGCAATTGGATCGTGAACCAAAAAGTTTCCGAACCGGTCAACATCGCCGGCGAAGCGGTCATTTCCAAGATCGATATCAACGTCACCGTTCAGGGCGGCGGCTTCATCGGACAGGCAAACGCGGCCCGCACAGCAATCGCCAAGGGTATTGTTGAATTCACCAACGACACCGCTGTCCGCGATGCGTTCGCAGAATTTGACAGAAGTTTGCTCGTCAGCGACTCCAGGCAGAAAGAACCGAAATACTTCGGCGGTCCCGGTGCCAGATCGAGATACCAGAAATCTTACAGATAAAGTGATAAAACATGTTACCTGTCCGTTGTTTTTCATGCGGGAAAGTCATTGCTTCCGGATATGAAGAATTTAAAGCACGCGTTGAAGCGGGTGAAGATAAAGGCCAGGTCTTAAATGACCTCGGCTATTCCAGATACTGCTGCAGAAGAATGCTTTTGAGTCATATCGAAATGGTTGACGTGATTGCCCCGTACCAGTAAAAACTAGGAATCAAGTTAAGTGATGCGTAAACGGCAGAGGCGATGAATTCCTCTGTCCGGGTTCCATCCAGAAACAGCGACGGACATTGTTCCGGGTGAAAAGGGTATGAAACTTCAAGTACAAGAATATACACGGTTCGAAAGGGCCAGAATTGTCGGTGCCCGCGCCCTTCAAATTTCAATGGGCGCCCCCGTCTTAATTCAGGATTATGAAAAATCGGGTGTTGACCCGCTCTACATCGCTCTCGAAGAATTTGAGAGAGGCGTCGTTCCGATCACTATCAAGAGGTAAACAGGACAGTTCAAATCATAAATTCGAACACACAGGTTTCTCGAATAAAGATGACACTTCCAATCATTACTCATCGAATTAAGGAAATTAAAACATTAAGGAACTCAATTTGAATTCAAATATCAGGTGAATTAAATGGATAATCAAGAAACTCCCGCAATGGAAGAAACTGCGGCAAACGAACAAAATTATCTCGTCTCTATCGACGAATACTTGGCGGCCGGCGTTCACATCGGCACCCAGCAGAAAACAAAAGACATGATGCGCTTCGTTTACCGTGTCAGAACAGACGGTCTTTATGTCCTGGACATTCAGTCCACCGACGACAGAATCATCGCGGCGGCGGAATTGCTCTCCAAATATGACATTTCCCGCGTTTTGGTCGTTTCTTCCAGGCAATACGGTCAATACCCCGCAAAAATGTTCGCTAAAGCAACGGGCTGCCGCTCTGCTCTCGGACGCTTTATTCCGGGCATGCTTACCAACCCGAAAATGGACGGCTATTTCGAACCCGAAATCGTTATCGTCACCGACCCTGCAGGCGACATGCAGGTGATTAAAGAAGCCTATGACATCAACATTCCCGTCGTCGCGCTCGCCGACTCCAACAATCTGACCAAAAATGTTGACCTTGTCATCCCGACAAACAACAAAGGAAGAAAAGCACTTTCACTCGTTTACTGGCTTTTGGCAAGAGAACTCTGCAAAGTGAACGGCACACCTTTCAACTACGAACTTTCTAATTTTGAAGTTCCGCTGTAATTTCAGCGGATCACATTCCGCTGTAATTTCAGCGGGTTTTTAAGTTCCGCCGTCATCAGCGGAACTTTATTGTTTCATTTGAACAAGACTTTCTTGTTCTGTTTTTTTATTGAAAAATCAATTAATACCAATAATTGAATCGCCGGTTTTAACTTCAATTTGAATTGAAGTTAAAGCAAGAAATATAATCCGGCGATTCCTTTACTTTTTACGCTTCAAACAAAAAACATATGCACTATTCATACATCAGCTTGCCTGCAGCGAGCGGATAAGAAACCCCTCATTCCAAACCGAAATCATTTTCCGTTAAGTGTTTGTTTTTTGTTTGAGGTATCAAATAATAAATGATTTGAAAAATGGCCGGCCGCCATTAATTTTATTCGGGCTGCTGACAGAAATCACGGATTGTTTTAAGAGAAGGAGGCTGTTTAATGAAAGACCGACCGACAGAGAAGGATTTTATCCGCGTATTTTCCCGTGTTTTTCAGCTGAAAAACAAACCGCTTCTCTTCGGGTCGGAATTTGATGACTGCGCCGTTTTAAAATTAGCTTCTTTATCTCAAAATCTCTTGGCGGAATCATTAACTTTCAGCACGGACACGGTCCGCGAATCAACGGATTTCCCGAAAGGAATGACACTTTGGCAGAAAGGATGGATGTCGGCGGCCGTTAATTTAAGCGATTTGGCAGCCATGGGTTCCAAGCCGGTCGCCTTTCTTTTTTCAGCCGGCTTGCCGCGCAGTTTCACGCTTGAAGACGCAGAAGAATTTGCGCGGGGAATTCAAGAGTGCGTTTCATTCTTCGGAGCCGAGGTCATCGGCGGCGACACAGAATACAATGAAGAACTTTCAATTACGGGAACTGTCATCGGCATCTTGGAGAACAAAAATGTAATTTATCGGAAAAACGCGAAACCCGGCGATTTTCTTTGCGTCACAGGACATACGGGTTCTGCAGGCGTTGCGCTTTCGGTTTTGCTCAACCGGATTCCGGAAAGCGCATCCGACGCGTTTTTGAAAAATTTGACAGAGCCGTTTCCGCGCATTTATGAAGGCATGATGCTTGCAAAAAGCGGCGCCGTCAATTCAATGATTGACACAAGCGACGGCTTAGCTTCATCCGTTTATGAATTATCGGCTCTTTCAGGCGTTTTTTTTGAAATTGACGAACAAAAACTGCCTCTTGAGCCGGAAGCTTTGGAAATCGTTTCAACGCGCTTAAAAAGAAAAACCGAGATGAACGAACTCAACGAAGATCAAACAGCGCAGGAAGCCCGCCTCATTCTGATTCATGAATCGCTTTATACAGGCGGCGATTACGAATTGCTGTTTACAATTCCGCCTGAAAAGCTTTCCGTTATTGAGGAAGTGTTCCGAAAAATCAATGAAAACGCGGCGGCACAATTGAAAACGTATTCTTCCGCCGGCAAATCCGGCAGATATCCTTGCAAGTTCACGGTTATCGGAAAGGCAATCGCCGAAAAAGAAAACGTTAATATCAGACAGACAACTTATGAGGAGCAACGTCTTCCATTACTGAAAAGGGGATATAATTCATTCACAAAAGATATATAACATGAAATGATGAATTCGTTTATCTGTTTTTACTTTAGGGTAAAAATTAAGAGAAAAATCCTATTATTTAACAATTTCAAAATAACAGATAGGTAAAAAATATGAATAAAATATTGAAAAGCATTGCGATTTTACTTGTCCTGTTCACTTTAACAGGAATAGCAAGTGCCGACGTCAGCGGCGTTTCCGCAGACGACGCAGCGAATGGAACAAATTATGATGTGACTGTCAGTTGGACAGGAACATTGGCAGACACAACTCTTGGAAATTTCACGATTACGATTGAAGGAACAACCGTTCCCTCCGCACAGACAAATTCAAGCAATACACACAAATTTGAAAACATAGTACTTAGTGCCGCCACATACACGGTAAATGTAACGGATGACTCCGGAAACTACGCCACCGGTACATTTGTAATTGAGGCCGCGCCTGTAGAAGCTCCTGATGTTGCAAATGTTCACACGATGAGCGACTCGACGGACACTCATTTTAATGTTTCGTGGGACACATGGACACCGACCGGCTCTGAAACTCTTGAACTTTACAACGGAACCGGATGGGAAGACGTAACAGCACTCACATCCTTACTTGTAAAAGGAAATACAACAGGTGACACAAACATTGTTTTCCGTGCAAATAACAGCGGAACCGTCAGTGACAACGCAACCGAATTAACCGTCAAGCCGGTCGGATTTTCAAGTGAAAGCGCCGCAAATTCGATTGTCTGGACATTATCAAACTACACGCATTATACCTATACAGTCACAGACAGTTCCGATAATACGGTCAGCGATTTATCTTTTGAGTCCGGAACCGGCAAATTAACCGCTTCAAACTTAGTGAGCGATGCAGAATACACAATTAAAGTCCGAGGCAACAACTCAAGCGACTTCGGTTTGAGTTATACAAATAAAGCAAGCACATCAGAAGCGCTCCCTCCCGCGTTCCTGAACCGGACACAAATGGCTTCAGACAACACAGGCATTTTTGACACGGACGGCAAAACCCCCAAGGACCTCAAGATTGAAAATGATACAGCTTTTAATTTGAAAGCGACAGCGGATGATGAAAGCGATTTCAAGTGGGAATTGACTTACTACAACACGGCAGACGCGACGAATGTGGCTGAAAAAGATCAGAGCAAAAACAATGTCCTTACAGACACTTTCAGCTGGAAGCCGACCAAAATCGGAAAATACACATTGAAATTAACCGTTAATGCCAACGGTTCGGCAACGCCGACTGAAACGCTGACATGGAACATTGAAGTTTCGGCCAAAACGACAGGCGACCGCATTTGGGACGCGTCATTGAACATGCCGACGACATACAACTGGACCGCCCGCAGTTTCTCCGGATTCTATTATGATTTGGACACGGGCGAAGGCAGCGAATGGATGACGATTCGGGATATCGGAAGAACGATTGATGAAGGCGACATCGAATATAAAACAACGACGTCAAATGTCAGTTTCGCGTATGACGAGTGGAACGAGTATCAAATCGTCGGCTTCATGGGTGACAAATATTATGCCGGTTACGGTTCTGACAGCTTGATGAAAAACGGCAATTTGTCCAAAGTTCTGATTGACAGCGACGAAAGCGGAAACTACCGCGTCGGCCAGTATTTGGCTCTTGAAGAAGGTTATGCTATCAAACTTGAGCAGATTGATGTTAACGGCAACGCCGCCCGGTTAATTGTTGAAAAAGACGGAAAGCAGGTCGGCGACGGTGTTGTGAATGCCAGCGGAGGAAATAAGACATTCGTCTATGAAAAGAATATCAGCAACACGAAAGTTCCGTTTATCATGATCCATGTCAACAACGTGTTCATGGGATCGGAAAGCAGTCTTGTAACCATTGACGGCATTTTCCAAATTTCCGACAAATTATTGAGGCTGGAAAGCGGATCTAAAATCGACAAAATGGAAATTGAAACCGTTAGCGGGGACACCATTACGATGTCCAGCAGTGAAAGAGTCAGCTTAAACAGAGATTCCGAAGTCACATTGATGGGCAAAATGAAATTCGTCGTTGCCGACAGCGATACTTTAAGATTCGCGCCGGTGATTGAATACACCGACCCGGGAATCTATGAGATCCGCGGCACAGTTTCAGACTTCAGCAATTCAGAATATATTTCAAAAGTATGGACGCCTCAAAACTTTGAAGGATTCTATTACGACATCAATGATGACATCACGAATTCTGAAAGAATCGAAATCAAAACGGAATTGAGCAACTCATCAAGAAGGATCAATGACGGCGACTTGACATACACCGCCACTGCGACAATTGTTGATTATGAATATGAGACATGGGGAAATTATAACGTCATCGGCTTCATGGGTGAAAAATATTACGCGGGAACCGGCGGCAGCCTCTTGAAAAACGGCAATCTGTCCAAAGTTTTGGTTGACACGGACGAAAGAAGAAACGTGTATCTCAATCAAGCCATCGCTCTCGAAGAAGGCGTTTCCGTCAGAGCCGCCCAAATAGATGTTAACGGCAACGCCGCCCAGCTCTTTATTGAAAAAGACGGCAAAACACTCTATTCCGAAATCGTTCGGTCCGGAAATGATTTGAACTATTCAAAGAAGATCGGCTCCGGCAGCGAAAATACGACTTTTGTGAGAGTTCACGTGGATTCCGTTTTCATGGGGTCGGAAAGCAGTATCGTGTCAATCTCGGGTATTTTCCAGGCATCTGAACAGCTGACAAGAATCGAAGACGGAACCGCCTACGGCGAAATGGAAGTGACAAGCGTTACGGCTACAAACATTGCGCTTGAAAACAGACGTTCCATCACATTATCGCAAGACAATGATGTCGAATTTATGAAAGTCGGCAACAGTACCATGTATTTCAAAGTCGGCAATAATGATACCTTAAGATTCGCGCCGGTCGTTGAAAAGGAAATCGGCTCGACCGACCCGCTGAAAGTCCGCTTGTCGAATTCAACGGTTGTCGCCGGCGAGACCGTGACAATCACGGCGGAAGACCGCGGCGTCACAATCGAAGGCGTCACCATCACAATCAACGGCTCAACGATTGGAACGACCAACGCGTCCGGACAAATCAACTATACAACGAACGCTGTCGGAACATTCAGAATCAATGCTGAAAAATCCGGTTATACGGCCGGCAATTCCAGTTTGACCGTCAATGAAAAACTCGTCAATATGACGGTGCGCGTTTCTCCGGATCCCATGTACTTCGGAATGGTCGGAACAATCAAAGCGACAGACTCCTTAAACGGTTCAACCATCAGCGATGCAGCCGTTTATGTCAGCGGCGAAAATGTCGGAAGAACCAATTCCGCCGGAGAGTTTAATTACACGTTCAACAAAACCGGAAATTTGACGATTACTGTCGCCAAAGAGAAATACATCAACGGCTCAACGAATGTCAACATTTCCCAGGAAGTCGCTTTCGCGTATTCCAACTTCGTCAGAAGTCCGGATGAACCGACGGCCAAGAGAAATATCAAACTGGAATTTAATGTGACCAACAACGGTATCAAAAACGGTTCCCACGAAGTGGCGTTGGTCTTAAAAGACAGCGGCGGAAATGTGATTGATTCGGATAACTCAACCGTTTCGGTCAACACAGGCCAAACCAAAAGTGTTTCTTTATCCGTGAAAGCGCCGGAAGCCGGCAATTATACATTGACATTGAATGAAACAGACAGCAACAGAACAATTGACTTGCCGTCCGGCATCTCTTCCGTTTCTGTCGGTGAAGCGAAGTTTGGTTCAACCATTCTGTACGCATTCATCGGGTTTCTTGGAATCGTTGTTCTCGTGGCTGCTGCCATAATCGCTTACCTTTTCGGCGTGAAGGGCGCAAACAGAAACAACTACAAGATTGTGGCTTCAGATGTCGTTGAAGATCTGAAATCAAAATTCAGAAAATAAAATTCAAACTGAATTGAAATAAATGAAAGGTTTGGGGCTTTCCTAAACCTTCTTTCTCTTTTTAAAAAAGTATATTCGAACAGATATCAGCTGATTTTTTTCATCGCGATTTCAATCGCTTCGGTAATACTTGCTTTTGGCATAATCGTCGTCACCGGAATTGAAACGATTTTTTCGACCGTATGGCTGACAATCGGCGCGCAGACCAGTGCTTTGGCTCCGTCCCTTTCGGCGCGCGTCGCGACAATGATTGCTTCTTCGACAGAATTGGCTGAATATTCTTTAACCGTAATAAGCCGACCGCCGACTTTTTTACGAGTTTCCGTAATTGTATTTAAAACCATACGGGCGGCAATGACTGCAATAAATTCATCGACCGGCGTTTCATGCGCTTTGACGGCGGAGACGATTTGACGCACGGTTTTAATATTCGGCACCCGTGTTCTCGACAAAATTTTATACAATGTGCTGTGCGGAATTCCGGCTTCTTTGGCAAAGTCAACCGCGCTCATGTTCAAATCTTCTTTAATCACGCGATGCAGTACGATTTGAAAGTTTTCATCGGATTCAAATGCCGCTTTCATTAAACGATCTGACATATTCATTATTTCATCTCAGTTTTTAATTCATTTTAATATTTTCCACTATATTAAATAGCTTCATCCACATACGGAAAACTGATATAAAATATTATCACAAACGTGACAAAAATCGGTCAATTTCGGATAAGTTTTTATATTTAATTTGGGCAAATAAGTATTTGCGGTTTAATTTACCGCGCCTCATAACACTGCCGTATCTCAAATTCGGCAGATAATTAAAAAAGTGTTTCGAGGAAAAATCAAAAACATTATGACACATTTGTACAACGCAAAAGTGTCTCATTTGTTATTCCCCAATTACAACACCGTTTTCCGTTTTTTCTCGAAACGCCCATTTAATTAAGAATTATCTTATATATTAATAAATCCAATTTTAACCGAAAAATACAGATTCATTCAAATAATGGGATTTGTATTGTTTATATATTGTTTTTACTTTTCAGAGGGTTATTATGGAAAAAATAATGCTTATCAGTCTCTCTATTTTGCTGATTGCCGCAATTTCCTTATCAGGATGTTTAAACAGCGGCGACAAAGAAACGACAGATGTTGTTATCGGTTTCCAGCCGAGCACACACCAAATGGCTTACACCAGCGCCAAAGAACTCGGCTGGTGGTCTGACAATTTAACAAAGATGGATGCCGTCAAAAATGTCAGCGACAAGTCATTCCCAAGCGGACCTTCCGAAGCAACCGCTCTTGCGTCCGGCGCGATCCAGGTCGCCTATATCGGCTCCGCGCCACTGATTCCGGCCGTTGCGCAGAACAACGCGGATTTGAAGATCATCGCCGCTGTTCAAACGCAAGGCTCCGGTCTAATCATTCCGGCAAACGCGACCTATACCGACCCGTCATACTTTGAAGGCAAAAGCATCGCCACTTTCCCGCCCGGTTCCATCCAGGACACTTTGATCAAACAATGGCTCACTGACAACGGCGTGGACCTTTCAAAAGTAGAAATCAAGCCGATGGATGCCGGCGAAGCACAAACATCATTAAAAGCCGGCGCCGTCGATGCCGTCTTCTTGCCGCACCCCTCACCGTCCGTTATCGTCAAAGCCGGTGACGGAAAAATTATTCTCGACTCGGGCGACATGTCTCCCAACCACGCCTGTTGCGTTTTGGCTGTCAGTCAGAAATTCATTGACGAACATCCCGACGTTGTCGCAGAAATCGTGAAGGTCCATGTTGAAGCCACCAAATACATAAATGAAAATCCTGAAACGGCCGCGAAACACTATTCCGCTGTGACCACCATTTCAGAAGACATTACGCTCCAGTCCATCAAAGACTGGGACGGCGCATGGATTTCCGACCCGCATGTCATCGAAGATTATGTTGTCGCCTACGCGAAGGCTCAGTATGAGCAGGGTTTGGTTCCCAGACAGCTGACAGCTGAAGACCTCTTTGACACCTCATTCTACGACGCTTACGTCAGCGCAGAATAATTTAAAAATTAAAAAAGAACAATGCTGAAATATCGGCATCGTTCTTTCATTTTATTACCTCTCTTTTTCGGACTTTGCGCCAAAAGTTCATGCTGTATCAAAGACGGATATTTTCATGCATTTCAATTGAATTTTTTTAATCATAGAATCAATCAGAAAAAAGAGAGATGAATCATCCTCCCTGTTCATTCGTTTTTTTAACGGTTTCAAACCTTCCCCTGTTTCCTAAGGACAAACGCCGCCGCCCCGATCACGGCAGCGAAACCCGCGGCGGTTTCAAAGCAAAGTTATTTTAACATCCGCCCTGTTTTCAGAATATTATAAATCCTATTTTTCAGAGGTATTTTTATGTCCGCTTCCGATCTTTCTGCCGAAATCAAAGAATCCGCCGCAGATATTCCTGAATTATTGGCGCCGGCGGGAACATTGATTTCATTGATTGCCGCCGTCCAAAACGGCGCGGACGCGATTTACATAGGAGCGTCCCGATTCGGCGCGCGCGCTTACGCGGGCAATTTTTCCGACAGCGAACTTGCCGCCGGGATTGATTACGCGCACGCGTTCGGAAAAAAAGTCTACGTCACGCTGAATACGCTTTACAGAGACGATGAACTGGATGACGTGATGAATTTATTTGACGCGCTTTACCGATGCGGCGCCGACAGCGTTATCGTTCAGGATTTGGGGCTTCTTACAAGAATCACCGCCCGGTATCCCGGATTTGCCGTCCACGCCAGTACGCAGATGACAGTACACAACTCCCACCATGCCTCTTTTCTCCAAAAACTCGGAGTTTCGCGCGTTGTTCCCGCGCGTGAAAATTCGATTAAGGAATTAGCCGAAATCAAAAAAACCGGCGTTGAAATTGAAACTTTTATTCACGGCGCGCTCTGCATTTGCTATTCCGGCCAATGTTATTTCAGCAGCCTTGTCGGGTCTCGCAGCGGCAACCGCGGAAAATGCGCGCAGCCGTGCCGGAAAAGATATACACTGCTGGCAGGCGGCACTCCTGTTTCAACAGACGGACAATATTTAATCAGCCCGAAAGACTTGAACGCTTCTGAAAACATCAGCGCTTTAATTCAAGCCGGCATTGATTCTTTTAAAATCGAAGGCAGAATGAAAAAACCGGAATACGTTGCCGGCGTTGTTTCAGTTTATCGGCGTTTGATTAACAGAATTGTTTCAAATGATCAACAAAAACCGACTCAAGTTGAGTCAGAAACGCTTAAAAAACTCTTCAATCGTGATTTTACGGAAGGTTATTTCCTGAAAAATCCGGGAAATGAATTGATGAGCCGGAAACTGCCTTACAATAAAGGGATTCAGATCGGGAAAATCATCGGAGCCGACGTCAAAAAATCCAACATAACTGTCCTTCTGACATCCGGCTTGTCGGCGCACGACGGCATTTCAATCGGAGACATCAGCCGAAATATGAATTCGACCGAAGATCCGCGCGTTGGATTTACAATCAAGAAGATGTATGTCGGACACAGCATCTGCGATGAAGCCGCCGCGGGAGATTCCGTTGAGATTCCGCTCCCGCCGATGACCGCCGATGAAAAACGGATATACCCGCGAATCGGTGATTTTGTTTACAAAACATTTGATTTCAAACTCCAAAAAGAGCTCACAAAAACATTTCCGGCCGCCGGCTGCAGCGATGAAGAGAGAGAGACGTTCATAGAACAAATCGTTTCAGACACACGCCTTCAAACGTCGCAAACGGACCTTTCCGCGCCGCCTTTTTATTCGTCGTCCACGGTTTTTCCGATCGCTGAAATGATTGAAAAACTGTCTCCTCCGGAATCCGTTCAAATTCCGGTTTCGTTTGAGATCAAAATTGAAAGCGGAAAAAAGATTCAAGTGATCGCGTCGGATCCGGCCGGCTTCAAAGCGGCGGTTCAATCCGATTACATCGTTGAAACCGCTCAAAAAAATCCGTTTTCAGAAGCGCAGGCACGCGATATCCTTCAAAAACTCGGCGGCACGGTTTACAAAACAGAATCGATCGAGATATCAATGAACGGCGAGTGTTTCGTTCCGGTCGGCGAATTCAAAACGGTCCGCAACAAAGCGTTACAGGCACTTTTGACTAAAAAAGTGCTGTCTCGAAAAAGAGACGCTCCTGCTGAACAAAATTCGCCGGCCGGCGAAGAAAAAAAGCCGAACTCGGAAGCGTCCGCCCGACCCACGCTCCCGCCCCTGGTTTCTGTCTGTGTTTATTCGGAAAGCGAAGCTGCGGCGGCATTAGAAGCCGGCGCCGACCGAATTTATATCGGCGGCGATGTTTTCAAAAATCCGCGGACTCAAGAAGAATACGGCATGACGGCGGACAGAATTCAAGCGTTTGCCGAAAAAATATCGGAAACAGATAGAAAAAAACTCTTCTTCAAAACACCCTTCATTACAAAAGAAACGGACTTTGAAGAGCTCGCTCACATTTTAAAGATGCTTCAAAGCACCGGAATCACCGGCGTTTTGGTTTCAAACGCCGGCGTTTATGAATTTATTCGGTCCGACCCGTCGTTTTCGGCGTATTTCAAAATCGCGGCGGACGCTGCCTTCAACCTCTTCAATTCAGACGCCGCATCCCTCTTGCTAAAAGACGGCGTTTCATCCGCCCTGCTCTCTCCCGAACTTTCGATTTCGGAAATCGAACCGCTGATCCGCGCCGCCGCTTTAAAATCAGACGGAGATTTCCCGTCTTTTGAATGCATGGTTCACGGCCGGCAAAAATTAATGGTGACGGAACACCCGCTTCTGCAATCCGTTCTTTGCGGCGGAAACGCAAACAAAACAGCTGCCGTCCTCGGCAAAACTTTACCGTTTTTTGATTATGTCCTCAAAGATTCTAAAAACTATGAATTTCCGGTATTAACTGACATTGCCGGAAGAAATTATATTTTTAATTCCCGCGAATTGAACGCTTTTGATCTGCTGCCGCGCCTCCTCGAAGCGAATATCTCGATTTTCAGAATTGACGGCATCGGGCACACGCCTGAAGAAATCGGTTTATTGGTCAAACATTACAAAAACGGTTTGATTCATCGGAACAGTTTCTCAAAGAATAATTCAAATGACGGCGCGGAATTTACAAAGGGCAATTTTTTAAGGCGTGTTGACTGATCATTCACCGGAATCAGACTTGCCGAAGTCCGTTTGACCTCTGATTTTGATACAAACCATCTGCTTTTTCGAATATCAGCTTTAAAAGTTACCGAAAGAACCAACAGATTTATGTAAAACCGCTTTAAACAAAAGATTTAATTATTATAGCTTCCGATTTGTAAATTAATAATATGAAATAATATAGAAAAAAAGAGAATGAAAAAATGAAAATTAAAATTGTCAGTTCAAAGGAAGAAATTGAAACGCTGGAGACGGGGGATAAAATTATTCATCTGGCATTCCGCCCGTCCAATACGGATGTCATGACATTGGTGACGCGCTGCCCGAGCATTAAAGCGCTTCATATCCCGAATTCGTACAAAAGAACTTTGTCGGAATCCATTGAGATGTTTTTAACCATGCAAAATATTGCGCTTTTAGAAGGAGATGTTTGGGGACACCGAAAAGACATCAATGAATATTTTGAAGTCCCCGAAACAACAATAGACGCGATTAACGAATTAAAAAAGCAGCGTCATTCTGAAAAGGAGATAATTTCCCGTTTCCAAGAAGCAAAATTAAGCCCCGATTTAATCCGCTTCATACTGAATTCCTGAGAGCGCTTTTGTCTTTGATGACATAGTTTGCAGCCTCTTTTCCGTTTATTGCAAAATTGAGAATGAAATATGACCCATATTTCATTTTATATTTTATCAAAAACTCGATTCAGGAATACGTATCTCATACGAGATATTACAAACAGACTCTTGAAGACATTTCTCATATTATATTTTACCAAAAAGCCCTGATTTTTGAATACTTTCTCCCCGTGCGGCAAACAGTCATATATTTATATACCTATTTTCGGGTATGACTGAATTTGAAAGAGGCTTAGTCACTTCTTTTAATAATTATTTTAAAGAAAACAATGTGCGCGGCATTTCTTATCGGCTGAAACAGCACAGATTTACGTCACAGTTTCTGGATGTTTTGGTAGACTCCCTCCACCCCGATTATTATATGGGGATCGAATGCAAAAGCATCTCCGTTGAAAAAGGGACGAAAGCGCTTTACTTTACGCAGCACTTTACGACGGATAAAAAAGGCGTTCACCAAATCGAACGCATTACCGATTTTCTGAATCACTCCGGAAGATGCGGATTTTTAGCCGTTGAGCTTCGCTGCGGCGTTGGACATCCCCGTGAAGCGTACGCCATTCCCTGGAAAGACATTTGGAGTCGTTTCAATTCTGATTCGTTAAAGTTTACAATCGAAGAAATTCGGGAATATCCGTCAATTATCCGCACCGGCGGCGGTTACCGCGTCGATCCGAATTCATGGATAAAAAAATAAAGAAAATCAGAAAGCGGATGCCGCCGTCCGCTCGATTTTTGTGACTAAAAAAAGAAATGAAAAACAAAAATAAAAGCAGAAAAAAAGCAGGAACGAAAACGGAAATTTAAAAAAAAGAATCCCGAAGAAAATCGGGATTAAATCGCCACGATCTTAGCGCTTAAAACGCCGTCAACCGTCACCAATTCAGTTAAAACGTCCTCAGGAACGCTGCTGTCAACGCTGATAACCATAATGGTCGGTTCGCCGACGTTCACATGACCGACTTGCATACCGGAAATATTAATGTTGTTTTCGCCGAGAATCCGGCAGCACGGACCGATGACATTGGGCTTGTTGATGTGGTCGGCAAAAATCATGTGCGCGGACGGATAAACGTCAACGCGCGTTTTATCGATTTGGATTATTTTAATATCATTGCCGACAGCCGTTCCGGAAACATTGACGGACTTGCCGCTGCCAAAAACCGTGACGGTAAAGACGGAAGCGTATTCATCGGATGTTTCGGATTTCTTTTCGCTCACTTCAATGCCGCGGGATTTGGCAAGACCGGGCGCGTTCACATAGTTGAC
>JAITUZ010000012.1 GCA_031286065.1 Candidatus Methanimicrococcus odontotermitis | reverse complement strand
AAAAAAATCCAAATAATCCGGCGCGGCGCCGAACACAATCCAAAAAAGCCGAATAGACAAAAAAATTAATATTCCTCTGCGGCTAATTTTAAATTTCGAAAAAACGACCGGTCTACGGATTTATTAATTGTTTATGTATGGTTTGAAACAGACCAAAAAAATGGACTGCCGCCGGTTCCGGATTCGGGTTCAAATTAGAACCGGACAGGCAACAGTCTTCTTTTTTTGGTACAATGTTTTAATTTCCTCATTTTCCGTTTTTAAACCATTTTTTCTGTCTGTCAGAGGGTGTCCTCTTTTGACTTCGGTGTTCTTTGAAAACTCAAAGCAACATACTCCGAAGCACTTACTGCAAAAAACGGAATCGTGGTATATAAATGTAACGAAGACCGTATCGTTTATTGACGAAAAAATAGAAGAAAACGTATCAAAAAATACGGCTATTTAAGAAGTGAAATAAAGAGCGGTGACAATAAAAGAATTGTTTTATAAAATTCGGGAAAATACGCAAATTTCAAGAAACACAAATAATAACTTTCCGTCCCACAAAAATCAGTGACGAGAGGCATTAACAAAATATTGGCAAAACAGTAAAAAAATAATGATGAGAAACAGTAATGAAAACGGTAATGAAAACAGTGATGAAAACGGTAATGAAAACAGTGATGAAAACAGTAATGAAAACGGTAATGAAAACAATGATGAGAAGATTTGAGAGCGAACAGGACGCTTAAGGAAATTAAAAAAAGAATCGAACCGCGCGCAGCGGCCGATTCGGCGATAAAATCAGTTTACAAGAGGCGTAATACCCATAAAAGCCATGACAAAATTGATGGCGATATAAACGATCATCCAAAAAGCCGTAAATGCATAGAGGTACGCTGTTTTATTTGACCGGTTGGAAGAAAGATACTCCTGAATGCGTTTTCTTTCGATATACAAAACCAAAACACCGCCGGCAAAGAAAACCGTATAAAGAGCGTAAAGAATCATATCGGCTAAAGACGGGTCAAGCAATTCCAAAAATCTTCCGAGCAGTTCCGAAAAGACAAGATTGTTCAAAATATGAAGAACAACCGCCCACTTAAAAGAAAATTCCAAAGCAACATAGCCGAGAACCAGGCCGACCGCAAATGCAAAAAATCCCTGCATCAAATTCCCGTGAAAAACGCCGAACAAAAGAGCGGAAACGATGATCGCAAAGACTTTGCCGTATTTTTCAAGATAACGGAGAGCTGCGCCCCTGAAAACGATTTCTTCGGTCAGCGGCCCTGCGATGCCGGCATATAAAAACAGGGAAAACGTCAGGCTGGCGGAGGAAGCTTCCTCGATTGCCGCCAAATTTGTGTAGCCGAAAACATTAAGGAATGATTCGAAAAGAGTGCTGAAGACGACAAAAAGTATTTGCGCACTCATGAAGCAGAAAAGAATTTTAATAAAAGAAGGAAGCGTCATTGAACGGTTCTTTTTTGTCAGATCGGAAAAAATATCTTTTTTTCTCAGAAGCAGAATAAAAAGCAGACCGACTGCGACCCCCGCCATAATAATCCATCCGTTTCCAAGAGCGGCATCGGAAAGCTCCGTAAACAATTCATCGGAAATATCCGGATTCTGAATGATAAGAAATATCGAATAAAAAATGTAACCGGCAACCATCATCAACTCATAAATGGTCAGCGTCAGAGAGAGACGGTTGATCCCTTTTTTAAAGCTTTTTTTATCTGTCCTTTTTTCATCATGAATCAGTGATTCATTCAGTGAATGTTCATTTTTCAGAAGAGTCGAATCCATCAGATCAAACCTGTTTTTTAAGATCGTTTTTTTAAAGACTATTTTTTAAAAGACTATTTTTTAAAAGAATAAAAGAAATTTAAGAGACTTAAATTCCTTTAATGGAATACTGGCCGTATTTTTTCAATTCGACAATCGCTTCGTCCAAATCTCTTGTCGTGCACAAAAGAGGGATTCTGTCGACTTCCGCCATTTTTACCGCCATCGGGTCAACTTCGTCTTTAGAAAGACCGTGAAGAACGATTGCGCCGGGCTTTAAATTCGTGACGCGGATCGCGACAAGCGGAGATTTGCCGGTAGAAACTCTTGTAAAAACCATTGCGCGGTCAGTGCTCCAGCCGTAGAGGCGCTGAAATTCATAAGAAGTCATTTCCAGAATGGAGCGTTTGCTGTCAACCACCGAGAAACCGTAAAGCGGGCGTTCCATACCGCGATACAATACTTGAGCGTCAAGCAGAGAGACGAGTTTTTGGAACTGGACCGGAATCGAATATTCGTAAGTGGAATAAATAGATTCTTTGGAACTATCGGCTGTCAGCATTGTTTCATAAGCATGGATCTTTTGGCCGCCGCGTTCGATATCGATTGCAAGCAGCGACTCAACGATTTTACTGACCATGAGCGTCCCCGGAGATTTACGTCTTCCCGATTCATAATCACTGATAACGGAAGGCGATACTTGCAGAGAATTAGAAATGTCGGTTTGGGAAACCTCAAAATTCAATCGCCATTTTTTAAGACACTCGCCCGGTTTTTCGGAAAGCGTGATTTCGCCGGCCATTTTTTCGGCAAGCCTTTTCTTTAGATTCTCAAAAGCCTCGTTGTCTGTCATGACAAAAGAAAAACGAATGATTTCAATATAAAGGTATCCTTTTCGAAAAATAATTAAATGGATATTCAGGAATCGCGTTTTCCAAAAACGATAAAAATCGACTGTGTTTAAACACTGAGAAATTCGATTTTTTTGAACTTGATTATCTGTTCATATTTGAATTAATTAAAAGCCGGAGATTTTTTCGGATATACCGGAATAAATAAAGATTGTGTTTTTGAAAAAAGAGAAACGGAAAAATACGGCTGCGTTTTTTTGAAAAGATATGGATGACGAGAGTGTTTTTGTTTCAGAAATACGGATGTGGGCGGCTTGTCCGAAACAGCTTTATTTTAGAATATCCGCCGAAAAAAAGGGACGGCCGGATATATTATTCGGCGAAGCCGGAGCCGGCGTTTTTGAAAACAGAATAATGAGGGAAATTTGTTTGGAACTGCCGGCTCTTGTTTCAGAAATGACAGAAGAGAAGCCGGACATCATTTTTACAGGAAATCCGGAGTTTGAAAACAGATTAAAGAGATTGTATCAAGAAATCGAAAAGGAAATCAAAAGCGATGAGAATGGAGAAGTTTTTGATGAGAATGTGATTGAAAAACGGATTGAAAAACGGATTGAAACGCTCGGCAAAAATATCGATGCAACGCTTCAGAGAAGCGGAACCGCGCTTTTTGACTGCGCCGCAAATCCGATCGATATTGAAAAGATAGAAAAAGATTCCAAAACAAATTTGATCGGGATGCCGCCCAAAGTTTTAATATGGAATGAAAAACGGCTGCCGTATATGATAAAAACTTCAAAAGCGCCGTTAAACGGCGTATGGGAATCTGACAGAATACCGGCGGCAGCGTATATGATAATACTTGAAAATAAGTACGGGCGGCAATTCGTTTCCGACAGCGCCGTTATGGATTATTTCGGGGACTGCCGGCTTTTTAAAATCCGCCCGCAAGACAGGAGAAAGGTTTTTCGTTCGATTCGAAAAATAAAAAACATCAAAAAAGGAAAAATGCCGAGAGAGAAAAACATTCGCTTGTGTGAAAAATGCGTCTACCGGGGAAAATGCGATGTGAGAGCAGAAAGCCTGTTTTCAAAAATATTTTGGCCGAAGCGTGAATTTAAATAAAACAAATCGTTTTACGAATGAAGAATTATGGAAATCGGAAAAGTGCCGCACGACCTTTTGCAGAAAATCGTATTTCAGAAACTGAAAAAATTTGACGAGAAAATAAAAGTTTCTTCCGGAATCGGCGAAGACTGCGCGATATTAGAGGCCGGCAAACAATTTTTTGTTCTTTCATGTGACCCGATTACGGGAACGGCTAAAGAAATCGGCAGATTGGCCGTATATGTTTCCTGCAACGACATCGCCTCCTGCGGTGTCCGGCCCCTCGGCCTTTTGGTAACGATTCTTTTGCCGCCGAACTCTTCAGAAGAAGATTTGGACAAAATTATGACGGAGCTGTCAGAAACCGCCGCCGCCTTAAACGTCAGCATCATCGGCGGCCACACGGAAGTAACGGACGCCGTCACCCGCGTCGTCATAAATACAGCGGCCGTCGGCATATCCGATAAAACAGACGTGATCTGTTCGGCGGGCGCGGCTGCGGGCGATAAGATCATTTTGACAAAAACAGCCGCGCCGGAAGGAACCGCAATCATCGCTTTTGAAAAAGAAGAGGAATTGAAAAGGGAATTCGGAGAGGAATTTGTTAAAAGAGCGCAATCCATGATGTCTCAAATCAGCGTGATTGAGGAAGGCGTGACTGCCGGCGGTTTGGGCTCAGAAATTGTTCATTCCATGCACGATATCACCGAAGGCGGTCTTTACGGCGCGCTTTGGGAAACGGCGGAAGCCTCAAAAACAGGCGTGATCGTCTATGAAGACAGCGTTCCGATAACGGAAGAAACAAAAAAAATCTGCGGATACTACAATTTAAATCCATATCGGCTGATTGCGAGCGGCAACATGATCATGACAACCCCCAAACCCGAAATCGTTTTGGAAAAACTGAAAGAAAAAAATATTCAGGCCGCCATCATCGGTGAAATCGCCGCAAATCCGCTCAAACGCCTGATTTATAAAAACGAGAAACAGGACATTGAAACAATGAAAGTGCTGCGCGCGCCGAAATCGGATGAATTGTATAAATTGCCTTGAGAATAAGACCGTCAAACTTTATTTAAGGGCGCGGAAATGCCTTTTAATAAGATGAAAACGTCTAACCCCCATGGTTAAACCCGTTTTTTTAGGAAAATTAGTTTTGCATTGGTGTCCCGCATGCAATGTTCCGGTCCTGGATGAAAAATGCGCTTGCGACTGCCAAACAAAATTCGTCACCGTGACGCCGCCTGCCGATATACGGCCGGCGTTTCCGTATGATATCAAACGCATTAATGACGTTTCCGTACGGCAATTCGGCAAAAAAATGATTGCGGACGGAGAGATCGCCGTTTACAACAAAGCGCCGTATGATGACCGCATGGAAGAAATCATCTGCGGCGGCGAGATTATCGGAACGATTCGTTTTGAAATCGATAAACCGGGCTGGGTCCTTTTACCGCGTTTGTCGGGCGCCCGCCGCATTTTCAATAAGAATTCAAAGATCGAAGACCCCGGCGCGGAAACAAATCTTAAAAACTGGATTATGGTTCATGAAAAAGCGATTCCGTTCGTTGCGGACGGTTCCAGCGTTTTGGTCCCGGGTATTTTAAAGACGGCGCCCGGATTTGAAAAAGAAGACGAAGTCGTCATTGTCACGCCTGATTTTGAAGTGATTGCCGCCGGCCGGGCAAAAATGTCCGCCGAAGAAATCGCGGCGGCGGAACGCGGAAAAGCCGTTAAGACGAGATGGACGGGAATCGAAAACGAAAAGGATAAGACTTCAAGCGTGAAGCCGGCGGACAAAGAAATTCCGGAAGGGACGGCGGCACGGGTTATCTGGCAGAAAGTCATTGACGCCAACCGTCACGTCATTGATAAATTCGAGGCGGACAGCGTCAGATTCATGCGAAACGCCGCCGCCAACATGAACCGAAAATTGACGTGTTCATATTCAGGCGGCAAAGACAGTTTGGTCACGCTCCACTTAACCGAAAAAGCGTTTGGGAAAGACTCCGGAAACGAAAGAGCTTATGACATTATTTTTGCCGACACCGGTTTGGAATTTCAGGAAACGCTTGAAAACGTCAAAGAAGTTGTTGGAATTTACGGCAAACCGCTCAAAGAAACAAGCGCAGGAAATGCTTTTTGGGAAGAATATGAAATGAACGGGCCGCCGAGCGTTGATAACCGCTGGTGCACACAATCCTGTAAATTGATGCCGATTACGACCGTCATTGAATCCAACTACTCCGAAGACGGCGGCTGTATGACTTTTATCGGTCAGCGCCAATATGAATCCAAAGCGCGCGCCAAAAGTCAGAGAATCTGGAAAAGTCCGTCCGTCCGCGGCCAAATCGGAGCCGCGCCGATCCAAGAATGGACGGCGATGCATGTCTGGCTCTATATTTTTGATAAAAATCTTCACTACAATCCGCTTTATGAAAAGGGTCTTGACAGAATCGGCTGCTGGCTGTGCCCCGCCGCGTCACTCGCAGACTTTGAGAATTTAAAACACACGCACCCCGAAGCGATGAAAATGTGGGAGAGGAAATTGATTGAAGCCGGAAATGAAAAAGGAATCGAAAATCCCGAAGCGTGGGTCAAATTCGGTTTGTGGCGCTATGATAAACTGCCGCCGTTAATGCAGAAACTGGCGGCTGAGAAGGGCGTCCGATACAAAGACCGTTCTTCCGCCGTTTCCGATAAACCGTGAACGAAACGGGCGATTTCCGAACAGATAGGCTTATAAATTATCCCATGCTTATGAATACTCGGTGGGCTAGTCAGGGCAGCTAGGCGTCGCTTGTAACCCGAAATCGCCGATATGCGGGTGATGAAGCCTTCGGCCAGGTATATTGACTTTATGTCAAGTCCGAAATCTTAACGTTGAAACCTCGTCCTGCTGGGAATGTGGTGATTGCCGAGACAAAAGGAGTTTTGGTTCGGCTTTCTTAATCGTGGAAACCGGTTCAGGCCCGGAAGGGAGCAGACTTACCGCGGACAACAGTCGCTTGCGGGGCCGCGGGGCGGAGGAGAGATTTCGGAGACTGTATAGGGAAAATGTATCGACCCGAATGCGTGCCCGCCTTTTTGATACGCCGTTTCTCGGGCCGTAAGAATTAAATAACAAAATCCGTTTTAGGGGAAACAAAACACGACTCGCTGACGAGATAGCCTAGCTCGGTAGGGCGTAGGATTGCTAATCCTATGTTGCTTTGCAACTCGGGGGTTCAAATCCCCCTCTCGTCGCTCTTTTTAAAAAATAATTTCCGTTGAATGCCGGTATTAAAAAAGAAACGGAAATTAAATTTTATTTCCGTATTTTGATCTTAATTTTTGATTTAAATTGTCAACTTGTTCCACCGCTGTTCCGATGTACTTGTAAGGGTTGACCAGATTTTCAATGTCAACGCCGGTTAAAACAGCCGAGAGTTCTTTATCCGCCAAGAGCGCGTCTTTAAAATGGACATTTTCTTCAACGGATCTCATGGCGGCCGAACGGACAATTTCGTGCGCTTCCTGCCGGCCGACACCTCTTTGTGTGAGTTCGATCATGATGGCTTCGCCCATATTCAATCCGTTGAGCAGATTTAAATTTCTGTCAATATTGACCGGATTAAACCTCAAGTTCTCCAAAACATTGATTCCGAGAAGGAGGATGTGGTCCGCTAAAACGCACCCTTCGGGAAAAACAATTCTCTCGGCGGATGAATTTGTCAAGTCGCGTTCGTCCCAAAGCGTGTTGTTTAAAAGTTCGGTTTCAATAAAACCGCGGACGATGCGCGCCAAACCGCAGATTTGTTCGGATTTTATCGGGTTTCTTTTGTGCGGCATTGTGGAGGAGCCGACCTGTTTTTTGCCGAAGCCTTCTTCCAATTCTCCGATTTCGCTGCGCTGCATGGAGCGGATTTCCGTGCCGATTTTATCAAGCGTCGTCACGATGCCGCCCATCCACATCACGAATTCGGCGTGCCGGTCTCTTTGAATCAGCTGGTTTGAAACGTCAACGGAACCGATGCCTAAATATTCCATTGTTTTTCTTTGAATTTCAATGCCGTTTTTGCCGAAAGCCGCTTGGGTTCCGACAGCCCCGGTCATCTGGCCGACTAAAAGGCGGGGCCTGAGCTCGTTTAAGCGATCGATGTGCCGGTCAATTTCAGACGCCCAAATCGCAAAACGAAGTCCGTACGTGGTCGGAACGCCGATCTGCCCGTGCGTCCGGCCGCAGCAAACTGTATTTTTTTGGTTTTCCGACTGCTTGACCAACACGGCAAGCAAACGGTACAGTTTCTCTTCCATAATGGCGGCGGCGTCTTTGAATTGAAGGGCTGTCGCTGTGTCTAATATATCATTGGACGTTGCGCCGAAATGAACCCATTTGCCGGCGTCGCCTTCACATTGTTCGGCAATCGCTTTGACAACGGCCATCATATCATGATTGATTTCGCGCTCGATTTCATCGACACGTTCCCATTTGACAAGAGAAAGGGATTTTTCAATTTCAGCGGCGGCGTTTTTTGGGATCATCCCAAGGTCGGCTTCAGCTTTGGAAAGCGCGATTTCGGTTTGGACCAGTGTCCTCAGCCGCGTCTCTTGCGACCAGACATCTTTCATTTCCTGGGTTCCGTAACGGAATTCAATCGGATGGATAGGCATTTTTTTTGCTCCGTAAAATGAATCAATTATGATGTGAATCGATTCTGCATTTATCTGCATTTAATCTGTCGGATTTTAATGACTTTATGTATGTAATATTCAGGTTGTGAAAATAATACTGATAGCAAAAACAGATATAAATTTAATGTGTCGCGTCTTGCCGCCGGCTTGGAATGAATTCTGCTGCGGGCGTTCCAAAGTTCGTCTTTTTCACTTTATTTAATCAACTGAACAGAGCCGCGTTTTTGCCGGTTTCCCGCGAAAACGCCAAAACTCTTATATGTGTTAAGTGAGAGTTATCATTCCTTTGAAACAAGTTAATTGATATTAGATGAATCTTCCAAAGGTTCGGCGACTTAACTTAAATTCATATTTTTACAACTTATAAAATTTATAATTTATTTCAGGTGAATTATCATGGGTAAATTTCCGGAAGCAGACGAACGCTTATTAAAGAAGAAAATATGTATGAAATGTAACGCGCGCAATTCTATCCGCGCGACACGCTGCAGAAAATGTAACTATCCGAACCTCAGATTGAAGGCCAAGGACAAGAACGGAGCGTGATTCCGTCATGACGGTGGAAGAGTACCTCTCGGCAATCATTCAAAAGGAAGGCGTGGCCCATATCACTTTGATCGACCCCGCATCCCAGAAACCCGAAGAGGCGGTGCGCTTGGCGATGGAATCCGTTGCCGGCGGGACAAACGCGATTATGCTCGGCGGCTCAACAGATGCCGGCGGACAGCTTTTGGACATGACTGCCAAAATGATCAAAGAGAAGGTCTCTGTTCCAATCATCCTTTTTCCGGGCAGCACATCCGGATTTACAACTCAAGCGGATTGCGTTTTGTTCATGAGTCTTTTGAACTCCCGCGACCCGCACTATATTGTCGGCAATCAGATGCTCGGCGCTTTGACACTTTACAAAACAGGTATGGAATCCATCCCGATGGCGTATCTTGTTTGCGAGCCCGGCGGAACGGTCGGCTGGGTCGGAGACGCAAAGCTTCTCCCGCGCGCCAAACCTGAACTTGCCGCAGCTTACGCGCTGACCGGCAAATATTACGGCATGCGCTACACGTACCTTGAAGCCGGATCCGGCGCGGACGCCCCGCTTCCGCCTGAAATGATCGGAACGGTGAAGCACGTCTTAAAAGACAGCGTTTTAATTGTCGGCGGCGGCATCCGTGACGGCAAAACGGCGGCCGTTTGCGCCAAAGCCGGCGCGGATATTATCGTTACGGGAACGGCGATCGAAAAAGCCGGGGATGTCAAAGCTTTAACGGCTGAAATCGTCACGGGCGCGAAAATGGGCAAAAAAGCGTAATTTTGCTTAATTCAAATGACGCCGCGTCCGCGGTTTCTTTTATTTTATTTCATTTTTTTGAATTGATTTTCTCTTCGCGGAGGTTTTAGTGTGCTGAAAGTTTCTCATATCGTTAAAGACTATCAGACGGCTCACGGTCAAAAACGTGTTCTTGATGACTTATCTTTTGAAGTTTCAAAAGCGGAAATTGTCGGAATTACCGGAAAAAGCGGTGCCGGAAAAACGACTCTTTTAAAGATTTTACGCGGCGTTGAGTCTTTCGACTTCGGTGAAATTGAAATTGACGGCGTTAAAATTCTGCCCGATTCGGGAAAAACCGGTGAAAAGATCCTTCGTCAATCAACCGCCATTCATCTTCAGCGCAATTTCGGTTTATGGAGCGGCCCCGCGATTGAAAACATTATTCGCCGTTTAAACTATCATCTCGTCGGAACGGAAGCGTTGCCGCTTTCGGATCATCATTCTTATCCGGAGCTTTATGACGAAGCGCATTCCATTTTGAAAACGGTCGGCTTGGACAATAAAGCTCTTCATTCGACCGACCAGCTCAGCGGCGGCGAGAAGCAGCGTCTGGTCCTGGCCCGCCAAATCGCGGCCCGTCCGAAGTTTCTGCTGCTTGACGAGCCGGTGACAATGACCGGCCCCGACACCAAACAAGAAATTTTAGACGTCATATTGACGCTTAAAGAAAAACTCAGCATTCCGATTTTGGTCGTTTCCCACTTGCCGGAAGTCCATGCGTATCTCGCCGACCGCGTCCTTCTCCTTGAAAACGGCAAAATCGCAATGGAAGGCGACCCGATTTCCGTTTTGAAATATTTCCTGAAAGATATGACTCCGAAAGAGCCGCTTTCGGCGGTTTCGGATTTGAAGCCCTGCGTCTCTGCGAAAGACGTTTCCAAACGTTACAGCCTGATTCGCGTCGGCGAGGTTTTGAATATTCAAAACTTAAATTTTGACATCTGTGAAAAACAAATCACGACGTTTATCGGCCGTTCCGGCGCCGGCAAAACGACAGTGATGAAACTTCTTGAAGGCATGGTTCCGCCGACATCGGGATCCATAGAAATCTTATACCGCGAACATGAAAACGGCAGTCTTCAAAACGACAGCTGTCAAAACAATGACGGGAAATGGATCGATATCGGCGCTTACAATGAAAAACGCATTTATCTGCGCAGCGTCATCAGCATTATGAATCAGGAATTTTCGATGTCCGTCAATTCCACCGTTCGCGACCAAATCCGTTTCCGCTTAAGCATGAAAACGCGGCGCGCGGTCGATACCGCTAAAGAACGCGCCGCAGAATTCGGCATTCCGCCTCAAGTCTTGGATATTATTTACCGTCTGCCGGATATGACGACAGAAGAAAAAGATACGGTGATGAATGAACTCGGCATTCCGGAAGATATCTTTTCCCGCTTATTCCCGGTTTTTCCGTCTTCAGATGTCGACGCTTACGCCGAGCCGATTTTTAAAGCGCTGGACCTGCCTCTTGAGATTTTAGACCGCAAGCCGGATCATATCAGCGGCGGCGAGCATGTCCGCGCGTTTATCGCGCTCAGTTTGGTCACGTCTCCCGATTACCTGTTCCTCGACGAGCCGTTCGGCGATTTAGATCCCGTCACGCTCCGCGGCGTAACAAACGCGCTCAAGCGCGTCAGCAAAGAATTCGGAACAACGATTGTGATGGTCAGCCACCACATGGACTTTGTCAAGGAAGCGTCGCACAGAGCGATTTGGATCGACGGCAGCTCAATTGTAATGGACGGCGCGCCTGCCGAAGTCTGCGCCGCGCTGGTTCAAAAAAGCAACGCCAAATATTTGGATTTTGATATCGAACACTTAATGCGGGAATAATTTTCCCGCATTTAGTAAAAGCGCAGTTCAATACTGTGTCTTTTTTAATGCCTTTTTTTATGAATTCCTTTTTTAAATGTTTTAATATTCATACATATTTGTTAACGTTTCCAAAAAGAATTATTGATTTTTATATTTCTGCATAGAATTGTATAATTTACCGCAAATACTAAATAGTTCTCTGTTTTAATATAAATTGAAATATTTTTGATAAATACAACAGAGAGAATTATAATTTAAATTTCTTTCTTTTATTTTCCGGTGGCAACTATGAAATTTTTAGAACCGAAAGCAATCAATGTTTTTTTGGTTTTTGTCATTGTCCTCTTTATTGAGGGCATGCTTTCGTTTCAATCTTTCTTCGGGACTTCTTACCAAACGATTTCATTCTTGCTTATAATCCCGTTACTTCTTTTTGGGAGCATCAGTTTCGGGTTTTGGTCAAAAAAACAGATTCTATCATTCGTTTTCAGCATTTCGCTTTTTTTATCTTCGGCCTGCCCGATTTATTGGTCAATTCTTATACTTTCGAGTTAGAACATTTTTATTCAATAGCGGCTTTGTATACGTATTTAATAATATTCATCAACGGGGCGATCGGTTATTTCGCCGCTTCAAATTGTAAAGATGAAGAAAAGCGAAAATCTCATCAAATGATTGCTGCCGGTTTGTTAATTACTTATTTGATGATGCTGACGAGCGGCTTTATGCCGAATTAATTTATAGAGATATCAAATCGTGAAACAAAACCGATCCGGCGGTCAATGGCAGAAAATTCAATTCAGCATCAATAAGAAATCAGCAATGAAATTAATTCTCATTGTCCTCTGTTTTTTGATGCCCACCCCCGCCGGGTTTTACAACCCACAGTTGGAATGCGTGAGCATAAACCATTGCTGTTGCCACACATATTGTCATCAAAAGTTCCGTTCCATCTTTAATGCTCATTACTTGTCAACAAGTAAAACAGTTTTGTCGTTGATTGTGATGGCGCTGCAACCGGTCTGTTCTTTTAAAAAAGAAATGATTTCATCATTTTTGGTGAAGACCTTTTTCATGCTCTTGTAATCGTTTTGTTCATTTTTGACGCTGCCAAAAATCGACAACAGGTCGATGAGTATTCTTTTTAAAGACATCGTTTTTGTTATGTTTGCCAGTTGAGCAGATTAAAAGAAGATTATATCTCTTAGCTTATAATGACATACGCATCATCATTTACCTAAATTGATCATGATTTCATTATCAAACAGAAGATAAATTATAACAGAGGAATTATAAATAGACTTGAGTAATAAATAAAGAATGGCCTATGCGGACATTCTGCAATGGTTACATACGGATTAAGAAGGGTTAATAAATGCAATCTAAATCTATACTCATGGCATTTTTGGTGCTTTTCGCTCTCTTTTCCTTTGCATCTTTCGCATAGGGAGAAGAAGTAAACGTAGACAGATTCGATATCCGCAAATCCTCCGATTTGCCTCTAAATGAAACAGAAATTGAAGAAATGGTTGAAAAAAACACGCCTTCAATCAATCCAAAAGAATTCGAATTAATGAAATCCGGTAAATATACTCTTGCATGTTATGGAGAGTTACCCTCAAAAAGCGGAGTTGAATCATATAACTGGCATCTCTTGCTTTTACAAATTACAGGGTCTGTTCAAAATGATACAGAACTTGAAAAATACGGATATACTGACGGCAGTGCAATAATTGGGTATGGTGCAACCTATACTGGCGGTTTTGTTCAAGTAAATGTTGATATAGAGCGTGCCGGTCTGTTAACTCAAAATGATCTTGATTCTATACACTCAATATTTGAAAAACATGCAAATAAGTATGGTGTAAAAAATCTCCCACTTGTAATTGCTTGTGAGAATCAGATACAATACACCATGGGTCCTGACGACAGAGTCAGGCCAATTATTGGTGGAGTACAAGTGCAAGGGTACAACTCGGCGTATCCAAAGGTACCGGAACAATCGGTTATCCGTTTATTAACAATAATAATTCTTCAAGTACTAGGGGATATGTAACCGTAGCTCATTTTTTTCATCCCAATGGTACTCCCGTCCATAATATCGCTGGATCTCTTTACCAACCTTGGTTCTATGACAATCCTAATCTTGATGGTGCAAATCTTACAGCAACCGGATTAATAAACAATTGTTTTTCCAAAGTGGATGCATTCCATGTTCCTTATTCAAGCATCAGTCCGCAATTATATGTGGGAGAAGATCCTGTACTCCAAAATATGAGCCGAACAGTAGCTAATGAAAGCAAAATGGTTATATATGGAAGTTCCAGTCCTTCAGGAGAACTTAGAAGATACGGAATTGCGACAGAAAACACAGGAGGTTATTATATTGGTTTTGAAAGAAACACGACTCCCGGAGGTGGGCCAAAAATTATAGACACTGTTTACTACATGAATGCAACTGACGGTAATGCAAGTGAAGGAGGAGACAGCGGCGGACCGATATACATGGGAATGAATGTCACAATTTCCGGAAGAACAGATTATCAAGCTTTTATAGTTGGAATTACCAACGGGAATAAAAGAAATTTAACCACTGGAGAATTAAATACAGTTTTTGGGCCTGAATCCGAAATAAATTATAATCTAAATGTAAGACCCTATTGGTCAAGAACAACTATTTTGACATAAATAGAAGATAAGGTAATGCCTTTCATTACCTTACTTTTCCCTCAATTTTCGGGTACAATTTTCCATTTTTTGTCGCATTTACATACCATTTTTAGATAGATGGGGTCTAAATAATATCATTTTGACCACAGTTGCAACGTGTCATATCAGTCAATCTTAATTTTATATTACATTCGTTCGACATCGTTAATTACTTATTTGATGATACAGATAAGCCGCTTTACTTCAGGTTAATTCTCAGACTCGATAATGACAAAGTTAGTCGGGCAACGGCAGTGGCGAACTCCATTCAGCATCAATAAGAATCAAAGTGATCGGCTGCCTTCCGGCATTTTTTTCAGTTTTAATTCTCACAAATCTTTTTCGGATATTTTACAGTTCCAAATAAGGGTCGCCGCCGACATCAGGAACCCACAGGGTGATTTCCAGCCCTTTCAGAACATTTTTCGGGAGATTCGGCACCGCGTCCTCAAACCAGTTTGAAAGGGACTGCTTAGAATTCGCGTCCGCGGCGTTTAGCATGGCAGCGCAGACTTTGAGGACGAAACCGAGGCTGAAACAAAAGAACGGTTCGCCGGCGCATTCATCTTCACCGTAATAAAGCAGCATGACGCCATATTCGGTATCCATCTCAATACTGATATTGGTATCCTCGGCTTCGCCGTTTTTTACAGCTACTTTGTAAACTTTCAAGCCTTCGGTCAACCCCTCTGTAATGAGCGGCGTCAGCGCATGATTCGCCATATCATAATAAGCGTCCATAATCTCTTTGCGCGTCATTCCGCTGTAATCAGGCACAAGTGCTGCGGCAGTCGCTTCTGCTTCAGGAATATCAGGATAGGTTCGGGTTTTCGGCTGCACTTCTGCCGCTATATCAAGAACGGATTTTCCTTCTTCTTTGTCGTCCATGATCATATTAATGACCTCGGCAAACCCGCCGATATCTTCGTCTTTGGTGAGTTGTTTATATCCCTGCCCGATTAGATTTTCATGACGGCTCAAAAGAAATGCATCCCGCTGCCCCATGCTGCCTGCGGTAAAAAACTCCGGTTCATCTTCTCTCGATTCAAACACAACCAATATGCGGGTATCGTCATAATAGACTGTGATTTGATCATTTTCATCATTGGCATACAGTCTTGAAAATATATTGCTCATCGTTTCTCTCCTATTAAATCTGATTTTTAGTGCAGCGGCGCATTTTTGAGGCGGCGCAACCCGCAGCGATGCATCCTGCGATGGTTATGTCATAATTCTTTCATGTCCGCCGGCCGGTCAATGCCGCGAACCGGCGTGTATTTTCAATCCGGACCGGTGCCGTTCCCTTCATATCCCGCGAAAACGGCCATGCCTTTCTCTTGCGCCGCCGCTTTTTGATAAACCTCACACAGAAACGCAAATTCCTCCCAAAGCATGCCGATGATATAACCCGCTTCCTTTTTGACCGAAGCTTTGTCAAACTCGTCCAACCACCCGGATTTGATCAGTTTTTTAATATCGGCCTTTCTGCGGAATTCTTTTTCATCGACCGGCACAAGCAAAGCGGCGATTGCCTTAACTTCCTCTGCGGTTTTGAACGCCATCGGTTCACAGACAAGAAAAGAATAACCGTCCCATTCGGTCATTTCCAAAAATTCCGGCATAAACGCTTCCCCGTCCGCTCCGGCCACTATTTCGCCGCCTTCGGTTATATTTTCCATGCCGGGGCTTTTGCCGAAATCAGTCAGTATCAAATCCAATCCTTCCGGCATGGTAACGGCTGTTATGTCCGGAAGTTCGCAGATGAGTTCCATCAATTCCGCAGGTTCAATTTCTCCGGCTGAAAAAGCGGCAATGTCGGCTTCATCCATCGGAAGGAAGTATGTGACTGCATTAACCGGCGTGTCCAAAATTTCATAGGAATCGCCGCTTTGGCCGCTGTTTTCATCTTCCGCGTCCGGAGCGTAAGTCTGCGGCACAATATCAACTGCCGCCCGCACAACGTCTTGAATTTCCATAACAGACCAGCCCTGCGCCATCAGCGCCGACATTTGATTTACAATAAAGTCTGCCAGTTCTGCCTGCAGACGTTCCATTTCTTTGCCTTTGGACAGATTCACTTTATCGGTCATTGCCCGAACCCGCGCAGCAAATTCATTTAATTGATTTGAAGCTGTTTCATCCATATTTAACACACTGCTTGCTTTTTTCGAAATTAAAACAGTTAAAGAATAATCCTTTTTTTAGTATTTTTATTATTTGGTATTTTTTGATATTATGCTCTTTGTCCGCATTACTTTCTTCCGCAATGAACCGCATAATGAATTCCTTTTTCTTTTCGGCAGAAACATTTTAATGTTTTTATCTCCTCATGGGTGAACATAGGTGAATAGTTATGAGTTCGGAATTCTCCCCTCAAGTTCAAAATCAAATTGCACAAATTCAGCAAGTACAGCAGCAGGCGCAGACGCTTGCGATGCAGAAATCTCAAATCGACGTGATGATTAAAGAAACGGAAATGGCGATCGAAGAATTGGAAAAATCAGCGGAAGACGCTGTCGTTTACAAATCTGTCGGCGAATTGATGATCAAATCCGATAAGGCTTCTCTTTTAACTTCGTTAAACGAACGCCGCGAATCTTTTTCTTTAAGGGTTCAATCTATCGAGCGGCAGGAAGAACGTTTAAATTCCCGATTTAAACAGCTTCAAGAACAGCTTCAAAGCATGCTCGGAACATCCGGCGGCGGCGAGGACGAAGATTAATTTCAGCCGTGACATCTATGAGGGTCAACGATTTAGAATTCTTCAATCGCCTCCTGGATTACCGGAACATACTCTACATTTGCCACAGAAACGCGGATCCTGACGCCATCGGCAGCGCTTACACGCTGGCCGAAGCAATCGGCGGGACTGTCGGAATCGTTGATGACTGCAACCGAGTGGCTGCGAATGTCATTGATAAATTGAATATTCCGACCGTTCTTTGTCCGGATCCCGATGACTATGACATGACAGTCGTTGTTGACACATCCACGCGCGGTCAATTGAATGATTTGAAACTTAAGAAATTCTGTTTGATTGACCATCACGCGACAACGGCGCTTTTAGATGACGCCGAATTTTATATTCATGAAGAAGCCACGTCCACCATTGAGATTATTTTCAGAATTCTCAATGCGGCCGGCGTTCCGATTTCACCGAAAATGGGTCTCGCCATGATTACGGGAATCATCACGGATACGGGTCATCTGAAACACGCCAATGCAAGCACTTTCAAAACGCTTTCAGGTATCATGGAAATCAGCGGCGTCGATTATTTCGACGCGCTGGAACTGATGGCGGCGACGCCGCAGGATATTTCCATCCGTATCGCCATGCTCAAAGCGGCCATGCGCTGCAAAGTTGAGCGTGTCGGCGACTGTTTGATTGCGACAACGAATGTCAGTTCTTACGGCGGCGCGGCGGCGTCCATGCTGACCAATATCGGCGCGGATATCGCCTTTGTCGGATCGGTCAAAGACGGCAACACGGTTCGTGTCAGCGGCCGCGCAAAGAGAGATATGATTCTATCCGGCGTGAATCTCGGGAAATTGATGGAAGATGTCGGCGATAAATACAACGGAACAGGCGGCGGGCACAGCGGCGCCGCGGGAATCGACGCGGAATGCCCGCTTGAGTCCCTGATGTCCGATTGTAAAGAGTATGTCAGAAAACTTCTTGCAGGCGAAGCGGCCGAATCGCTTCTTTGCAGCGAGATTTCTTCCGCGTACCCCGATAAAGAAACGGAACTGTTTTAACGGCGCAGATGATTGAATTTTGATTCAATCTCCTGCCTTTTACATTCATTTGGCTATTATTTTATGCCTTTTTTATTTCATTCATCTTTTATTTTACTCAAAATATCAGCGAAATCCCCGCAGTTGTGATTGATTGTGAGATGCGGTTCTTCAAGTTTGGTTACTTTTTGCCCTTCTGTTAAGTCTGCCGAGTTTTCAATCGAGGCGATTTTTTCAATCATCATTATCTAAATTGATCCGGATTTTATTATCAAACAGACAATAATTATAACGAATTAATTATAAATATATATGAGTAGTAAATAAAGAATGCCCGATGCAGATATTCTGTGATGGTTACATACTGATTAAGAAGGCGTTAATAAATGCAATCCAAACCTATACTCATGGCACTCTTGGCGCTTTTCGCTCTCTTTTCATTTGCATCTTTTGCATATGGTGAAGAAGTAAACGCAGACAGATTCGATATCCGCAAATCATCCGATTTGCCTCTGAATGAGACAGAAATTGCGGAAATGGTTGAAAAAAATAC
>JAITUZ010000004.1 GCA_031286065.1 Candidatus Methanimicrococcus odontotermitis | reverse complement strand
ACAAAAGGGTTCAGTTTGCAAACAAACTGAAATGTTTGAAAAGCACCGCCGAAGTTTACCGAAACATCAGGTCACATATCAGTCAGGGAAAAAGCTCCCGACTTCATTAGTAGATGAATTTGATCTGCGAACTTGAGCCGCAATAAATCGGCAAGTTGCGCGGAAACTAGTATTAAGCTGACATAGTATTTAAGAATTTTGACAAGATGCCAAACTTCAAAACAAACTTCAAAAAAGCACCGGACAAATAAAATCCGTACTTATTTAACGTATTGATTTTAAATTGAAAATGTCAATCCAATTCAATCTGACTCGCTTAGAGTTACTCAGATTGAGCGAATCCAGAGAATATCGCATTTTGTATATAAAGATTGTGACTGTGTATGAAAAAACAATTAAAAAGTCACGAATGAAAGAGACGGATTTCCGTCCGCAAATAAGCAAACGGCACAACATTTAAACGGGAAAACAATATTCTTACATAAAAATCCGCAACTATGATTATATAATAAGCATTTAAACTTCATAAAAAAGGACAGGAAAAAACATGGCAGCATACAATAATAACAGAAACGGAAGGAAGGGGCCCGCACCCCCGGAAGGAGAACAGGTCGTTCGTGTCAGAATCCCGAAAAAAGAAGAGCGTGAAGTGTTGGCGATTGTTGAAAGCTTGCTCGGCGCAAATCACTTAAAACTCCGATGCATGGACGGCGTGGTCAGAATGGGACGGATACCGGGGTCCATGAAAAAGAAAATATGGATACATGAAGGAGACGTCATCATTGCTGTCCCATGGGATTTTCAAGATGAAAAAGCCGATATCATTTGGAAATATACACGTCCGCAGGTAGACTGGCTGGATAAAAAAGGTTATTTGAGAAAATAAGAGTTCTCAAACGAGCCGTAATATTTTATTGACATTTATTTTTCAGATTAAGAAGACTGCTACGAAAGAGCAGCGGTCAAATCAGCTCCAACCCGCTTTTTAAGGTGCCGCCATGAGTCAAAAAAGGATCGACAAACAAATGAAAAAAATCGAAGATCAGCGTTCTAAAGGCCGCATCTTTAAAAAAGACTCGTCGTTTCTCAAGGCCGAAGAAAATGTTTTTGATGTCCCGACATTGAAATTGCTGTACACTTTTGCCAACAAAGGAATCATCGGCGAACTCGGCGGTTCTGTCAGCACGGGAAAAGAAGCGAATGTCTTTTATGCGGCCGGAAATGAAGGTGAAGTCGCCGTGAAAATTTACAGGATTCATTCAAGCACATTCAAGGCAATGGATCCGTACATTCTCAAAGATCCGAGATTCACGCACATCCGCCACAGCCGAAAAGATATCATCTTTGCGTGGACGCAGAAAGAATACCAAAATCTGCTTCGAATCAACCGATCAGGAATACGCGCCCCGCGTCCGGTCACTTTTGACAGAAATATTTTGGTGATGGAATTTATGGGAAAAAACGGCACAGCGTATCCGTCTTTGAAAGATACGAAAATGGACGATGAGGACGCGCGCCTTTTTTACGACCAGATTATTGAAAATATGCGGCGCATGTATGTCCGCGCCTCTTTGGTACATGCGGATTTAAGCGAATACAACATTTTGATCGATATAGAAAAAGCAGAAGCCGTCATCATTGATGTCGGCCAGGCAGTCACATTAAATCATCCGAACGCGCGCGACTTCTTAGCCCGCGACATTGAAAACATAAAGCGTTTCTTTAAAAAATACGGTATAAATGAAGAAACGAAAATGATTTTGGAACGGATCAAACAGAAAAAAGAAGAAGATACGATTATCGAACCGGATCCGGAAGACAGCGCCGCGGATACCGGCGAAAATGAAGAAACAAATAAAAAAGAAACAGAGGAAGAAGAATGACCCAATTTATCAAAGTCCCAAAAGAAAGAATCGCAGTGATTATCGGCCCGAGCGGCTCTGTTAAAAAGCAGATTGAAGAAGCCGCCAAATTAAAACTGGAAATCAACAGTGAAGACGGACGCGTTGAAATCAAAGAGGAAGAGGATCCGGTTACCGGCATGCGCGCGATGGAAGTCGTTAAGGCGATCGCGCGCGGATTTTCGCCGGAAAAAGCGATGGAGCTTTTTTATGAAGATTTCCTGACATTAGACATTATTGATTTATCGGAAGCGGCGACAACGCCTAAAGAGTTGGCGCGCTTGAAAGGCAGAATTATCGGCCGCGAAGGAAAAACCCGCGAAATTGCGGAAAGGCTCATCAACGTCAAAATTTCCGTTTACGGAAAAACCGTCAGTGTCATCGGATTTCCGGAACAGACGACAATTATCAGAACAGCCGTCGACATGCTCATCAACGGCGTCAACCACGGAACCGTTTACAGTTTCCTTGAGAAAAAGCACGATGATTTGATCCGCTCGCAGATGGATTCAATCGAATACATCGAAAACGGAGAGGAATAATCTTCATCCCCCTTCTTTTTTTTGTATCTGTCCGTCAGAAGTGACAAAGAGAAAAGAAATCATTCATCTTCATCGTCATATTCCAAAATCATCTTACCGTCTTCATCGGTTTTTAAACCGGCGCCCGGCAGAAAAGCGCCGCGCCCTTTTTTCGCAATGATCTGCGACCCGTCCCAAACAACCTCGCCGCGCGAGAATGTCATCCCGGGGAAAATGCCGTCCATTCCTTCATAAGGCGTCCAGTCACATTGCGTATGCAGATTTTTTGATTTAATCGGAACCGTGTTTTTCGGATCAAACAAAAGCAGATCCGCGTCATACCCTTCAGCCATTGATCCTTTTCCGAGACGAGACAATCCGAAAATGTGAGCCGGATTGCGGCTTGTCACTTGAATCACCCGCTCCAGCGAGAACAGATTTTTGCGAACAGCGGCCAGCATGAGCGGCATCAGCGTTTCCGCGCCGGGAACACCGGACGGCGCGGACCGCATCGGCGCATCCTTCTCATAATGCATGTGCGGCGCGTGGTCGGAGGCGACGGCATTGATCAGACCGGAGTTGAGCGCCTGAATCAGGTACGCGGCATCTTCGGAAGAGCGCAGCGGCGGATTCATCTTGCCGAGCGTTCCGAGCTTTGTGTAATCTTTCGTTGACAAAAATAGATGATGCGGCGTGACTTCACAAGTAATTGCGCCCGCGCTGCCGGCAGAGAATTCTTTCTGCGCTTTTGAGATCAATGAGACGGCTTCAGGCGTGCTCGTGTGACAGAAATGAAGTCTTGCGGGAACAGCGGCGTCTTTATTGATTTGAATACAGCTGCGAACGGCAGCTTCTTCGCATTCGTTGGGCCGGCCCCGGGAATGAATATCAATTGCCGGATCGTTTTTGAGAAGTTCTTCGTTCATCAGGCGAATCGCTTCGTCTTCAGCGTGGATGCAGGCTAAAGCGTTCAATTCGCCGATTTTTGAAAGCGCGCCCCCCAAAGCGTCATTACTGATATTCAAGCCGCCGGTCGATTCCGCCATGAAAATTTCACCAAAAACACTGATTCCGAGACGCCAAATTTCTTTGAGCCGACCCGTATTGTTCGTCACACCGCCGTTGATTCCGAAATCAATGACGGATTTCTTTTGAGCGTGTTTGAGTTTGAGAGAAAAACCGGTTTTATCAATGACGGGCGGAAGCGTGTTGGGATGTTCCAAAACAACGGCGACGCCGCCGGCCGCAGCCGAGCAGGATCCTGTATACCAGTCTTCTTTGTAAGTCAGACCGGGATCTCTGAAATGAACGTGACCATCAATGCCGGCCGGAATAACAACCATTTTGTCAGCGTTGATCAATTCATCATAAGAAGAAATACGGAATTCTTTGGCGATTCCTTTAATCTTGCCGCCCTCAATTAAAATTTCAGCCGGAACCAAGCGGCCGTCTTCAAGAACGCGGGCATTTTGAATCAGAACATCAGGCATAAACCAACATTGTCCTTTAACTTAAATAAATTTCACCCGCGGCCAAAATAAAAAATAAATGAACTGTAAAACGGATGAATCAAAAATCGAACAATGACCGCTGAGGTTTTTGTTTGCCGCCGTCCTTGGATGCGGCCGGTGCCGCCGCCTGTATCTCCGCAGGTGCCTCCGCCTGTATCTCTGCCGATGCCGCCGCCTGTATCTCTGCCGGCACCGTGTCAGCGGAAGCACTCGGCGAAAGATCAGACGCGTCGTTTACGGATCCGGCATGTTCGAGTTCAATTGACAGATCTCCCGAAAACGTCTCAGGGATATCTCCCGCCGCTTCTTCTTTATAGGCGGACGCTTTTGACGGACCGGTGTCTTCAAATCCGCCCGCGCCTTTTACCATAGCGGACAGGTCGATTTTATTGGAAGCGACATCTGAGACGGAACGCGCGGCCGGCTCTTTTTTAAGAACAGGGGCCGCGTCGGCGAAATCAAACAATCCTTTTTGCTGATATTTATCCAATGAACCCGCGTCAACGCCGAAAACTTCCAAAATACGTTCGACCGGCGGCAAAATTTGTTTCTTGATATAATATTCCATATCTAAAGGAACATTGTGAGCTAAAACAAAATCAGGGTCTTCGGCGCGCTCGACAAACAATCCTTTTCCGGAAATGATCACAAACGGAACGCGCGTTCCAAGCGGCGTTGAAATTCCCGTACGGGATTTAATTTTTTCAACGACCGTCAGATGCGGCTGCTTGTTTTTGTAATTGTCCGTTTTCTTGGAATAACTCTTTGTGAGGATCAATTTATTGATAAAATCGGGATTTTCCTTCAAATCTAAATTGCGGAGAGAACTCGTCACGGACCGGACATGTTTGACGGCTTCATCGACATTACCTTTCATCAAAACAAGCTCCAAGACGCGGGACAACGTATTGGAAGTCAGTTCACACCAATCCCGGCGAACAGTTTCCATCCCCTTGACTTTGATTTTATCCGTCCAGCCTGAGCCGCCGCGCTCAAAAATCCATTGAGCGTACCGCTTCTTGGCAATCAAGACCGCGCGTCTGGCCACCGCCTCAAACTCAAGCTCCATCGGCGCCGGCAGTGAAGCGGTAACGATGTCTGCGGTCCTGGACCCGACCAATGCGGCGGCGTCCAGTTCAAATTGCTCGGGCGTGAACTCCCCGCCCGATTCGGGGAAACAATGCATGAAAACGCTGTCCGTATCACCGTAAACAACAGAAAGCAAAACGATTTTGACGCTGCCGTCAATCACGGCGGAATCTAAATCGGAGATGGCACCGGAATCAAAATCCGTTTCAATTCTTTTTCCGGCCGCTTTAAACAGTTCTTTGATTTCATTTACGAACAGCGCTTTGCCTTCGTAAAGATAAAGTTTGCCGATTTCCTGAGTGATGATTCGTTCCGTGTTGATAATATTTTCACGGCCGATACTGGTAACGGAACCGGCCATAATCATACTGTAAAGGCGGGCGCGGGCGTACCCCGTGTAGCCGTAATAACTGTTCAGAAGGATTTTAAGCGCCATCTGCGTGGCGTCAAGAGAGCGGATCTCCGCTTCATCCTGTGTCTGCTTCATCATTTTTTTAGTTTCCATCCTGCGGCTGAGCAAATCTTCCAGAATGGATGGAACAATTCCCTTGACAACGCTTTGTTTAACAAAAATGCCGCCTGTCGGCGTTATGTCAACATCGTTTTCCGTGAGCCCGAACGATTCGAGATCACGTTTATCATTGACGATTGTCGTGTAACACAAATTATGCGCCATCATGATCGTCGGATAAAGAGACTTATAGTCGAGAATAATGACATTTTCATGAAGACCGCGGACAGGGTCTAAAACGGCGCCGCCTTTGAGTTCTTCCTCTTCATCGCGCTCTTCATAGGCTTCATCATCGGGCTTGACAGGCATCACACGATTGTGTTTTCCGTATTCTTTGAGCATGACCTGCTCAACCATTGACGTCTGTCCGCCGCTCAATGTTTCCTGAACGACAGAATTGGTAATGCGCGCCAAAGCGATGTATTTGTCTAAAATCTTCAAATTCAGCAGCAGCCCGATTGCCAATTCCGAGTCGCGGCGGGAATAATTAATGAATTGCGCCAGTTTTTCGCCGTTATCCGCCCAATAGCGTTCCATTTTCGCAGCCGGAACATCCAGCTTTTCGCGGCCGAGAAGTTCTTTGGCGGCGTTTCGGAGCGTGTATTGTTTCAAACTGAAATTACGGCGGACCAGAGGCAAAACATCGGCAACGATACGCCCGACGATTTCTGTTTTGACCGTTAAGCCGAATTTTTTGGAAAAAATCGGGCTGTTGTCCCGGGCGATTCCGGTTCGGATCACAGCGCCTTTTTTCTTCAAAACATCGGCGCGGCGAAGCAAATAAGTGATATCGAAATCAGAAATGTTGTAGCCGGTGATGAAATCCGGATCAAATTGATTGATGGTATCAAAAGTTTTGGCAAGAAGCTCATTTTCATTCCCCAGCCAAATCGTGTCGCCGTCGGCGTCACTCGTTTCAAAGTCAAACCCGTCCGGTTTTGGTTTTCCGACATAAACAAGCGTTTTTTTGCCGTCCCAAGCCGGCTCAAACGCAAAACTGACCAAAATGACAGGAGACTTTTCAGGCGTCGGCATGCTGCCGCCGTCGGGCAGGCATTCGATATCAAAAGAAAGATAACGAAGCGGCGCGTTTGAGATGCGGTCAAGCGGCGTTACGGATTTGGCGCAGATAATCGTGTCCGCTTTGACGGGGATTTCCTGCAATAAATGAGCGCGGTCTAAAGCAGAGTCTTCCTCGGCAGCCGCCCATTGAAAGCCGCCGAGATTCATATCAACGAGGAATCTGTTGCGGAATAAAATATCACTTTCAAACAGCGCCGCAACGTTCGGTAATTTCGCGATATCGTCACGGATTTCAGGAACGTTTTTCGGCGCCTGAACAATAATTTTCAAATAAGGCGATGTCTTGGTCTGATAGCCGACAGGGCCGTAGCGCTCAACGATTTCAACGCGGACGATTTGCGGAAATTTCTCCAAAAGTTCCTTTTGAGTTTCTTCGGGTTTTGTGCTTTTTGCATAAAAAAACGGTTCGAATCCCGGAACGAGACAGCAAACGCTTTTACCGTCATCGCTTCTGCCAAAAAGCCGAATCACCGGCTCATTTTCGCCGATGAGTTTATAATCCGCGTCAAGAATCTGAAAATTCATATCGGCTATTAACTCGTTTAATTTAATAAATCCTTTTTGGATTGAAAAAAGGAGAAAAAAAGAAAAAGATTTGAAAAAATCTTTTTCATCAAACGCGAGTCGTTCCGCCGTCAACGACAACCGCCGTTCCTGTAGTATAGCCGAATTCGTTCGCCGCCGAATAAAGCAGCACCGGATTCAGCTCGCCTTTTTCGCCGTACCTTTTCACAGGATCGCTTTCATAAAACTTTAGAAAGCTTCCGAATCCAACACGGTTTCCGTCGATTCCGTCAGAAAAAAGCCGGGGCAGATGGCGTTCACCGTAATATTGTATTTTGCCCATTCGGCGCAGCGCACGCGTGAAGTTGACGGCTCCGACCCGCAATAAATAATTAAGTTCAAATCATTAATTCAAAAAAATAAATGATAATAAATGACAGATGAGGAGATTACCATGGATGTGAACCAAATCAAAGCGTTTTTCGAAAATGACAAATTTGCGGAAATGACAGGCATCGTGATTGAAGAAATAACGGATAACGAAGTTGTCTGTTCGTTGAATATCGAAAAGAAACACTCCAACTCTGTCGGAACGGTACAGGGCGGAGCCGTTTTCACGCTGGCGGACTTCACCTTCGCCATCGCGTGCAATTCGGAAGACTTGAAAAACGGCAGCAGTTCAATTTCCGTCGCCCAGTCCTGCAACATCAGTTTTTTCAAACCGGCGAAGGGCGATAAATTGATTTCAAAAGCGATCTGTCTTCAAAAAGGAAAAAGGATATCTGTTTACCGCATGGAAATAACGGATAATTTAGGAACGAATGTCGCTGAAATGACAGCGAATGCTTACCGGATTGAAAAATAAAATGAAAAATCAGATAAATGAAACCGGACAAATAAAAGCGAGATCAAAAGAAAAAGATTAAAAAATATTGTATAAAAACAGTGCCCGGAGCGTGACTCGAACACGCGACCTCCAGATGTCTCAGGAATTTTGAAATTCCAACAAGACGCCGTCATTTATTTCCCTATGAGTCTGGCGCCCCAACCGACTAGGCTATCCGGGCAATCGAATGCATTAGAATAGGCATTTTGGTATTAAAAGATATTGATTGAAACGGCGGATTTCCGTGATTTAATTCATCAGCAGATAGATAATAAGTAAAGACAAGAGAGTTCAAGCTTTTTAAGATCCAAATAAACAAATAAAACAGGAAGATAGGAGAAAAAAATGACAAAAGTAACAGGTTTTTGCGGCAGTCCCCGAAAAAACGGAAACACGGCTTTTTTGATGCGGATGATTTTGGAAAAAGCGGCGGAGAAGGGGTTTGAAACAGAATATATTTCATTAAACGATGCGGATATCGGGTTTTGCGAAGCGTGCGATGCCTGCCGCAAATCAGAAAAAGGATGTGTTAAAAAAGACAGGATGCGGGAACTCGGCGAAAAAATGAAAGACTCCGGCATATGGATTCTTGGAACGCCTGTTTACTGGTGGGGGCCGACCGCGCAAATGAAAGTCTTTACCGATCGGTGGTACGGTTTGCCGCGTGAAACGTTCCGAAACAAAAAAGTGATATTGGTCATCCCCATGGAAGATACGGAAGAAAAAACGGCGTCCCATGTCATCGGCATGTATCGGGACAGCTTGGAATACATCGGCGTTGAAATCGCGGATATCGTTATCGCAAAAGGCGTTCAGGAAGCGGGCGCGGCCCGATTCAAGCAGGACGTTATCGAGCAGGCGGAAAACGCCGTCAATAAAATTTAAAAAATAAAAAGAGGAGAGAAAACGCCCTCATTGATTTTTATATTTAATAGCTGACCGCCGCCGCCAAAGATTCCAGCGCGGCTTTGTCAGCAGTGCCGGTCACCGTGACAAACATGCCGCTGCCGAGAGTCCACGCAATCATATACTTGCCGTACTGAGGCGTTTCATCCGCTGCCGCTTCAAACAATACCGCGCTGCGCCCGTTGATTTGAAGAGATGAAATTTTGCCGGCGGCGCCGTATTGCTTAGCGTGGCTGTCTTTCATCATCTGAATATACATCTCGGACGTTTTTGTCGTATTTGCAAGCGAGAGGCCGTAAAACGTCAAGAAGACGGGCGTTTCGTTTTCACCGTAATGATAAATGCCTTGATAGCCGAAGAGCGCGTCTGTCACGCCGATATGCTGCCCGTGAGATTTAACGGTGGCCGTTGAAAAAAAGGTAAATCCTTCGGGAACCGGATCAAGGATGGTTAAGTTCGCGTCAAACGGAGGAATCGGCCGGAGCGTCTCGGGAATGTCCGAAAAATCAACATTTGGAGACGCCGGAACAGAATCAGAGCTCTCGGGTGCCGCAGCGGGAGTTGTATTGCCGCCGTCATCGCTCAAACATCCCGAAACACCGCCCGCGGCCGCGGCTATGATGAAAAGGATACAGAGAAGCTTTTGATTCCTGCGGAATACCATAAAATCCCTCGATTGAAATATTAAATCTCTGACGCGGCGGCCAAAGATTCCAATGTTTCATAATCAATTTCGCCGGCGACCGGACCTTTGGAAACGAAAATCAAATTATCGCGCGTCCAAGCAATCATGTCTGAACCGCTTGCTGCTGTAAATTTGGTTGCTTCGTGACCGTTGAGCTGAACGGAGGAAGTGTCTCCTGAATAAGAATTTGCCATTGTCTGATAATATTTGGCGGCCTCGGCTGTTCCGTTTGTTTTGAAGCAGTAGAAATAAACGGTGGCGTTTGAAACCGTATCGTTCGTAAATTTGTAGTAGCCTCTGTAACCGTAGAGGACATCCGTGATGCCGATATTTTCACCGTGAGATTTAACGCTTTGAGTGGACAAAAATGTGAAGCCTTGCGGCATGTCCTGAACCGTCACGATGTTTGTGCTGTAATTTAAAGGCGTGTCGGCAACGCTTGAATTGCCGGATGTGCCGTTGTCTGCCACAGTGGCCTCCTCTGAACTGTCGTCATTGCCTAAACAACCGGAAGCGCCGGCAGCAATTAAAAAGAAGAAGAAGACGATTAAAATTTGAATTGCTTTTATAGAAATCCCTCCATTCCGCGACTGATTATAATAGAATCAATCATTATAATTAAGGGAGATTTTATATAAAAATCTTTCAAGGCAGAATTAAAAAGAACAGCAGTCGCAGGGTTTCGCCGGGCGGATGATTCCGACAGCGTCATTCGGACATGCTTGGGCGCATTTGAAACAATTCACGGGACACAGCATCGGGTCGGAAAGACGCGGAACGGGCAAAACGGAACCGATAGGAAAATCGCCGAAAGACTTGCCGGAAGAACCGCCGAAAGCCTCATCAAACTCAATGATTTCTAAAGGGCAGGCTGTCACGCAAATTTGGCATCGCCGGCATTTTTCGGAAGAAAAAACGGGAAACCAATGTTTTGCCATAAAAATCGCGATAAAAAAAGCGTGAGGAGAAAAAAGTCCTCACATGACGTTAAATGAAATTAAAGGCCGGAAGCGTTCGCGAGGATTTCGACCTGCTCGCGGGTTCCGGGACCGTTGACAACGACCAATTTGTCGCCGCTCGCCCATGCGATGGTGCATCTCTCAACGGTTGTGCCGCCGGAAGTTACGGGCTTTAAGAGCATGGACGCGCTGTGGCCGTTGACGGTGACGTTTGAAACGTTGCCGCTGTTCGGGTATTGAGTTTTGTGCGCGTCAATCATTGATTGAACATATCCTTGAGCAGACGTGTTGTCCGCGGTTTGGAAAGCCAAAAGATAAACGTTTGTAGAATTGACGCCGTAATAGCCGGAATAGCCGTTGAGCGCATCTGTCACGCCGTCGAGATTTTCTTTGTCCGCGGTAACAGACCGAAGAGCCAAAAGCTCAAAACCGGACGGCAATGACTTGACAGTGACGGTGCTGTTGTTAAAGGAAGCGGCAGGCGTCACATTTGATGTGTTGTTTGTGCCGTTTGTCACGTTATCGGTTCCGTTGGACGTGTTGTTTGTCGCGTTGGACGTGTTGTTTGTCGCGTTGGGCGTGTTGTTTGTCGCATTGGGCGTGTCGTTTGTTGCGTTAGGCGTGTCGTTTGAAACATTTGTGCCGTTATCATCTCCGCCCAGACAGCCGGAAACGCCGGCCGCTGCCGCGAGAAGAGTGATCAGCAAAACAATTAAAATGCTTTTTTTCATAATATCACTGTTGTTGTTTTGAAATTTATTTAAAATATAATCTGTTGCGTTTTTGTTTTCCGAAGAAGGCTGCCGCACTGAAAATATTTCCTGCGTTTTTCAGGAATTCCTGACATTCTCTGACGTTTGGAATTTGACCTGCGAAACATCGCCGCCGGCTCTGCCGGCATCATCAGTTTCGTCACCCTCAACAGAAACGGTTTGGACGGATTTCGCGTTCAGATACTCCTGCCCCGTGAAATTTTCACCCGCGCCTTTATTTTCAACCGCCATTGCCGCAGCAATGAGCATGAAAAGCAAAACGACGGCGATAAGTAAACTCTTTTTGCTCAATCCAAAATCTCCCCTGTTCCTGAATCTTAACAAGCCGCGGAATTTTTCAGGAAAAGAACAATCGTTCCCGAAAAATCAAATAAACCACCATACCGCGCTTGATATAACTGCAAATCACGAAATACACTATATTAAGTTTTTCGGTCACATTTTTCAAAAAACACAATCTGTTACATGATTGAACGATGAAAAAGTCGATAATTGACGACAACCCCGAAGAAAAAACAAAGAAATGAAAGACAAAAAAAAGCAAGAATCGAGCGGAATAGAATGATTTCAAAAAACGTTGATTTTTAAAAAACCGAAATGAATTTCAGTAAAACCTTAATAAAAAAAAAGGAAAGAAGAAGGATTTTTAAATCCTTCAATTTTCAAATCATTTTCTGTTTGCTTACGCCTTCTTCATGACCATGAAGTAGTATGCAGCGCCGCCGATGATGATGATCAACACGATTGCGCCGATGATGTACCACATGTTCTTAGCGAACCAGGACTCTTCTGCCACAGGGGGTTCATCAGTTCCGGGTGTGTCCGCAGGGGGTGTGTCCACAGGAGGTGTGTCCACAGGGGGTGTGTCCACAGGGGGCTCAGGTGTTGTGTTTGCACCGTCAACAGTTGCTTTGACGTAGAAGTAAGCGTTCTTTGCAGTGTCATTGTCAGCGGTCTTCAAGTAAAGGTTGTTGGCAATCTGCTTGTCCATGTCAACACTCACTGTAATGTTACTGGAGGATTCGAATTTGAGAGCTTCTTCTGAATCAGCAACAATAGCAGCACCATTAGCAAGGGTTGTAGATGTACCCACGTATTCCATAGAGACGTAGTCATCGCCGCTCTTGAGTTCTGTCGCATTGACATAGTCCATAAGCCAAATACCATCAATTTCAACGAGGCTGTCTTGTGTTCCCTGGAACACGTCTTTCACGTGGATTCTGAAGAGCTGGACATTCTTTTCATTGAGAAGTGTGTTTCTGAAGATCCAGTTGCTTGTGTTATCTCTTGTGTTGACAATGCTGGAGTTGACTTCCTGACCGTCTTTGAGGAATCTGAGGTAAGCTTTGTTACCGTCAACATCAATCTGGTCGACAATGACAGAGTAGCCTTCGCCGAGTTCGAGTGTTGCGCCGGTCTTCAAGGTGACTTTTTCATCATCATCGATAACGAGTTTTGCCATCTTTTCAGCTTTCAGACTTTCGTATGTACCAGCGACAGAAACAATGTTTGCCGGCACATATTTTTCACCGAAGAGACCCATGACGTAGTATTCTTCAGCAACAGGGGATCCTGAAACTTCACGTGTCCAGTTATATTCGTAGCTAACATTCTTCGGCTGAGTCGTGTAAATGAGTTTGCCTTCTAAGATAACGCCAGAAGCAATTGTTACATTCATCATTTCAGTGTCAATGGAGTTGTCCATATCATAGAAGAATGCGGCAAAGTTTTCGAATGTGAAGTTGGGAACGGTGCCTGCATAATCAAAAACGGTACTGCGGATTTCATATTCACCGGGTGTGGTGTAGACTTTGTACAAGTAGAACTTGTCCAAATCAGGAGTAGCCGGAGTCGGAGAGGCTTCATGACCATTAATATCAAAGTTCTGTTCAGTCTTAACGAAAATACCTGCGCCGAGTTCAATGTCTGCGTCTGCACTGAAAGAAACGTTTTCAGCGGTGAACTTCAAAAGTGTCTTGCTTGCTTCGTCACATTCGAATTTACCGTATTTGTCATCGGCTTTGACTTCCTGAGCGTTCAAGTAGTCAACCATCCAAAGACCGTCGATTTCAACGAGGCTGCTTTCTGTTCCCTGGAACACGTCTTTAACGTGGACTCTCATGACCTGCATATCCTTTTCACCGAGAACGGTGAGTTCGAAAATCCAGGTGGAAGCGTTGAGACCTGTTTCGTTGGTGTTGACGATGCTGGAGTTAAGTTCCTGACCGTCTTTCATGAGTTTGAGGTACGCTTTGTTACCGTCAACGTCGATCTGGTCGACAATGACAGAGTAACCGGAACCGAGTTCAAGTGTTGCGCCTGTTTTCAAGGTGACTTTTTCATCATCATCAATGATGAGTTTTGCAATCTTGCTTGCGTTAACTGCAAGGGGGGTAGCAGATGTGACAGACTTGGAACCAAGTGCGACATAGGGTTCTGCGAAGAAGCCGATGATAGCGTAACTGAAATTTGTCGCAACTGCAGATGTGTCTGCCCATCCATCATATGCATAAGATTTTGAGATAGGGGCGGTTTCATAAACGAAATTCAATTGGTTGGGATTTTGTCCACCCACCTGAATGGCAGTAATCTTTTCGGTCTGGACATTGTCATCAAGGTCATAATAGAATCCTGCCCAGCCACTGTAATCAAGTATGACCCCAGCACTGGCAGCAACAACAGTCTCAAAGTGCAGAACGCTGCTTCTGATTTCCACAGATTCAGCTGCACTTGCCGTTGCCGCGAACGCGAGAAGCAACATTAATGCTGCAAGTAAAATTTTCATTTTCATTAATTTTTCCTCCATGTTTATGGGTTAAACTCGTTTATTTTCATTTCTTCCTCTTTTGTTTTTTGAACGTCAGAGAGAAGAATCGGAAAATACAGAGCATGCGTAATGAGTAATTCTTACGTCATACGATACTCCGAGCTTATACGCTGGTAAAACTGACAAAAGGCATATTAAACTTTTGCGGTCGTTTATATAGAATTGAAAAAAGATTCACACATAAAAACGATTAAAAAGTCGATAATTGACGACACGCAAATCCCTTTCGGTTTTGAGAGAGGCGAAACTGCCGGAAATGAAAGTGAAAAGGCGGCAAAGCCGCCTGATTTATGAGAATCGTTTAGAAGAGAGGACGATTCGATTTACAGTAAATAAATTATCGGACTAATAATTTAATAGATATTCTGATGGATTAAAGATGTTTTGACGAAATACATCTGACTGACAAAAGACGCTTTGCCGAAAGCGTTCTGATAGGAATATTCTGACGAAAAGCGATCATCCGTTCATCTGTAAGCCATGTCGTCAGGCATATCTTTGTATTTAATATAGTCCGCCATTTTCTCATACGCTTCATTCACTTCTTCGCCGACGGAAGGCTTGATGACTTCAAGCGCTTTTTCGAAATTCAGCGCGGTCACTTCTGTCGAATCCATGTTTTCGCGAAGCGCGGTCATGACGGCTTCGCGGCAGACGGCTTCGATATCCGCGCCGGTGTAGCGGTTCGTTTTTTCCGCTAAGAGATCGATACTGACATCTTCTGCCGTTGGCATCTTTTTCAAATAAATTTCGAAAACGGCTTTTCGTCCAGAAAGGTCGGGCGCGCCGACGTAGACGAGACGGTCCAGGCGGCCGGGGCGCAGAAGCGCGGGATCCAGCGTGTCGGGGCGGTTGGTCGCGGCGATGATAAACACATCTTTTAAGCGTTCAATGCCGTCCATTTCAACCAGCATCTGATTCAGCGTGCTTTCCGCAACCGATCGCGTTCCGGCGGAGCCGCTCGCGCGCGCCGCGGCGAAAGCGTCGATTTCATCGAAAAAAATCACCGTCGGCGACGATTGCTTCGCTTTCCTGAAAATTTCTTTCATCGCTTTTTCAGATTCGCCGACCCATTTCAGCAGCATTTCCGTGCTTTTGACGCTGATGAAACTCGCTTCCGTTTCGTGAGCGACCGCCTGCGCCAGCATCGTTTTTCCCGTACCCGGCGGACCGTAGAGGAGAATGCCGGTCGGCGGCTCAATGCCGAACGCCTCGAATTTTCCGGAATATTTCAGCGGCCACTCCACCGTCTCAATGATTTGCTGCTTCACGCTGTCCAAGCCCCCGATATCATCCCAGCCGACCTCGGGAATCTCGACATAAATTTCACGAAGCGCGGACGGCTCACTGTTTTTGAGAGAGCGCTCAAAATCCCGGTTCGTAACGACCAGCGTCTCCAAAATTTCATCGCTCAGATTTTCATCCAAATCCACCATCGGCGCGATTCTTTTAACAGCGTTCAGCGCAGCTTCGCGGCAGAGCGCGGCCAAGTCGGCGCCGACATACCCCTGCGTCTGAGCCGCCATTTCCTTAAACAGCGTCTTAGCGTTCATTTCATACTGCTCTTTCGCCGCCGCCAATTTCTTCGCCAAATCCGCTGCCGTCTCCATATCAGACACAACAGTTTCCGTCCGGCTCCTGGCAGCCTCCTTCGCCTTTCGAAGAGCCGATTCGATCCTCTTAATCGTCGGATATCCTTCCAAAGGCATCGCCCGGGAGTGGATCCGAATAATTTCCTCCCGACCCGCCGCGTCCGGCGCGCCGATTTCAATTTCCCGATCAAACCGGCCCGGACGGCGCAGCGCCGGATCGATCGAATGAAGCCGATTCGTTGTCGCAATCACAAAAACCTGTGACGTGTCCGGCACGCCGTCCATCACCGTCAAAAGCTGGGATACGATGCGGCGCTCGACTTCTCCCGATTGTTCCCGTTTCGGAGCGATAGAATCGATTTCATCAATAAATATAATTGCCGGCGCATTCTTCGCGGCTTCCGAAAACAACTCCCGGATCTTCTCTTCACTCTGACCGTAGCCGCTCTTCATAATCTCCGGCCCGGCGACATAATAAAAATGAGCGCCGATTTCATCAGCGACGGCGCGGGCGATGATCGTTTTTCCCGTACCGGGAATGCCGTGCAATATCAATCCTTTCGGCGGGCTGATTTTTAACTTTTGGAATAAGCGCGGCTGTTTCATCGGCAATTCAACGGTTTCGCGGATTTCCGCCAATTTGTCCCCGAGGCCGCCGATGTCCTCATAAGAAATATGTTTCTTCCGAAAACCGCCCGCGCTCTTCTCAAACGAAATCTGCGTCTCTTCCGTCACCGCGACCATCGCCTTAGAAGGCGTGACCTGCGTGACCATAAACTCGACCGTCTGTTTTTTCATTTCCGGCCGGGAAACTTCGCTGAGTCCTAAAAGATCCTTGCGGACAGGAACAATATCTTCTTTCACCAAATACCGCTCTCTCAAATTATAGCGGATACGGTCCTCAATCTCGCCGTTCAAAACAAGACGCTCTTCCTCTAAAGGCGCGACGGTGATTTTTTTCGCGGGAACGACTTTGGCTTTTCGAAGCGTGACCTTGTCGCCCACCGTCACTTTAGCGTTATAGCGAATAAACGTGTCAATACGAACAGTGTTTTCCGTCAGCCCTTCTAATATATTGGCCTTCCAAACGCGCGCAACAGTCTTGCGTTCTCCTTCAATTTCAACAGGCTCGCCTGCATTGACGCCTAAAAAATCCATAACTTCGGGCGTCAGCTGAATAATCCCTTTGCCGTAGTCATCGCTCGGATAAACTTTCTCGACATCCATTTGGAGCTCTTCAATTCGGCCGGACCGCCCGTTTCTCTTTTCCGAATCAAAGCCGGGCGGAGACTGTAAACTGTCATCCGGTTCCGCTTCAATAATCATGTTCTTTTTGATCGTCATAAAATCCCGCTTTTATAAATTGAATGGAATCTGTTAGGAGCTGCTTCTTTAAAAAATTGTTTGTACCCGCCGAAAAGGCGACAATAAACTATAAAACCAACCGCGCCGAATTGACCTCATGGATCCGCTCTCCTCATCAACCCCGATTCCTTCCGCGTTTTTGAATTTTGATCCGGCCGCGGCGGAAAAAAAAATCGTCAAATTCATCCGCCGCGCCGTTCAAACATCCGGCGCGTCCGGCGTTGTTCTCGGCTTGAGCGGCGGCATTGACTCGGCGCTGGCTGCCGTATTGGCGGTAAAAGCGCTGGGATCCGAAAATGTCTTTCCGATTTTCTTCCGCGCCGGCGGATTCAACCAAGACGATCTGCAAGACGCCGCCTTCCTCGCGGAAAAACTCGGGCTGACGCTTCAAGAAATCGATTTGTCGCCCGTCCTGCTGCCGGCCGAGGCGGCCGCCGCCGAACAATTATCAGCCGCGGAGATCGGCAATTTAAAATCAAGACTGCGCATGTCATTGCTTTACAGCCGCGCCAACAAAAACAATCTTCTTGTCATCGGCACAAAAAATAAAACAGAACTCATGACCGGATATTTCACGAAATACGGCGACGGCGGCGTAGACATTGATCCGGTTGCCGACCTGTATAAAACGGAAATCCGCCTGCTCTCAAAATACTTGGAACTGCCCGAATCCATTTTAATGAAAACGCCGTCCGCCGGATTTTGGGCGGGGCAGTCAGATGAAAACGATTTTGGAATGCGTTACGACCAATTGGATGCGCTCTTGTTCGCCGTTGAGCGCGGCAAGATAAAACCGGGTTCGGAACGATTCAAAAAAGTGTCAAAAAAAATCGGCCTGTCCCAAAAGCAATCACAATCAATCGCCGCGCGCCTGAGCGCGGCCGAACACAAACAAAAAATGCCGCCGATTCCGAAAATCAAAAGAACCGAATGAACATCAAGAAATGTCATGAAAATGTATATAAAATAAAAGCGATTAAATAAAGCCGAAAAACAAAAAGAATACGGATTTCGGATCTGTTTCACTTTCACTTAAAATTCACACGATTCAAAGAGGAAATGACAATGAAATATTACGCAAAGCGCCTTCTCGACAACAAAAAAGTAATGTCGACCGACGCGAAAGAAATCGGCATGCTGGAAGATATCCATATTAACGCGAAAAACGGCGCCATCATGGATTTGGTCGTCAGCCCCGCGGAAGACTTAGACACCGCGAAATATCAAAAAGAAGAAAATTATATCCTGATTCCCTTCAGTTCCGTCAGCGCCGTCAAAGATTATATCATTGTCGACAAAGACAAAGCAAAATCATTCATGGCGAAATAACCGCCTGTTCGTTTTCATTTTAAAAATTATATCAAATTAAGATTTGATATAAAAATCTCTTTTTTCATCATATAATTGGAGCAAATCATTTTCAATCAAATAGCGGACAGCTTCAGCAAACCCGTCTCCGGATTCATTTTCAAGAACAATGTCCGCTTCGGATTTAACGAATTCCGGCGCGTTGGAGACCGCAAACGACAGCCCGGAAACTCGGAACAGATCAATATCGTTTTCAGAATCGCCGACGGCAGCGAATCGGTCCGCGGAAGTTCCCATCATTTCCGCCATCTTCACCAACGCGGCGCCTTTGCTGATGTTTTTATCCGTCAGATGAAACGCGAATTCAGCGTCGACCAAAGAAATATTCGGAAAATCCGACAAATAAGGAAGAATCTCCGCCGCGGAAACGGTTTTGCCGAAAGACACATCGGTCTGCCGTTCGCGGAAATCAAAAACCCGAATCGGCAAATTTTCCTGAATCAGAGAAAGAGCGGCGCGGAGTTCATCCGTGCAGGGTTCAATAACAATCGGAGCGGCATCATAATCCGGTAAAAGGATGCCGCCGTTTTCAGCGATAATCGGCGAACGCGTTCCGAGAATTTTAGAAATCGTCCGCGAGAAACATAAAGTATTGCCGGTGACAAGAACAAGCGGAATCCGCCCCGACAGAGAATGCGCCGCCGATAAAGCGCCGGCGGACAGACGGCGGTCGTTATGAGTAAGCGTTCCGTCAATATCGGAAGCGATGCCGAAAAATTGAGCCATAAATTCAAAAAGGAACAATTGAAATATAGAGTTAGCTGTCAGAATGAAGTATAAAGAAAAACAGACTAAAACGTATCCGGATTTTAGAAAGCGTGCTCCCGATAAAACAAAAAAACTGAATCGAAACGAACAGCTTAATATATGTTAAAATCCAATTTAGAAAAGATTCCATGACAAATAAACCGTCAAATCCGCTGAAAAAACACATACAAGCATTTCAGGGCTGCCTTCACGGCGGCTTAATCAAAGAAAGCGCGGAAAAATACGGCATCGCTGAAAATGAAATATTGGATTTCAGCGCCAATCTCAATCCTTTTAAAACACCTTTTGACCTGCCCGAGTACGGACAGGATTTTATGAAATTGGCGGCCGCGTCATATCCCGAATCTTACAATTATCCTGACAACCGGTATTTAAAATTCCGAGAGGCGGCCGCGTCATTTTTAAACTCGGGGATTTCTTCCGGCACGCGCCTGACCAAGGAAAATATTATTCCCGGAAACGGGTCGACTGAAATCATCCGCTTGTTCTGCCAATGCGTATTAAATGACGGCGATAAAGTCATTATCCCGTATCCGACATTCGGCGAATACGAAATTCAGTGCCGCGTTCAGAACGCTGAAATCATTTACCTCCCGCAGGAAAAAATTGAAACGATCACCGCCGAAGAATTAACGAACCTCGGCTCGAAAATCCTCTTTATCTGTAATCCGAACAACCCGACCGCCGATCTCCGGACGCGCGAAGAACTGATTCGGCTGGCTGAAAAATGTGAAACGGCCGGAACCGTTTTGTTCGTGGACGAAGCTTTTATTGAACTTGCCGACCCGCGGCAATCCGTGTGCGACTTGGCCGCCGGCAGCAAATTCGTGTTTGTCATGCGGTCGCTGACCAAATGCTTTGAAATTCCGGGGATCCGCCTCGGCTTCGGCGCGGCGCATCCGGAAATCGCCGAAGCGCTCAACAGCGCCCGCCTCTCGTGGAACCTCAGCCCGCTTCAGGAAAATGTCGGCGCGGCTTTAATGGAAATGGACGGCGGCGTCAACAGCGATTATCTGAAAAAATCCCGAGAGCTGATATTAAAAGAGGCGAATTTCTTAAAAGAAGAGCTCTCAAAGATCTGGGGATTCAAGCCGGGAGCCGCCGTCACGAATTTTCTGCTGATCGACATCAGCGAGCGAACGATCAAATCCACCGAACTCGCGGAGCGTTTTGCCAAAAACGGCATATTGGTCCGCAACTGCATTTCATTCCGCGGCCTCGGCGAAGACTATATTCGAATCGCTGTCCGCACCCGCCCCGAAAATGAAAAATTCATCAAAACGATTTCAATCGTTTTTGACGAATGGGCGAAAGATTTCGCCGACAACGAACTCAAATCCGCTTTGACGACGCATAAACGCGGACTTCAGCAGAACAAACGGGAGACGTGCGAATATTACCCGTGCCATTTTGACAGCCAGGACTGTACTTTCTGTTACTGTCCGTTCTACCCGTGCAAAGATGACAGAGGCGGCGGCAAATACATTCAAAGTTCCAAAGGCGGCCAAGTTTGGAGCTGCGCAGGCTGCTATATTCCGCACATTCCGTCCGTTGTTGAAAAGATGATGGAAGGTTTAATGGAAGAAGGAGAAACGGAAGAAATACTGAAAAAGGAATGGAACGAAATGATCCTCCCGATCATGGAGGAAAAAGACGCCGAACATGTTCTCGCGTTATGCCGGAAAATCAAAGAAGAAAACGACATTAAAAAGAGAAAAGAAACCTAAAAAAAATCATGAATTCGTTCAAGATTTCAGATTTAATTCTGCCGGAGAGAGGTTAATGGTTATAGAATTATTCCAAATGCTGACACCCCTGTATCAATATTTCTCGGCGGCTTTTACATACGCGCCGGCAGAATTGATCCTTGTTCTTCTTTTGGCCGTTTTGATAGATTTGGTGTTCGGAGAGCCGCCCGCGGCAGTTCATCCGGTTGTTTGGATCGGAAAGCTGATCGGATTTTTAAAAGCCAAAGCGCCGAAAAAACATCGGAAAATTTACGGAACGCTGATGGCTTTAACCGTCATTTGTTCCACGGTTTTGATGGCGGTTCTTATCGTTTTAGCGGCGCATGACAGCCGTATGCCTTACGCGGGCGGCATCGTGATTCAAGCCGTATTTCTGAAAGCGACATTCGCAATCAAATGCATGGTCCGGCCGGCCGAAAAAATCCGGGAAAAACTGGACACGGATATTGAGGCCGCCCGATAGGAATTGATCGCATACGTCAGCCGCGACACGTCAAACTTGAACAAAAGCCGGATCATATCGGCTGTTGCGGAATCCATTTCAGAAAATTATGTGGACGCGCTTTTGACGCCGGTATTCTTTTATATTGTGTTCGGCCCATTCGGGCTTCCCGCGGCGTATCTCTTTAAAGCGGCCAGCACTCTTGATTCGATGGTCGGCTACAAAACTGAAAAATATATTCATCTCGGCTGGTTTTCCGCCAAGTTCGATGATGTTTTGAATTGGATCCCGGCGCGGCTTTCACCGATATTTATCGCCGCCGGCGCCGGCGTATCAAATCTGATGAGCGCGGGTCTTGAAAAAATGAAACCCGTCAGCGGATTAAAGCTGGCCGGAAAAGAAAATAAAATAACGCCGTCGCCGAATTCCGGATGGCCGATGGCGGCGGCGGCAGGCGCGCTTCAAATCCGATTTGAAAAGCCGGACACGTACGTGATTGGAAATGACTTCCGAGAGCCGGAACCGCAGGACATTTCACGCGTTTCGATTCTGATTATTATAACTTCCGTCATCACCGCCGCTGCCGGCGCTTTGGCAATCGGCTTGATTTGGCACGCGGCGTCATTCGTATAATGAAAAAACGGAGAAAAAAGAAATAAAAGAAAACCGATATTCAGAAAGAAATCGGATCAGAGAGGGGGAGAAGAGTGAAATTATCAAACATAGAGGACGGTTTCAAAAAGGAGCAGCCGGACAGCATAGAGGAAGAAGCTTCAAGAAACATCATGGATCTTTTAAAAGACTTCGGCATCTCCTATACGGATTTAGAAAATACCGCGATGGAATTTTATGTGCCGCATCCCGGAATCGAAACCGAAGAAAAAGCGCGCGCTGTATTTAAAAGAGAATTTGATGAAGCCGTCAAGGACCCGAATCTTCAGCTTTTGATTTATGCCGCTCTCCTTTTGGAAAAAGAAGGAAAAAACGGCGCGCTTCCCGGCCTCAGCAAAAAATCGTATGAACAGGACTTGTCATTTATCATTGCCGACGAAATCCTCGGCGAAGCCGCGGCCGAATACATCGGCGGCACCAAAGGTAAATTTGAATTCGTCCGCTTTGACAAAAACAAACCGGGCATTTTAAAAGAATTGGGCATGTTCATGGACGACATTATCGGCGGGCTGCTCGGCGGCGTTTCGGCCAACATGTATTCACGCGCGCTGTCGGAGAAAAAGAAATGACGATTCGGGAAGCGTTCAAAGCGGGATTCGGATTTTTATCCGTTATTCCTGTCGGCATCACCATGGAAGGCATTGAAGCCTTAATGAAACGCCTTTACATGTATCCGATTGTCGGGTTCTGCCTCGGCGTTTTAATCGGCGCCGTCACGTTTACCGCCGAAATGATCCTGCCGTCCCCTTTGACAATTATCGCGATCATGCTTGCCGTATACAGAATTATTTGGTTCAACCACTTGGACGGCATCGCCGATATGGGAGACGGCATGACGGCGCACGGTTCTTTGGAAAAGAAAAGAAAAGCGCTGAAAGATATGGCATTGGGAATCGGCGGCGCGGCTTTTGCCGTCCTTTTAATGCTGTCCTTCTACGCGTCTTTATCGACACTTGAAACCGTCACGGCAGGAACGGGAACAGATTTAAAAATAATAGTGATCGGCTTGACGGGATTAATCATCCCGGGCCTTGAGGGTCTCGGCGTCTCGTTCGCGCAGGCGCTGACACCGGCGTTTTTGATCGCTTTGACGATGATTGCCGCCGAAACGAACGGCAAGCAGGCCATGCTGACAATCGCGGCGTTCGGCAAATCGTTCAGCGAAGGACTTGGCGCGATGACGATTGCCGGCGGCACGCGCAAAAATTTCATTATCGGCTTCATCTTTACAACGCTTGTTTCAGCCGCGCTGCTCGGACTCATCGGTCTCGCCGCGCTTCTGATTTCAACGATTGCCGCCCTCGTGATATTAAAAATAAGCAACCGCCACTTTGAAGGATTAAACGGCGACGGCATCGGAACCGCCAATGAAGTCGGAAGGATCATAACGATTGCGGCCGTTGCCGTGATTCTTTACTATTTATACGGAGGGATGATTTGGACGCTTTGATTATGGCCGGCGGATTGGCGCAGCGCATGGGGCGCGGCGAAAAATCCTGTATTGAATTAAACGGCAGACCGCTGATTTCATACATTATCGCCGCGCTTCAGGAAGCTGAAGGCATCGGAAAGATTCACGTATCCGTCACGCAGGCGACGCCCGAGACGAAGAAACTGATTGAATCAAATTATCCGGAAATCCGAGTGATTGAAGCGGCCGAAGGCAATTACGTCGGAGATATGATTTACTCCATCAAAACGGCGAAATTCGTCGGGCCCGCAATCATCGTCATGTGCGATCTGCCGCTCGTCCGCTCCGATATTATTGAAGATGTTCTGAAAAAATATGAAACGTGCGATGAGCCGGCAATGTCTGTATACGTGCCGATCGCGCTTTGTAAAAAAATCGGGATCCGGCCGGACACGGTGTTTCATAAAAATACAAAATTGATCGTGCCGACAGGCATCAACATCTTGGACACATCAGACATCGACAACGAGCAGCCGGATTATAATTACATTGTTGACGATCCGAGGCTGGCAATGAATGTCAACACGCCCGAAGATTTGGAAAAATGTCTCCAACTACTGACGGAAGGAATCGAATAAAAAAGATCAGAAACAAAATTGACGGGACTGAAAAAAAATCAGTCTTTGGCGTTTGTTTCGATTCGTTTGGCTTCTTTTGACAGGAAATTGAAAAGATCCATTCCCCATTTACAAGAACGCTTGCCGTAACTCAGAATATATCGAGAGTCGAATCGGCTGTCTTTGTCAAACAAGCCGAGAAGAACAATGTCGTTTGTTATTGAAATTTCCGTAATTCCGAGACCGTCGGGAATAACGTAGAATTTTGTATTTTTCCAATCTAAAAACTTAATATCATCCGACTCGGAAGTTCCGTCATAAACATATTCGGACAAGATCCTGTCAAAAACGGATTGAGAATAGATCAGCGTCAAATCACAGCCGTTCTTGATCATGGTATTATACATTTTATTATACTGCGGCTGGAAGAAATTGGAAAGCGTGATGCAGAATGTCGCGTCAATCATTGCTTCGACAACCTCTTTGTTTGCGTCAAAAACATGCGCCAAATCCGATTCAAGCAGTTTGCACGGACCGAGTTCCCCGATACTGTCGCGAAGGGATTCCGGAATGCGCGACAAGTCATGCGTTGACCAATACTTTTGATTGTTTTCATAAACGCAAAGAATATTTAAAAGCTGTTTGGAATTATTTGCGATGGAATGTCCCATATCGGTCAGATAATAAACGCGGTCTTTACTTTCGATAAGGTCCCATTCCTCCAGTTTTTTAATTTGAGGGATCATCGCGCCCCAATTGACACCCAGCTTATCTTTAATGTTATCTGACGATTGCGGCCCTTCAAGCAAAAGAAGAAGCAAATTCTTTCTTTTGTCAGAAAGGAAAATTGTGTCAATTAAGCATGATTTCATATTATACAACCTCTATACTGAACTGTTTTAAAAATTACACCCCAGGAAATAAATTTCATCGAAACAAGATAATATAATCGTAAAAAGATTTGAACATTTCGGCAACAAAATTAAAAAGTAGTGAAATAAATCGAAGAAAAACAGAAATTATAGAGCTGTTATAATAATATACCACAGTCATTTAAATCAACGATTTTAAGATTCGTACCATTCCGAATCATCCGAATCATTTTCGGATTGAGTTTCGGCAGACTCAGCGGGCTTTGAAAAGGCCGGTTCTTTTAAAAATACATGCGTCTGCGCCGCCGCTTCCGACACGGCATCGGCAAAATCCGACAAATAATCGGAACAGGATAAACTGTTATAAATGAATTTTTTATTCGGCTGAATATTGCGCTCAATCGTTTCAAGACGCGGAACAATGACGACGGAAATTCCGGTTTGTTCGGCGGCTTTTGTCATCGCTTCCCGAAAATCGCCGATGCAGTAAGCGATCCTGTATTCATAATTATCTTTTGTCCGCTCTAAATACTCGGAAATCCTTTTGATTTCTGTTTTTAAGAAATCGCGCTTCACTTTCGCGACATTGCATTGCCCCATCATGAAAGAATAATTCATGAAAGGATATTCAACATCCAATTCTCTGGGAACAACGCCGCAGGTCCCGAAAGTGACGATATGGACATCTTCTTCGTCCAGTCGGGAATAAATGACTTCATCAAATTTCTGATGAGAAGGACTCGTATGATACGGCTTTTTCTTGGAACACGGCACAAAAATACAGATCTTGCGCGACGGAATTTCATATTCCGTCACAACCCATTCATTCGCACGCTCCATATCCGGATGATGGATAATATTTTCAGTATCAAGCGGTTCGTTTGAACGCTCAGTTTCCGGAATGATGCGGGTCATAAAAGTTCTAATGAACGTTCTCCTATTAAAATTGCCGAGCCGAAAGGATAAAAACCATAAAACATAAAAGAAAAGAACATAGTTTTTGCAGCAAACGCATTAAAATCGGAGAAAAAGAAATGCCGGAAATAAAACTCGGAATTGATGAAGCGGGAAAAGGGCCGGTTATCGGCCCCATGTGCGTTGCCGGCGTCTGCGCGACGGCCGAGCAGGAAAAGAAACTGAAAAATTTGGGCGTTGCCGATTCTAAAAAACTTTCCCCGAAAAAAAGAGAGCAACTGGCGGTTTCCATTAAAAAATACGCGGCGTCTTGGTATGTTTATGAAGTCGAGCCGAAGCAAATCGATGACCTGCGAAAAATTATGACAATGAATGAAATCATGGTTCTTTGCTTTTCAAAAGTCATGGAAAAGCTGTCTGCCGCCGAAGATCAAATGTTCAATATCGTCATTTTAGACGCGGCCGACGTTTCAGAAGAGCGGTTCGCCCGCCGCGTTCACGATGAATACGGCAAAAAATTCAAAGACCGGGCGGATAAAATAGAATATATTTCAAAACATAAAGCAGACGCGATCAGCCCCGTCGTTTCAGCCGCCTCCATTTTAGCGAAAACGCGCCGTGACGAATTGATTGAAGAAATCAAGAAAAAAGAGAAAGCGGATTTTGGAAGCGGCTACCCGTCCGATCCGAAAACAAAATTGTTTTTAGAGAATTACGCAAAAGAGCACGGCGATTTTCCTGATTATGTCCGAAAATCATGGAAAACAGCCGAGAATCTGCTTTGATTTTGAAAACAAGGATTTGAGCCCTTTTTCAGAATCAGACGGTTCGAAGCGCGTCGACCGGATTCATATCCGCCGCCCGCTTCGCCGGATAAACGCCGGCAAAGATTCCGATAAAAATCGAGATGACGATGGCCGCGGCAATGGCGCCGTAAGACAAAGACAGCGCGATTCCTAAAAAGAAGGCGCCGACATAGGAAATAATCAGGCCCAAAACCGTTCCGGCCGCGCCACCGATGACGCTGATGACGACGGACTCGATAATGAACAGAAGCAAAATATCATTTGACGTATAGCCGAGCGCTTTGAATGTGCCGATCTCTTTTGTCCGTTCAGTAACAGTCACAATCATGATGTTCATAATGCCGACAGAGCCGACAACCAGTGAAATGCCGCCGATCGCAATTAAAAACAATTGCAATGTCTGTGTCATGGAACTGACCTGTTCCAGAATTTCAGCTTGATTCATCGTTGAAAAAGGAATCAGATTCTCATTGTCTAAATTCCGCTCAGAAACGCCCAAATTGCGGGCCAGGCTTTTTTTGATTTCATCATTCGCCTCTTGAACCGTTTCATTGGATTCGGCCATGGCAAAAATCATGCGGTAATCCGAATTGCCGGTCATTTCTTTCATGGCGGAAAGCGGAACATAAACTGCCGTGTTGTAATCGCTTCCCTGAATGATATTGGACTGATTCGATCCGGCAATGCCCTTCACGCTGAAAGTCCGCGTGACATTTTCCTGAGTGAGAGAATTATAAACCGTCACTTGGATCGAACCGCGCGTTGAGATTTGATTTTTAAACTCGTCCTGTGAAATATTTTTACCGATGACTGCGGCAGACGTCTCCTGATCCGTGATAAAAACCCCGTCATACATCGGAAGCGCGCTGATTTCTTCATACGCCTCTGAAACGCCGTAAATTGAGAAATTTTTAGATTCGCCCATAAATGTGACGGCGCCCGTTGCCGACAAAACCGGCGAAGCCGCGTCGACACCGCGCGTGTTTCGAACAACATCGACTTGCCGGTCAAAAAACAAATTTTCTTTATGAGAGATAATCATTACATAATTGGAACCGCTGGAACTGATTTGATCAGAGAAATACGCGCCGAAACTGGCGCCGAGCGTAAAGGTGGCGATAACGGCGGCAATACCGATAATAATACCAAGCGCCGTTAATCCGGAACGCAGTTTGGCGCTTTTTAAGCTTTCGGCCGCCATTTTTGTACTGTGGGAAAGACTGATCATTTTCTAAACGCCTCAAATATCTCTCAAAGCTTCAACGGGATCCATTTTCGCGGCGCGGTAAGACGGCTGCGCGCCGGCCAAAACGCCGACCGCGACAGACAAGCCGACGCCGATCAAAACGCCGGAAAGCGGAACGGACAGTGTCAGCCCCAACAGATTCGCGCCGATGTAAGCAATAATCAGACCGATAATCGTTCCAATCAGTCCGCCGATCGCGCTGATAATAATCGATTCGATCACAAAAAGCATCAAAACATCTTTGGAAGAATAGCCGAGCGCTTTGAGCGTCCCGATTTCACGCGTCCTTTCCGTCACCGTCACGATCATGATATTCATGATACCGACAGCCCCGACAACCAGTGAAACGCCGCCGATGGCCAGCAGAAATGTCTGTAATGTGCTCGTCAAACTGCTGACCTGTTCCAAAATCTCCGCCTGATTCATCGTCATAAACGGAATTTTTTCCTCATCGTCCAAGTCACGCTCAGAAACGCCCAAATTGCGCGCCAGCCGTCTTTTGATTTCATTGGTGGTCTCGTTGATGTCTTCACGGGAATCCGACATGGCGTAAATCTCTTCATAAGACATCTCCCCTGTCATTTCCTGAAAAACGCGCAGAGGAATCGCGACAATCGTATTTTCACTGCCGCCCGTAATCAAGCTGCCTTCATCAGAACCCAGAATGCCGATGACCTTAAACGACTCCGTGACATATTCTTTTTTCATTTCATTGTAAAGCGTAATTTCAATCGTGCTTCGAAGCGGGATTTCTTTGAGGAATTCCTCTTGAGAAATATTTTTCCCGACAACCGCGACATAAGAATCCGTATCGGAAAACATCTGCCCGTCATATACCGGCAATGACAGAATTTCAATCATGTGCTCTTGCGTCCCGAGAACGGACAGATTTTTCACTTCATTCGCGAATGTGATTAAGCCCGTCTGTGACACTTCCGGCGAAACGCCGGTGATTCCGGGCGTATTTTTGACAATGTCCATCTGCGCGTCATAAAAAAGATTCGGCATGGAAGCGCCGACAACGATATAATTTGACCCTTGCGTGTCCAATTGCTCCGTAAAATAGCCGGTAAAGCTGCTGCCGAGCGTAAAAGTCGCGATAACGGCGGCAATACCGATAATGATGCCCAGAGCCGTCAAACCCGATCGAAGCTTGGAACTTCTCAAGCTGGCGGCCGCCATTTTAAAACAATGGGACAGACTGATCAAACGGCATCATCTCTTTATCTGTATTTGACCGTGGTCAATACTTTTTACAATTAATATATTTTTGAGAAAATTACGTCATTGCTCATAAATATTCCTGCAAAAAAATCAGGACGTCGTTTGATTTTTCAAAAGCGGAATTGGGACCCCCCCCGGATTTCAGGCCGTCCTCAAAGCGTCCACCGGATTCATTTTTGCCGCGCGCAGCGCCGGATAAACGCCGGCGAACACGCCGATGACAACGGAAATGCCGACCCCGAGAAACAGCATACTGAGCGGAAAAGCGGCCGGCATATCGAGCAAAACGGCGCCGGCATATGAAATGGTCAAGCCGATCATCGCGCCGATAAAACCCCCGATACCGCTGATAATAACGGATTCAATCAAAAAAAGAGTCAAAACATCTTTGGACGTATAACCGATCGCTTTGAGAGTTCCGATTTCTTTGGTCCTTTCAGTCACCGTGACGAACATGATATTCATAATGCCGACAGACCCGACAATCAATGAGATACTGCCAATGGCAAGCAAAAAGTATTGGATCGTTGACACCATACGGTTCACTTCTTCAATCAAATCCGCTTGATTGATGAAATAAAGCGGAACAGCGCTTCTGTTATCAGATTCGCGCTGTGAGATTCCCAAATTCCGCATCAAATTCAATTTGATTTCTTCTTCGGTTTCATTAATAATCTCCATCGATTCGACCGTTGCGTAAACGCTGTTATAGAAATTTCGTCCCGTCATGTCCTGCAAAACCTCAATCGGCACATAAATCGTCTTGAAAGAACCGATGGTAATCAGTGATGCCGGCGTTTCCATGACGCCTTTGATCGTAAAGGTTTGCGTGACATCCTCATCATTTTCATTTTTCACGGTTATCGTGATTCGGGAGCCTGTGCCGATTTCGTTCCGAAACTCATCGACAGCCGTATCGTGTCCGATAACGGCCATAAAAGAATCTTTGTCGGTAATGAAACTGCCTTCTTCGATAGCGACCGACGTGACAGTTTGATAATCCTCCGTCACGCCGTAGATTTCAATCGGTTTCGTCTCCCCCATAAATTCGACGTCGGCTGTCACGTCGATCAACGGCGAAACATCAATAACGCCTTTAGAATTGCGGATGACATCGATTTGCGGATCATGAAGCAAATCCTCTTTAAATGATTCAATCGCGATGTAATTGGATCCGCTGGTGTCGATCTCGCTGCTGAAATAATCGCCGAAACTGCTGCCGAGCGCCAGCGTCGCAATCACCGCCGCAATGCCGATGATGATGCCAAGCGCCGTCAATCCGGAACGCAGCTTGGAACTTTTTAAACCGGCAACCGCCATCGTCACGCCGTAAGTGAGATCGATCATCATTTCACCTCCTTCATCATTACAAATCCCTCAATGCGTCAACCGGATTCATTTGAGCGGCGCGGTACGACGGCTGCGCGCCGGCCAGCACGCCGACACAGACAGACAGCCCGGCGCCAACCAAGATACTTGAGTACGGAAAAGCCATCGGTACCCCAAGTAAAGATGTCAGCGCGTACGCCGCCAGCAGTCCGGCAAACGTTCCGATAACGCCGCCGAGAACACTGATAATAATCGATTCGACAACGAACATCATCAAAATATCTTTTGCCGAATACCCGAGCGCTTTGAGCGTTCCGATTTCTTTGGTGCGTTCCGTCACGGTGACAATCATGATATTCATAATGCCGACGGCCCCGACAATCAGAGAAATGCCGCCGATGCCGACAAGGAAATACTGAAGCGTTGACGTTAAACTTTGGAACTGTTCAAGCATTTCGATTTTGTTGTACGTCACGAACGGGACTTGGCTTTCATCGTCCAAATCTCTTTCAGAAACGCCTAAATTCCGGGCTAAGCGGCGCCTGATTTCATCTTCCGTTTCATTGATCGAACCGACATCGTCAACGACAGCCGTCATGGCGTTGAAATCCGTCCGTCCGGACATCTGCTGCATCGTTTGAATGGGAATGAGAACGGAACTCTGCCCGTAAGAATAGCCCAATTGAGAATCACTACCGGCAATGCCGATGACTTGAAAAGATTCGGTAACATACGTCTTTGTATCATAGTTGTAAATCGAAATATCGATCGAACTCCGAACTCCGATTTCATTTCGGAAAGAATCTTCCGCGATATTTTTCCCGACGACGGCGACATACGAATCTTTATTCGTAAAGAAACGGCCGGCCGTGAAATTCATTTCCATGACGTCGGCCATACTCTCATTCGTGCCGATGACTGAGATGTTCTGCTCTTCATTTGAAAAGCGAACCGCCCCTGTCGCGCCCCATTCGATGGCAACGCTTTCAACGCCGGGCGCGTTTGCGACAAGTTCAGCCTGCTGCTCGTAAAAAACGCGCTCTTTTGTGGAATAAATTTCAATGAACGGCGGACCTTGATCCATTTGGGAATTGACATAGCCGTTCATGCTGTCGCCGAGCGTAAAAGTGGTAATAACGGCGGCGATGCCGATAATAATGCCGAGCGCCGTTAAGCCCGAACGCAGTTTGGAGCTTTTTAAGCTGGCAGCGGCCATGGAAACACAATGGGATAAACTGATCATTTAAACAACCGAAAATGTTGACAAGAGTTTTAAAAATAATTTAAAAAACAAACCGCCCCCGAATTCATCGGGAACGGTTCGCGATTGACGATTTTTCAAAATCATTCGTTTTTCGTTTAGGTCTGTTTTTTGCCTTTTTTGGCCGCCCGCTTCGCCTGAATGTTCGCTTTTTGAACTTTCATCCAGCCAATCAGAGACATATCTCTCTTTTTCTTGAGATAGAAATGACCGGCGACAGCCGCGATTAAAAGAAGGATGATCAAATAGACAGCATAAGTGAAAATCCCGCCGGAAGACTGCGCCGGAGCCATGGAACCGACATCAAGCGTGACGCTGTCTTCATGAGAATTGTCGCCGTTGTAATAAACCGCTTTGAACTCAACATCCGAACCGCCGGAACCGTTTTTAGAATCGGAGGGGGCGCCGCTTTGCGTAATATTGAATTTCGCCGTATACAAGTCATCCGGCTTCATTTCACCGATAAAATACTCGGTCGGATAAAAGGACATGCCTTCTGCGGCCGGAACAATAGAAACGCCGCGAAGCGTTCCCTGATGATAATTGACAATGTCGATTTCAATTGTTTTTCCGGAAGCTCCCATGACAGCCGCTTTGGATTGGATGGCTTTGATGCCGGAAGAGTCGACTTTGATTTCAATATTTCTTTTGATATTATACTCATAAGAGCTGCCGGTGATGTTTAATGTTAAAAGATACGTGTCGGCGGGCGTGTCTTCCGGAATGCTGATGCGGAACGGAATACGAATCGTGTCCCCGGGGGCGATGAGACCGAGATCATTGACCGCTTCGCTCCTGACAATGATATTGTCTTTGGAATACAAATCGGCGGACTGGATCCTGGCGTTTGTCATGTAAACGCTTCTGTCGGATGTGGAAACGGTTTGATTGGTCGCGTTGTTTTTCAATGTCACCCAAATGATGCCTTCGTCTCCCGGCATGAAAACTTCGGGAGTGGCAGAAACGTTTTCAATAATAAGCGTGCCGCGGTTGTTCGTATCGACAATGCCGCCGATATTCACCGTGAACTTTTCTTCGACCCAGATGGTTGTATTGTTTGTTCTGTACCGGACCGTTAACTCGCGCGGGCCGTCGGGAGCGTCGCTTGCGACATACATGATAAATTCATGATAAACTTTGGTGCCGGCGTAGATGTTGTCATAATTTTTTGAAGACTCCGAAGAAGACGCAGAAAAAACGCCGTCGGAAACGACTTGGATCGTAACGTCATTTAAAGTGCCGTCGCCGATATTTTCAGCTTGGATCCAAAAACGGATTTGCTGTCCGGGCTGCGCGGGGTAGGGTGTTTGGTCCACCAGCGTAATTTTTAAACCGACCGCCGCCGATGAAACGCCTGAGAAGATCGAGAGTAGAAGCATGGCGGCGACAAAAAGCCGAAGCGCTGATTTGAATATTTTTTTTGACATATGATTCACCTGTAACAAAAATTAAAACGCCGCGGCGTTTGAAATGCTGCCGGAGTTCTAATGTTTACCTGATTTTTGAAGATGTTTACAATCAACAAATAAATAACTATCTAATAACAGTTAAAATATAAAAAAGAACTCTTGACCAAAAAAGTATAAAAAATCGAAGAGATATAAAATCGGAGAAGCATGACTTTTAAAATCAAAAAACTGGAAACGGATAAAGAGATCAAAGCCGTTGCCGCGCTGGCGGAGGAGATTTGGACAGAGCATTACACACCGCTTATCGGCGCGGCGCAGACAGAATATATGATCCGCGTCTTTCAATCGCCTGAAAGAATCAAAAATGATATAAAAGAAAAAAATTACAATTATTTCGCGGCGTTTCTTGAAGGCGGCGGAGAACAGGCGGCATATTTGGCACTGTGTCCGGATGAAAGAGGCGTCTTCATCAGCAAAATTTACGTCAAAAAAGAATACAGAAGACGCGGGATCGCAAAAATGCTCGTCGCGTTTTCGCTGGATTTCTCAAAAAAAGAGATCCGTGCCTCTAATTTGAAATCCGCCGCTTCAAAAAAGGATCGGCCGTGTCTTTGGCTTACTGTCAATAAAGGAAATTCGGGTTCAATCGAATTTTACAAAAAAGAGGGCTTTGAGATTGAAAAAGAAGCTGTGACCGATATCGGTCAGCATTTTTTCATGGATGATTACATCATGGCGCTGTATTTTGACGCCGGCGAATGAATCAAGAAATAAATAAAAAGGAAACAGCGGCGGCTCGACTCTTTGACCGCTTTATCCGTTGGTTTCATGCGCTGCCCGCTGTTCCATGACAGCCATCTGCGTGTCTTTGAGATACTGCACATACTCAGCGGCCGGCACGTCCAATGTAATTTGACCGTCGCGTATTGTAATCACGCGGTCAGTTTGAACGGCAAGTTCACTGTTATGCGTAATCATGATAATCGTTGAGCCGTTCCGATTCAGATCGCGGAAATAATTCATCACTTCTTCTGTTGTTTTCGAATCCAGATTTCCGGTCGGCTCGTCGGCGAGAAGGATGGCCGGATCGTTGATTAAAGCGCGAGCGACGGCGACACGCTGACTCTGGCCGCCTGAGAGTTCTGACGGCTTGTGTTTCAGGCGGTCTTCCAAACCGACCATTTTAAGAAGCTCTTTGGCTTTTTTCGGATAATCAATGCCTTCTTTTTTGCTGGCGTAAGTCGGAAGCATCACATTTTCATAAGCGGTCAGTCTCGGAACGAGGTTGAACTGCTGAAAAATAAAACCGATTTCCATGCCGCGCAAACGCGCCAGCTCATTGTCGTCCAATTGATTGATATCCTGGCCGTTAACGGCGATGATGCCGGAAGTCGGGCGGTCCAAACAGCCGAGCAGGTTCATCAGCGTGCTTTTACCGGATCCGGAAGGACCCACGATTGCGACAAAGTCGCCTTCATTGATTTGAAAATTCACGCCTTTTAAAATGGGAACTTCTTCGTGCCCCAAGTAATAAGTTTTATAGACATTATTGACATCAACAATGATTTTTCGAGAAACGGCTGTTTCATTCATATTTAAAAACACCTTGTTTTATTTTAGAATAAGGATGTTTGAGTAAAGACAAATGATTTATACTTATCTCAATGTGAACCAAATTTCAAGAAAAAGTTAACATTACAAAAAGACATGCGCTCATTCAATTTTAAAAGTCGTTTCATCCGGTGATTTGCGGTCTGCGGTTCCCGGCGAAAATTCGTTCGAACGGCCAGCAGCGATCACCGCCATTAATTCAAAATTGTCCGGCGTTTTCAAGATTTCAGAAACTTTTTCTTTGTTTTTCAAAATTTCTCCGAGCCACACGGTTCCGATGCCCATCGAATGCGCCGCCAGAAGTATATTTTGAATGCAGGCGCCGATGGCCATCAAATCTTTTTCGCGGTGATAAGAAGAGGAAGTTTCCAAAAAAACGGCAATCAATACCGGCGCGGAAGCGATGATGTCCGAATAATGCGTCAGCATTGAAAGCTGCCGTCCGATTTCTTCATCTTCGATTACGGCAAACCGCCACGGCTGATTATTCAAACCGGACGGCGCAAATCCGGCGCACTTAAGAAGCGCCGCGGTTTCATCTTTTGAAATCGGATCGGCGGAATATTTCCGAACGCTCCGGCGGGAAAGAATTGTGTCAATGGTTTCGTTTCGAATCATAAAAATCACTCAAAAATCTCAGACTGCAAGCCATTGCCGATGTTATTTCAGAACAGCGTCCAATGTTATTTCAGAATATATTAAATATATGGACAGTGAATTAAAAAAGAGTTGAAAAGACAAAAAGATTCGTATCAAATGACATTACAAAAGAGGAAAATATGACAGAGAATTATTGTTCAAATTGCGGCGAGCCTTTAAAGGAAAACGCCGTTGTTTGTTCCGACTGCGGCAAGCCCGTTCCGAAGCAAAGCCCCGTATGCGAAACGAAAGAATCCGAAAGAATCCGAAAGAAGCAACGGCGAAAAATACATGCCGAGCAGGTCTCTCCCCGCGATATGCCGAAAAACAAGGAAAATCAATCAAAAAGCGCGTTTTTCGCGCTGGTTTTATCATTTCTCTTCACAGGTCTCGGTCAAGTTTATAACGGCCGGTTCTGGAAAGGCATCGGCTTTATGATTGCCGTCCCGGTCGGAATGATTTTTTTAATCGTCCCGGGTCTTGCCATTTGGATTTGGAACATGTATGACGCCTACGCCGAAGCCGAAAAAATAAACAGAGGAGAACAGCCGTATAAAGAGCCAACAGTTTGGGAAATTATCGGATTTATAGCGATCCCGTTTGTAATCATATTTGCATTCGTATTCATATCTTTCTTCTTCTTTGCGATTGCTGCCGTGTAATCCATGTAATGAAACAGGATCGGAAGAAAAAAATGGCATATTGCGCAAACTGCGGAAAACCGATGAATGATTCGGATTTATATTGCCCGAATTGCGGTTCAAAAACATGGAAAAACGAAAGTTTCACGGACAGAATGGAAGAAAAAGCGCGGAATTTCATGAACGATAAAGACCCCTTTATTGCGGCGATTCTGTCTTTCATTTTTCCGGGCCTCGGTCAAATATATAATGGAGCGTTTAAAAAGGGGCTGTTCATTCAAATCGCGTACATCACCGCATGGATTGCCGCCGCCGTTTTCTTCATATTTGCGCTCATACCTGTTGCCGTTTTGATTTTCGCGGTTTATGACGCGCACACCGATGCCGATAAAATGAGAAAGGAAACGATGCCGATTAAAAATCCATCGTTGAAAGAAATATTGATTTTTCTGACCTGGCCGATCGTATTACTCGCCGGGCTCTTCATTCTGCTGACTGTGTTCGTGATCGTTACGACCATAATCACAGTAATTATCGCGCTCTTCGTCGTGATTTTCGGAACATTTTAAAAAAGATGAAGACCGGAGTCGGGTCTTCATAACTTATTTTTTCCAGCGCTTCAATTCGGGGAAAAATTTTCGCATCATTTCGCGGGCGGTTTCTTCAGTCATGCCTTCGTTGTCGGAAACCATGTGCGGAACACATAACTCAATCATTTCCTCCATTGTCGCGCCGGGCGCCGTAAACGCGCCGTCTTTGTAACAATAAGCACAATAGTCGTCGCTTTTGTTTCCGTCGGCTTCTGTTCCTTTCAGTTCGTCCGCATCATCCATCGGCATGCCGCAGCATTGGCAAAATACTGTGTATTCAGAGAATTTCGGTGCTTCCATAGTTTTCACTCTTTTATTTGAATAAATCCGAATTAAAAATACAATGCCGTTACCGGCAATACTCGCTTTTTAATGCAGATTTTAAAACAGTATAAGTCATAAAAACATATAAAGACGCGGAACGCGGTGAAAGTAATCAGCCGTTATCGAAAAATATAGAAATAAAATAAAATAAAATAAAATAAAAGAGGAATGACGAAATTAATCGTCATCAATTCCTTTATTGAGCCACGGGATTTTGGATCTGATTTCCTTGCCGACGATTTCAATTTCAAGTTCACTTTCGTGGCGTTCCATGGCTTTTAAAACCGGATGATTGAGCATGCCTTCTAAAATGAATTCTTTCGCGAATTCGCCGTTTTGGATACGTTCAAGAGCTTCATACATGGCGTCTTCGGATTCGGCGTTGATCACGCGCGGACCGACAGTCATGCCGCCGTATTCAGCCGTATTGGAAACGGAGAACCACATTTTTTCAAGACCCCCTTCGTGAATGAGGTCAACAATCAGCTTCAGTTCATGAACGGTTTCAAAGTAAGCCATTTCAGGCTGGTAGCCCGCTTCAACCAAAATATCAAAAGCCGCTTTCATTAAACTGGCGGCGCCGCCGCACAAGTCCACCTGTTCGCCGAACAAATCGGTTTCGGTTTCTTCTCTGAAAGTGGTTTCATAAACGCCGGCGCGCGTACAGCCGACACCTTTCGCGAATGCGAGGCCGATTTTCTTGGCGCTGCCGCTTTTGTCCTGATAAACGGCAACGAGTCCGGGAACGCCGATACCTTCAGAAAATGTTCTTCTCACAATGTGTCCCGGGCTTTTGGGCGCAACCAAAAAAACATCCAAATCAGCGCGCGGCATGATCTGATTGTAATGGATGTTGAAGCCGTGTGAAAAAGAAAGCGCTGCGCCTTGTTTCAAATTCGGCTCGATTTCGGCGTAATAAAGTTTAGACTGAGCTTCATCGGGAGCCAAAATATGAACGATGTCGGCGGATTTAACGGCATCCGGAACTTCCATGACTTTCATGCCGTCCGCTTCAGCCTTTTTCCAGCTGCGGCCGCCTTTTCTCAACCCGATGACCACGTCAAGGCCGGAATCTCTCAAGTTCATCGCCTGCGCGTGTCCCTGACTTCCGTAACCGATGACGGCGATCTTTTTTCCTTTCAATACATTCAAATCTGCGTCTTTGTCGTAGTACATTTGTGCCATATTATGACTCCTGATAATGAATAATAAATTATGAACAAAACGGAATTTCAAAAAGAAATAAAAATAAAAAATGATGAAAACTCATTAAGCTTTCGATTCATTTTCCGAATTATTTTTCTTTGGCGGTGTCTTTGGGTCCTCTCAAAAGACCGACTTTGCCGGTACGCGCCAGTTCTTTAATGCCGAATGGACGCAGAAGCTTTTCCATCGCTGAAATTTTTTCGCTGCCGCCCGTGATTTCAATCATCATCGTGCCGGAGCCGACGTCAACGACCTTGGCGCGGAAAATTTCAACGATTTGAAGAATTTCGGCGCGCGTTTCAGATGTCGCGGCGACTTTAATCAGCGCGAGTTCGCGGTCAACATATTCTTCTTGGCTCAAATCAATGACTTTAATGACTTCAATCAGTTTGTAAAGCTGTTTGATGACTTGCTCGATAACAGCGTCATCGCCGTAAACGACAATCGTCATTCTGGAAACATCGGGGTCTTCCGTCCTTCCGACCGCCAGACTGTCGATGTTGTAGCCGCGGCGCGCGAAAAGCGCGGCGACACGCGTCAGAACACCGTAATGGTTTTCAACCAAAATAGAAAGCGTATGAGATTGTATATCCGTCATTTCAGATGCCTCCGTATTTTCTTTCATCGATCAGTTCATTGATAGACGCGCCGGCCGGAACCATCGGGAAAACGTTCTCGCCGCGGTCAACGCGAACATCAATAACAGCCGGCCGGCCGGATTGAATGGCCGTCTGCACCGCTTCTTTGAGTTCGGATTTCTTCTCAACGCGCAGACCGAGCGCGCCGTAAGCTTCGGCAAGCTTGACAAAGTCGACGCTGTCAATGATATCGGTATGAGAATAATGGCAGTCGTAGAAAAGTTCCTGCCACTGGCGGACCATTCCGAGATAGCCGTTATTCAAAATAACGGAAATCACCGGAATATCATTGGTGACGAGCGTCGCGAGTTCCTGCGAATTCATCTGGAACGAGCCGTCGCCTGCGACATCGAAAACGACTTGATCGGGGCAACCGGCTTTTGCGCCCATCGCCGCCGGAAGACCGTAGCCCATCGTTCCGAGACCGCCGGAAGTGATGAGTTTGCGCGGCTTTTTAAATTTAAAATAGTGAGCCGTCCACATCTGATGCTGTCCGACTTCTGTCGCGACAATCGCGTCAGGCGCGACTTCGCACAGCGTCTCAATCACAAACTGCGGCTTAATCGAGGTGCCGTCATCTTTGTAAGCGAGCGGATATTCTTTTTTCCACTGGCCGACACGTTTAACCCAGTCGGCTGTTTTGCCTGAAATGATTTTTTCCGAAACCGCCGGGATCAGATCTTCTAAAACGAATTTGGCGTCACCGACAATCGGCAGGTCAACCGCCATATTTTTGGAAATTTCAGCGGGATCGACATCAATATGAATGATTTTCGCGCCGGAAGCGAAAGACGAAAGCTTGCTGGTCACCCGATCATCGAAACGGACGCCGACGGCGATAAGCAAGTCGGAATCCTGAATGCTGAAGTTGGCGTATTTTGTACCGTGCATGCCGGGCATGCCGATGAAAAGCGGATGGTCCATCGGAAACGCGCCCATGCCCATTAACGTGGTTGTGACCGGCGCGCTGACGAGCTCCGCCAGTTTATATAACTCGGAAGACGCGTTGGCTGCGATCACGCCGCCGCCCGCGTAAATGACGGGTTTTTTGGCTTTGACGATCATGGCTGCCGCGTTTTGAATTTGTTTAGAATTGCCTTTCATCGTCGGCTTGTAACTGCGCAGCTCGACTTTGTCGGGATAAGAAAACTTCAATTCATTGATGGTCGCGTCTTTAGTAATGTCAACGAGAACCGGACCGGCTCGGCCGGTTGACGCGATATAGAAAGCTTCCTTAATGCTTTTTGGAATGTCTTCCGCTTTCTGAACGAGATAATTGTGCTTGGTAATCGGAAGCGTGATTCCCGTAATGTTCGCCTCTTGGAACGCGTCATTTCCGATGAGAGAACTGGTGACTTGGCCGGTGAAAGCGACAATAGGAATAGAATCCATATGAGCGGTCGCAATACCCGTCACCAGATTCGTGGCGCCCGGCCCGGATGTCGCGAGACAGACGCCTGTTTTACCTGTCGCGCGGGCATAACCGTCAGCAGCGTGCGCAGCCGCTTGTTCGTGGCGAACAAGAATATGCCGCAAGTCGCAATCGTAAATCTCGTCATAAATGTGAAGTAAAACGCCGCCCGGATATCCGAATATGGTGTCTACGCCTTCTTTTTTGAGAGATTCGATGAACGCTTTTGCGCCGTTCATCTGCTCCGCGGAATTTTTTGTCATTAAAAACAGCATCTCCTTTTCAGCCGGAACGCCGGCTTGATTCTTTTCTGAATAGTTCTTGATTGAACGAATGATTTGCAATTGTTGTTTATTTTATATCTCTGCCGATTCAAAGTGGAAACAGCACATATTTTCCTGACAGAATATTAAGGCATGATATTTAATGCTTGTTTCAGGAACGCGGAAAAGTGAACAATGGAGACTTGAAAAATCAAAAAAGCCGTTTTAAAAAACGGCCTTGCATTTGAAACAGTTCCGCGGCTCAAACAAGACGACTCAAACAAGCCGATTCATGCCGTTAATAACCGCTTCGACCGACGCTTCGATGATGTCGGTTCGGGCGCCGCGGGCGGTAATGGATTTACCGTCTTTGGACATTTTAACCGTAACTTCAACCAAAGCGTCCGTTCCGCCCGTGATGGAGTCGACATGATACTCTTCTAAAATAATATCGCCGACAGAAGCGACCGCGCGCTGAATGGATCGAATCGCCGCGTCAACCGGACCGTCGCCCGTGTCAACGCAGACCGCCTCTTTGCCGCCGACTTCTAAAATAACGGAAGCCATCGGAATGGCGGGCCTGCCGGAAACCGCCGTAAACGACTTTAATTTCACCGTCGGCTCACAGTGGATCTCCAAAACGGATTCCGCGATTGTTTGTAAATCAGCGTCCGTCACGTGATGACCGCTGTCTCCGAGTTCTTTGACGCGCTTAAATATTTCCTGTTTCTGCGCCGGATTGGCGTTCAGCCGAAGTTCGGCCAGCGCGAGTTCGATGGAACTGGCGCCCGCGTGTTTTCCGAGAACGACGCGGCGGGTCCTGCCGACAAATTCCGGCATTATCGGTTCATACGACGCCGTATTTTTAACAAGGTCGTGGACATGGATTCCGGCTTCGTGCGTAAAAGAATTGCCGCCGACAAGAGCTTTATTCGGAGCGACCGGAATGTTTGTCAAACGGCTGACCAATCTTGAAACTTGATACAAATTTTCGGTTTTAATGCCCGTATGAACGCCGTAGAGGTGCTCCAGCTGGACAACGACTTCTTCCAACGCGGCATTTCCGCTGCGCTCCCCAATGCCGTTAATTGTCAAATGGCCTTCGGCGGCGCCCGCGCGGAAAGCGGCAACCGTATTCGCGACGGCCAGCCCAAAGTCGTTGTGGCAGTGAATACTGACAGGCGCGCCCGCGGCAAACGCAAGCTCTGAAAAAATGTTAAACGTCTTTTCAGGTGTCAGCATGCCGACCGTGTCGCAGTAGCAGAGACGGTCCGCGCCGTGAGCGACACCGCTTGCATAAAGTTCCTTCAAAAACTTGAAATCCGCGCGCGACGCGTCTTCCGCGCTGAATTCAACGATTAAGCCATGCGATTTCGCGTATTCCGCCGCCTCGCCGGCCATTTGAAGGACATCGTCTCGGTCCTGCCGACTGCGTATATCCTTCTTCAATTTTGTTTCAATATGAAGATTGGAAGACGGAACAACAAGATGAACCGAATCAACGTCACATTCAAGAGCCAAATCAATATCAGATGTGCGCATTCTGCAATAACTGCAGATTTCCGCATTCAGTCCGAGACCAGCAACCGCTTTAATGGCCGTACGCTCTCCTTCGGACGTGACGGCGGATCCCGCTTCAATAATGTGAACGCCCAAATCATCCAAAGCGACTGCTATTTTCAATTTGTCATCTGTCGAGAGCGCCACGCCCGGCGTTTGTTCACCGTCGCGGAGCGTCGTATCAAGGAAGCGTAAATGTTCGAATAATATAATCCCCTCTTTTTATAGTAGGTACAGATTGTCTCCGCCGCTGATTTCATGACTCAGCGATAAAAAAGAGACAAACTGAAAAACCGTTTATATGTTAAATACATTTTCATACATCCATCACGGTTTATCATGACAGAAGAAAACATGAAAATCGTTGTGGATGGACAGTCTGAGTGATAGATTTAAATAGAATATATATAATTAGAACGACCATGTTTACAGCAACAGTGACTCCGAGTTTCGGAGAAGTGGACGGACTCGGCCATATCAACAACACCGTCCTGGCCCGCTGGTTTGAAATGGCAAGAAATCCGATTTTCCGCATATTCGAACCGAACTTGAATTTATCTCACGATGTTTGGCCGCTGATTATGGCATACACGGATTTCAACTTCGTCGGCGAACTTTTTTTTGAATTTGATGTTGAACTCCGGACTTACATTGAAAAAATCGGCACAAAATCATTTACGGTATATCATGAAGCCCGGCAGGAAGGACGCCTTTGCACATACGGAAGAGCCGTTGTCGTTCACTATGACTTCAAAGCGGGCGCGACAACGCCGATTCCGGAAGAAAAGAAATTGAAGCTTGCCGAACATATGGTTCCGGAAGGCGTCGCTCAGGGAATTAAAAATTGAATGGGAAAGGATGGAACATTATTTTTATAAAATAAGTTCCTGAAATATTCTATAAAGATGACGGTTTTTATTTCATTGCATGACAGCGTTCATCAAAACTTCATTCATCAATGTTTCATAATTATCAATCACGCCATAAACAACAGAACCGGTGCTGATGGCTTTGAAATGTTCGCGAGCGCAATGAATTTTTGCTTTTTCGATGTCACGAAGCTGCAATGAAGATAATGATCCTTTCGTTTCAGCGACAAAATAAACATGCTTTACTTTTCCCTCGTGGAAAGCAATAGACCAATCCGGATTATATTTCCCGACGGGCGTATTGATGTAAAAGCCTTTCGGCAATTTAACATAAACGGCAACTTCACTGCTGACATCAATATTTTCGGCAAAAATACGTTCATTTTCAGAATCATAGAGAAGATGGTCATACAAGTGTTTTTTCGTTTTCACCGCATTTTTACCAAGCTGCCCTTTCAAAGTCGGTTCCGTAAAAATGACCGTATCATATACAGAGTCGATTTTATTGTAAGCGATGTGCTGAATGATGACCGATGCTTTTTGTTCATTGATCTGATTTGAGGCCTGGATAATGAATTCTTCCGGATTGTAAACGAATTGATCAAAGGCAGAGTGATTGATTCCCTGCAGAATGCCGACAACCGCTTTTCTGGTGAGTCCGGTCTCCGAAACGATTTTTCCGACTAAATCATATTTAACAGAGGAATTCACAGCCGCTTTTACTTTATATGTTTCTCGGGTTTCGCGAGCAAACGCGGTGCCGTCTAAAAGCTGCTCTTTGGCTTTTATGTCAGCCATGCTGCCGCTTTCAACATTAAAGAAAACCTGAGAAACATGGAGATTTCGATTCAATGCCGATATGGCTTTATCAATAAGTTCCTGCTCATCAAAATCAACGACATACACCGATTTTGAATTGATTTTCGACCAAAGGACTTTAAATTCTTTACTGCTCAGCTTGTCAGCGTTTGGTTTTAATTCAACGTTGTTTTTCCGCGCGTCTTCAAACTGCAAAGTGCGGCTGTCATAAATCGAATCTAAAACAGAAATTATTGATGCTTTGAATTCGGCAATCTCTTCATCAAGGACGACGGCACTGTTCTTCTTGTGTTCAAAATACTGATCCGTCAAAACACCTTTTTTAATGTACTTGTTTGCAACCAGGCTCTCATAAATATTTTGAGCAAGTTCGAAATCAACCGTTAGTTTTTCACCGGCAGTATTTTCAAACGTTTGATTTTTAAACAAATCAACTGTCACGGCTTGCGGACGATCAGCAACGGCTTCTGCAATTTCGCTTTGAATTCCTTTGGTAAATGATTCATAACTTTCATTGGCGATAACCGTCAGGACATTAATATTATGAACATCTTCACCCAATACGTTTGTATCCATCCGTTCCCCATTTTGATTTACAGAAAGGCGAAGACCGCGGCCAACCTCCTGCCGTTTTCGAACATCGCTGCCACTTTGTTTTAAAGTACATATTTGGAAAACATTCGGATTGTCCCAACCTTCCCGAAGAGCCGAATGAGAGAAAATAAACCGAACGGATTCGTTCCGGTCAAGCAGTTGTTCTTTGTTTTTCATAATTAAATCATAAGCGTCGATATCATCAGAAGTCTTCTCTTTTCGGTCGCCGAGTTTACTGTCAATCATACGATTGCTTTTTTTGTCAATTGAAAAATAGCCGGCATGTATATCAGTAACAATGGATGTTTTCAGATATTCGGCATATCCGGAATCTTTTGCCTCGCTGATAAACCGGTCAACGATTGATTCATATTCTTCTTCAAATATGCCGGCATATTCCCCGTTCAAGGATTGTCCGGCTTCGTTGTATTGTTTATATTTGGCGACTTCATCAATGAAGAAAAGAGAAAGAACCTTAATGCCTTTATAGAAAAGTTGTTTCTCGCGTTCGAGATGAGAAAGAATGGTCTCACGGATTTGGATTCGCCCCAATTGTTCTTCATTGACAGAACCGATTATGTCGCCTGCAAATAATTTAATGCCATTTGTAAATTCGATAGAACTGTCCCTGCCGTCAATTCTCAAAACTGTGTATCCGTGTTTGTATTCATCCAATTCACCGGAATTGGGATACAAATTATAGTTTTCACTGACAGTGCGCCGTTCTCTGCGAACACTGTTCTTGCCTTTAATTTCAAATTCAATTGTTGCCGTTGGATTTCCTTTTGAAAGATTAATGCTCTCCAAATAAACGTACCCATCGGTTGCCGTTCCTCCTGTCACTGTAATTCCTTTAACGGATATTTTTTTGACCAGCTTTTTGTTGTAAGCTTCCATTGCATCAAGCCGATAAATCATATTGTAAACACTGTCTTTTTTGTGCGTTGCGGAATATCGAAGCGTGATCATCGGATTGAACTCTTTTAAACCGTCTTTTGTTGCTTTTCCTTCAACGGATTGCGGTTCATCAATAATTAAAATCGGATTTGTTTTGGCGAGAATATCAATCGGCCTGCGGCTTCTGAATTCGTCTAATTTCATATGAATGCGGCGAGCATCTTTGCCTCTTGCATTAAACGCCTGAGAATTAATAATCATGACATTGATTGCGCTGTCGGACGCGAATCTGTCGATTTCAGTCAATTGAGCCGAACTATAAATAAAGCAGCGGATTTTTTTGCTGTATTCTTCGGCAAAATGATCTTCCGTCATTTGGAAGGATTTGTAAACGCCTTCGCGTATGGCAACGCTTGGAACGACGATGATGAATTTGCTCCAGCCGTAATGTTTGTTGAGCTCATGCATTGTTTTAATGTAAGTGTAAGTTTTGCCGATGCCCGTTTCCATTTCAACTGTCAGGTTGTAATGCCCTTCCAATTCTTTTGACGGATCAATCTGAAAATTTTTCTGGATTTTACGAATATTTTCCAAAATCAAAGAATCATTCAATTGCGGCACAATCTGCTGATTCCCAAAACCCGTAAACTCCGTCTCCTTGTCAAATGTTGTTTGGCCTTTGGGAAGAATTCCTTTATCCATCATATAAGTCGGCGTCAGATAAGGCTGTCCCGTGAAAACGTCACAAACCGCCTTTGCCGCATCCGCCTGAAATTTTTGGTGTTTAAATTGGATTTTCATCTAAAATTCACCTTTTATTCAAATCGCTTTAACCATTATCTTGTTTTTCCGTTTATAATAAACGGCTCAAATCCATTTTTATTTCAAATCACTTTGACAGCTGTTTTGGGTGCCATTAACTTAAAGATTTCTTCAACATTGATTTTCTCGGGACTGCTTGAAAAGCTGCTGTCTCTGAACACAACGCGCGAAGGCTGACGCTTGGCAATCTCTTTAACAGTCGCTTCACTCATTTTTTCAGCGAAACACGCCATTAAATCACCATTGTTGTAAGTATGAACCGTCACACCGTCAATTTTTTCATGCGTATGCAGCATGGAGAGCGGTAACCCCCAATCCAGCAGACAGCCGTAAAGCAAATCCATATCAGTACGATCTCCTTTGATATTGGATTCCATTTCGAAAAGCTGACTTTGTTTATACGCGCTTGCCGCAAAATAAACATCTTTCATGTTACTGTCATCCAATTTGAGAACACGGAAGCCGAT
>JAITUZ010000053.1 GCA_031286065.1 Candidatus Methanimicrococcus odontotermitis | reverse complement strand
ACCTAAAGATCAGATTGGGTCGCCGCCCTTGCTAATAATTAAAAAATCAAGTTCTTTTTGAGCTGGGGGTATCTGATTTATTTGTTCAATGATTGTGCTAATCGCATCACTTGCCATCTGTGCTGACATGTTCTGTCTTATTGAAGTAACATATGCAATCAAAGGTCTATTTCTTTTTGTTTCGTGAGATTTGTATAATTTTTTACGTTCGGAATAACTCATGATTTCTCCCCTCAGCATATTTCTTAATTCTATATTATTCATTCATGATTATACATAGTTTTCCAATATAAACAAATCGAAAGTTTAATATCCGATTTATTGATGCGAAGAAGTCATCATGTATTTATCTTTGATTTTTATTTAAATCCATTATTCTTATAAGTGCAATAAAAATTCCAAACAAAATCCCAAATACAAATTAATGTAATTTTATTGATTTTTCATCTTTAGAATAAAACTAAGTGAAAAACAAAGATGTAACAAACCTTTGCCATCCTCTTTTAAGACTTTCTGACGAATTAAATCATCTCCAAAACGAATCAATATAAGGTTTACAATACTTTCGCATCGGTCATTAAAGATTAATATGACATGTGTATAATTTTAAAATTCAGTTGAATTTATTCTTTAATTATATTAATTATAAAAACGCGTGTCGTGAAATCATGGAGCCCAAAAAAGATTTGGAAATTAAGACGCGGAAGCGCGATTCTCCGCCGTTTAAATTGATCTCGGAAATGACGCCCAAAGGCTCTCAGCCGGCTGCCATCGCCCGATTAGCCGAAGGCGTCGACCGCGGCAACCGTTTTCAAACGCTTCTGGGAGTGACGGGCTCCGGAAAAACGTATACGATCGCAAATGTGATTGAGAGCGTTCAGCGCCCAACGCTCGTCATCGCGCACAACAAAACATTGGCGGCGCAGCTTTACAACGAATTCAAAGATTTTTTCCCCGAAAACCGCGTTGAATATTTTGTCTCTTATTACGATTATTATCAACCCGAATCTTATATTCCCGCCAAAGATCAATATATCGAAAAAGATTCGCAGATCAATCCGAAAATCGAACAGATGCGCCTTGAGGCGACCGCTTCTTTGGTTTCCCGCCGCGATGTTATTGTCATCGCTTCCGTTTCCTGCATTTACGGTCTCGGCAATCCGGAGCGGTTTGAACAAATGGGCGTTGAAATCGCTGTCGGCAAACACATGAAGCGTAATGATTTGATCGGACGGCTGGTGGACAGCCAGTTTGAACGCAATGATTTGGACCTCGCTCCCGGACGGTTCCGCGTCAAAGGAGATATCGTTGACGTGATGCCGGGTTATTATGAAAATATCATTCGGATCGAGTTTTTCGGAAATGAAATTGATAAAATTTCCGAAATCAATGGTCTGAACGCCACGAAAAATTTTGATATGGATTCCTTTTTCATTTATCCCGCTCGCCATTATGTTGTTCCGGACGATGTCCGAGACCGCGCCATTGAAGAGATTTTGTCTGAATTGGAGGAACGCCTTCCCGAATTGGATATGCTCGAAGCGCACCGTTTAAAACAAAAAACGCTTTATGATATGGAAATGATTCAGGAAACCGGAAGCTGCAAGGGAATTGAAAATTATTCAATGCATTTTGACGGCAGAAAACCCGGGGAACAGCCGTATTGTTTGATTGATTATTTCCCCGATGACTTTTTAGTCGTCATTGATGAAAGTCATCAGACGCTGCCGCAGATCCACGGGATGTATAACGGTGACCGCGCTCGTAAAAAATCATTGATCGATTACGGGTTCAGACTTCCGAGTGCCTTTGACAATCGTCCGCTCCGGTTTGAAGAATTTGAGAAATATATGAAGCATACGATTTTCGTATCCGCGACGCCCGGCGATTATGAAATCGAGCAATCTTCCCAAGTCGTCGAACAAGTTATCCGCCCGACAGGATTGGTTGACCCGATTGTCGAAGTCCGGCCGATTAAAGGACAAGTGGACGACCTCATCTCTGAAATCCGCAAGGTGATTGCAAGCGGTGACCGCGCGCTTGTAACGACGCTGACCAAACGGCTGGCGGAAGAGCTGACAGAATATTTGGCGGAAGCCGGCATCAAAACGCGTTATCTGCATTCTGATATTAAAACGATTGAGCGGACGGAAATCATTCGGAATTTGCGTCTCGGCAACTTTGATGTGCTGGTCGGGATCAATCTTCTTCGAGAAGGACTGGACATTCCGGAAGTCGGATTTATCGGCATCTTGGACGCGGATAAAGAAGGATTTTTGCGCAACTCCCGAAGCCTGATTCAGATAATCGGCCGCGCGGCGCGTAATTCTAATTCCAAAGTCGTTCTTTACGCGGATAAGATGACGGATTCCATTAAGAACGCGATGGGTGAAACCGAAAGAAGACGCTCTCTTCAAATGGATTTTAATCAAAAGAACGGTATCATTCCGCAAACCATTAAAAAACCGATTCGCGAACAAGTCGCTGAAATATCGGATGTCAAATATGTTCCGAAAGCGGAAATCCCGAATTTAATTATTCAGTATGAAGCGGAAATGAATTTGGCGGCCGAACTGCTTGATTTTGAGAGGGCCATCCAAATGCGTGATATTGTTCGGGATTTGGAGCGAAAATTACGCGGAGAGCCTGACTCTTCGTCCGTCTCAAAAAACGATTCCGATTCCGCCGGAGTCAAGAAGAGCGCGAAAAATCAAAAGAAAGGAAGCCGGCGAAAAGCAGATACTGAATTAAATTAAACAGGCTTCTGAAAAACCGACCCTTTTCACCCCTTTTTCAATTTCGGTTTTTATTTTAAAAACCAATCCTTTTCATTCTGTCTTTTGTTTCTGTTTTTATCTCATGTTCTATTTTATTTTATGAAGCAGACTTATGTTTCACGCCTATTTTCTTTTATGAGAACATTTTTATACAATACGTTCTTAATAATTATTTGCACATCATTTTGAATATCATGTATTTTATATATTTGTCTACACTCAAATTAAAACCAAAATCGGAAAAATCGTTATGATTGCAGAAACAGTATTGAAAGAGTTTTATTTCAAAACAGTTTTTTCTCTATTTGTTCTGTTGCTGCTTGTTTTTTCCTCTGTTCCTATTGTTTCTGCGGCAGACGGCGCAGCCGCTTCCGGTTATCTGCCGGCCGACTATGTTCAGTCGATCATTGACAACACGCCGGCAACAGATCCGGCCGTTTTAGATGAAGCGCGCTCCGACCCGAACGTTATTGCGGTTGCCGGAACAATTCCAAGTTTTTCCCAAGGCAATGAAGCGTATCGGTGGGACCTTGTTTTATAGGGTTTTTTAAAGAAAGTCAATAATGAAAATTTATTAATTCCCTATCAATGGGACAATGACGGCTTTGTCATCGGTTACGGTTGTTAGAACGCTCACATTCAGATTTTGGTGGCGTTTGATTCCGAATGCACGGATGACGAAATCAATCAGATTCTCAAAATCATCCAAGAGGCCGGTAAAGAAGAAGGCATTAATGATCTGCCTGTCGTCATCGTTCGGGAAACATACGCCGAAGGCTTTATTCCTACAACCGGTCCTTCTGCGGAAACCGAACCCGAACATGTTTCTTTTTGGTCCCGCATCAATGCTTTTTTTACTGAAATTGTCTGAGTTCTGTTAATAAATTGAAAACAGACTCTTTTTAATTTTAGCGGTTTTAATAAATATAGTTTGTATATCTGCGGTCTGAATGCAATTCAATTTTTAATGGCAAGTATTTCTACTAATATCTAATAATATTTTTATCAAAATACTTATATACATGTCATGACATAGTTGTAATTGTCCATTGACGATCATAAATCCGTTACTCTTCTTTAATGAACAGGGTGGAGTTAAGCAGTATATGAGAACAGTTCCCAAAAATATGATTTTCTTTTCATTCTTGCTTTTGGCAGCCTGCAGTTTGATCATGCCGGTCTCTGCCGCGGATAATTCTGAAGATCTTACTGACTATAATAATGCTCAAAATATCACGGCCGATGAAATCCGGCATGTCATAGATGTGGCAATGGAAACGGAATATAATTTTGACTTTTTGATGAACGGCACTCATTCGGAAAATGTTGTGTCTGTTTTCGGCACGGCTCCACAGGGCGTACACGGAATGGAAGCTTATAATAATTGGGTTTCAATGGATAACATTTCACAAGCTTTGGCCAACGATGACGTCTTTCAGAAATATTTGTACTCAAACGGCGGCGCGATTTTGGGTCAGGGCACTCAATCTGTTTGCTATATTTCCATTGTGGTTTTTAATGAAGAAGCCGAGAATTTCCTCAAAAATGATTTGCTTACTGTCAAAGCGCGTGTTGACCATTATGCCGCTTTGGAAGGCATTCAAAACGTGCCTTTGGTCTTTTTCAAAGGGAATATGTCTGACTCCTATTTGAGTGAAGAACAACTTCTGTATCTTTATGATTCCGGATATGAAGGCCTTACTATTACCGATGGTCTTGAAAACTTGACCGCTCTTCGCAGTCAACTCGGTACCGTTTCTATGGCGTCGGAGACCAATTATGCTTTTGATGACATCGGTCTTTCTGAAAGTCCTTCTCTGATTGATCGTATCAAATTTATGTTTAAAAGTTCGCCCGAACCGATGGATTTGTCTTCTCTGTCAACTTTTGAAGGCATGGCCGATGAAAAAGTCCGGCCGATTGTCGGCGGCGTGATGATTGCCACCTCCACAAGCGGCGGAACTGTCGGATTTGCGGCAAAAGATGTCAATAATCCGGATGTGCGCGGTATTGTGACGGTAGGTCACGTGTTCCACTTCGAAAACAAGACTTCCTACCAGCCGAGACAAGGATATGGCGATGGTAATACGATCGGCACATTTTCAAAGATAAACAAAAGTATCGACTCCGTTTTTATTCCGACGAACGCGTCTGATGTCAAAGCGGGCATTTATACCGGAGAAGGCGATGATCAGCTGCTGGATGTTGTCGGTTATGATGATGCCGTCGCCAGCGGTATGCCTCTGAGCAAGTCCGGCGTCTCTTCCGGAAATACAAACGGGACCTATTTCGGAATTCGCTATAATCAAACATTTACCGTTAAAAACGGCACAATCAATTATACAGTCGCTCAGGTCGGAATGATCCAAGAGTCTTCCGTGACTTCTTATTCCATTCCGGGTGACAGCGGCGGTCCGATCTATGTTAAAATAAAAGAGACAGTGAACGGAACGGAACAGGACGTTGCTGTTCTTCTCGGCATTCTTGAAGGCGGTGACGGCAACGGTATCGTTTACTATGTTCCGTGCTCGGAAATCCAAGCACGTCTCGGAGTTGTTCCGCTGACGATTTATGACTGAAAAACGCTTTATTTCAGAAATCTTATTTCCAATACCTATTTATATGCAGAGAACTATTATATGAATTAAATAAAAATATTCGATCTTCATAATCGCTGACCGAGATATTCTAAACAACCGGATTCGTGGATAAACTATGGCTGAAATACAAAAGGACAGGCATTCTAAGGTAATGAGCCGCTTGTTTATTTTGATGATCTTGCTCTCTTCGATTTTCTTCACCGCGGCTCCTGCCGCTGCAGAAGAATCGAATGCGGGAAATTATTTCTCTGATGAGTATATCATGGAAATTATCAACAGCACACCGGCAGTTGACGCCGCTCTTTTTGAAAAAGCCAAATCCAATGAAAAAACGATTTCCGTGTCCGGCACTGTTCCGGTATTGGCAGAGGGGCGCGAATCTTATGAATGGTTTGTCCTGCTCCAAAGCGCCATGAGAAAGACCAACGATGAAGGTAAATTAGAACCGTATCTCTGGGATAACGGCGGATTTATTATCGGGTACGGATGCCCGACTTCTCATATTCAAGTGTCTGTTCACGCTGACGCGGATTATTCTGAGGAAGACATCAATGCCATCATTCAAATCATTCAGGATGCCGGCAAAGCGTACAATATTGATAATGTTCCTATCGTGATTGAAGAAGATGATCACGTGCACCACATGTCCGAGACCGAAAAGACGACTCCCGGAGTCGGTTTGCTCTCTTGTGTTCTTTTATCTTTGGCTGTTGTTTTTTTCATTCAGAGAGCCAGAAAATAAGCTGAAAAAGCGATCCATTTTCTTTTTTTCAATTTTTTAAAAAACATCCCGATTGCATTTGATTTTAATGATTTTTAAAAATTCCGGCATTTGATTTAATGATTTTCTAAAAAGTCCGTTAATTGCATTTGATTGATATCGGTTTTTCTGAGGTTTGAAACGCCGATATTGATTTGCCGGATCTTTTTATTCGTTTCATTATTTGCCGTCAATTCTTCCATCATTTCTAAAGCGTGTCTTTTCAAAACGAAAATATCCGATGTGTGGACCGTATGACTTTTGGATTTTGAGGCGGTCGTGAAATCCGCATATTTGATGCCGACAGATATTGTTTTAAAAAACATTCTTTTCTGAATTAAAATATTATGAACTTCTTCTGATGTGGAGTCCACTCCTAATGCGATGGCGGCAGGATCATTCGTGTACGGATTAAACGAGTAGAAGCGGCTGATCGATTTCACGTCGGCGGTTTCTATTACCAAAGAAGCGTCAATGCCGTTTGCGACATCTTGAAACGCGAGTCCTTGGCGTCCGAGTTTTTCATAAATCCGGCGTTTGTCCGTTTTTGCAAGGCCGCCGATTGTTGAAATATCCATCGCGTCCAAAATTTCCGCGGTTTTTTTACCGACGCCCGGGATTTTGGTTACGGGAAGCGGGGACAGAAATTCCGGCACGTCCTCCGGCCGAATCACAGTCAGGCCGTCGGGTTTTTGAAATCCGGACGCGATTTTCGCAACGGATTTATTCGGTGCAATCCCGACCGAGCATGTAATTCTTTCCGCGGCCGTGATCTCTTCTTTGATCCCGCGGGCGCATTCTGCCGCTTCATCGTATGTTTTGATGTTGTCTTTAAACAAAACATATGCTTCGTCAATGCTGACTTGCTGGACTGTTTTGGAGTGATTTTGAATGATCTTAATAATATTGTCCGAAATCTGTTTGTATAAGGTTTTATTCATCGGCAGGCAAATGACATCGGGGCAGAGGCGTTTTGCTTCTGAAAGCGGCATTGCCGAATGCAGGCCGAATTTGCGCGCCGGATAAGACGCCGCGCTGATGACGCCCTGAGCCGTGTCTTTGTGAAGATGAAATGTCTTTGAGCAGACAACGACAGGTTTGTCTTTTAAATCCGGAGCGTCGCGTATTTCAACGGACGCGAAAAAGCTGTCCATGTCAATATGCATAATAATTTTGTCAGCGGCCATGTCCTTTCTCTTTGTTTATTCAAACTGTTTTTGAAATGACTCTCTTGATTTTTCTTTCACGGCTTTGAACAAGTCGTTTCCTTTGGTATCGATTCCTGTAATCAGCGGGCCGAAATTTTCAACTTGCAGCTCCCAAACGGCTTCGGGCATTCCCAAATCTTCCCACGCGGCGCCGCCGACACTTTGAATCATATCAACGGCCAAAGCGGCACATCCGCCCGTATATGAAAGGTAAATGCAGTTCCGCAGAGCCATCGTTTCGGCAAGTCCTTCCATCCCGCCTTTTCCGATCAAAACGCGGATGTCATGATTTTTCAAAACTTCAGGCGTCATTTTTGTCATCCGATCACTCGTCGTCGGTCCGGACGCCACGGCTTTCCATTCACCGTTTTCTCTTTTCATGACCGGCCCGCAATGATAAACCGCCGCTCCCGTAAGGTCAAACGGAAGCGGTTTGTTTTCGTCATCATATTCCAAAATGCGGAGATGCGCTTCATCGCGGGCTGTGTAAATCGTCCCTGAGATGTATACAATATCTCCGGCAGTTATTTTCATGATATCGGCTTTGGAAAGCGGCGTTTTGAGATAATGCGTTTCCGACATCAGTTGCCGCCTCCGTTATACTCGGCGGCTGCATGGCGGTTGGCCCAGCATTGGATATTGACGGCGACCGGCAGTGACGCCGTATGACAGGACGCTTTTTTGATCCGAACGGAAAGGGCGGTCGTGTCTCCGCCGAGTCCCATACAGCCGATGCCGAGATCATTGACGGCGTTTAATATCTCTTTTTCAAAGTCTTCATAAGCGTTCGGACCGGTTTTTACATCGGGATCTCTCAATTCTTCTAAAAGCGCTTCTTTGGACAGTTTCGCGGATTGATTAAACGAACCGCCGATTCCGATTCCTAATATGACGGGCGGACACGGCTTACCGCCCGCGTCCAATACGGTTTTGACAATGAATTCTTTGATTTTCGGAATTTCAGTCGGCGTAAACATTTTTAAAGCGCTCATATTTTCCGAGCCGGCACCCTTTGGGGCAACGGTGATTTTCAGGTTTTTTCCGGAAACGAATGAATAATTTATTTCAGGCAATCCGTTGCCGAGATTGTTTTTTGTGTTGAGGCGCGTCAGCGGGTCGACGACATTCGGGCGAAGCGGGATTTTTTCAGTCGCATCAGCGCATCCGTTTCGGATTGCGCCTTCCAGATCAAAATCCAAGCGAAGGCTGCGCCCGATTTCAATGAAAAATATAAAAATGCCTGTGTCCTGGCAAATCGGAACGCCCCTTTTGCCGGCAATTTCAATGTTTTTTAAAATCATCTCCAGCTGAGATTTTGCGGCCGGATCGGATTCTTTTGAGGCGGCGCGGCCGATTGCGTCCGCCGTGTCTTTTGGAAGCGTCGTTTCTGATATTTTCAATATTTCCGCAACGGCTTGGGACACAGCTTCAAATGTCAAATTTTTGATTTCAACACTCATCTGAAATTCTCTTTGTTTCTGATTTTTCAAATAATTCCTGTCTGTTCTTTTTGGTTTTGAAGATTCAGAATGTTTTCATAATTTATATTGATAACCCTGAATTATTACTTATATTTGAACTGTCTTCTGTCTTAAAAAAGAGGTTAAAATGTCTAAAAACAAACTGAATATGTTTATTCCGGCGGACGATGAAGCGTTTTCGTGCCCGTACGCCGACGGTGAAAAAGCTGACGCTCAGAAATGGCATAAAATCGCCATGGATTTGGCGGCAGACGGCGCATTGGACGAGTCCTTGGACGCTTTTGACAGCGGGCTTGAGCTTGATCCGAAAAACATGATGCTGCTGCGCAGCAAAGCCGCCGTTTTGAGCCGTTTTTCCAAAAAAGAGGAAGCTTATCAGGTTTATTTAACTGCGCTTTCTTACTATCCGGATGACGCTGTTTTTTTAAGCGGCGCCGGATGCGCTTTGGCGGAAAGCGGCCGTGTCAAAGAGTCTCTTCCGTATTTTGATAAAAGCATCGCCTCAGATCCTCAATTTTCAAATCCGTGGCTTGGAAAAGGCATCGTTTACAGTGAACTCGGCAATTTTGATAAAGCGATTGAAGCTTATGATAAGGCGATCGAACTGTATCCCGATTATAAAGAAGCGCATTTCGGAAAAGCGGCGGCGCTGGGAGCGGTTGGAAGGTATCATGAAGCCGTTTTGGAATTTGACATCACTTTAGAAATCAATCCGGAAAATCCGGATGTTTGGTATTTCAAAGCGCTCGCGCTTGATTCTCTTGACAGCGCCGATGAAGCGGTTGCCGCTTACAAAAAAGCGGTTACGCTTCGCCCCGAATTCGATGACGCGTGGAACAATCTGGGGATTCTCTTAAACGCGATCGGACGCTTTGATGAAGCGCTTGAATGTTTCATCCGCGCTTCTGAAATTGACGGCGGCCAGGCGGATGTTTGGTTCAACCGCGGCTATACGCACGCCGCTTTGGGACAATTCGATGACGCCGCCGGCTCTTTCAGAGAAGCGATTGAGGCCGACCCGACTTTTGTTCCGGCTTACATGGAAGCCGCATTTGTTTATGTTCAAGCGGGATTTCCCGATGAAGCGGTCAGCCTTTATGATCAGGCCATCGCGCTCGAGCCGACCGCTGAAGCTTATTTCGGCAAAGCCATTGCGCTTCGTGTCATCGGCGACGAAGAAACGGCGGGTCCGGCATTTGAAAAAGCGTTTGAATTGGACCCGCGGTATAAAGAAATATTTGATTCCTTGGATTTTAATCAGTAATGAGAGTGTTCTGTAATTTGAAAAGGCGGTTTCATTGAATAAAATTATTTATTTTATTGATTTTGCCGGATCTGTTGTTTCCCAAGGATCCGTTTATTTTTAATATTAAAAAATGAAAAATATCTCATTGATATTTTTCTTGTTTTATTTTAAGGCGATATTCAAATGCGCGAATATCATCCGGCAGCTTCCGGTAATGTCCAAAAGTCCGCGTAAATCGGATAATGGTCGGAAACTTCATAGGTTTCTTCTTTCGTTAAATTATATTCGGCGCTGTAATTGAAAACGCCCGAAGTATTTGTAAAGTAAGGCGCCAGCGATTTCGTAATCACGATGCGGTCGTAAGTGTTGTTCGTTTTTGTCATTGTCACCATGTCGTTTCCAATCAGCCAAATATAGTCATCGGATTTCAACGCGGAAGTTCCGCTTTCATTAAAGTAGCGGCCATCAGCGTTAAAGTCGCCCATGACGACATAATTTTTTTGCTCTGTGTAAATCGTTTCAGCGTATTCAACGACCGCGTCAAGCCTTTCTATCTCGTTTTTCGCGTCCTCCGGCTTTGTGTGGATCAGTATAAAAAGAGCGTCAAAATCGCCGGAATGCGTTCTGAAAGTCACCATATACGGTTCGCGCTCAAACGGGTCCGTCCCGTCAGGCTCAGGGTAAACCAAAGGCTCGCTCGCGGCGAAAACACTGCTCGTGTTGTAAATGTAAGCGTACTGTTCTTTGCCGGCTGAACGGCCGAGGCGGTCGCTGACAACATAATCATAAGTGTAGGGTTTTCCGTTTTCATCGGTCCCGTTATTGATCATTTCAACAAGAAGCGGTAATGAAGTGCCGCTCGCGTCACGGATTTCCTGGATTCCGACAACATCGTAGCGCCGGAGCGTTTTAACCAAAACGTCCATGACTTCTTCTTTGGCCGCTTTGGATTGCCCGAAGATCTGAATGTTAAATGCCGCAATGGAGATCCGGTCTTTTTCGGTCATATTTTCAGACGGCGTCTGTACGGAATGATTTGTTTCATCCGCGGGGGGCAGCGTCTCGTTTTCACTCGAATTGTTCAAGCCGGGCGCGCTGATGTCAATGCAGCCTGAAAAAAGAGATGTCAGAATCAGAGCAGACAAAAAAACGGTTAAAATCGTCTTTGATTTCATACTCCTAAAACGGCTTCACTCGATTTATTTATTTCGTCAGAATACTTCTCTTCTTCTGATTCGGCGGATTTGAAACGGCCGAATCTTGAAAAACAGATCGATTTTTTCAATCGTTTCCGCCGAGGACTTTTATTTCATACTGTTCGTATTTATCATATATTTTTGCCAGTTTCACAATATCGGACATTTTTGAACCTGTAAATGAAATTATATCTTCTAATTTCAAAATCAATCCGGAATTTCCGCTCGGATTTTTCGGAAGCGCAGCGCAGAATCGGTATATTTCATAATTCGGCGGAAATTCATATGTCAGGCGCAGTGCCGTCATCAGCGTCAAAACCGTGTATTTAAATCCGACATAATTCATATTTTCAAGTTCATCGGCTTCCGGCTCTTTCATGTCGGGCGCGATGAAATTTAAAATCATATCCGCGGTCCGAAGATCTTCTTTGCCGATAAGCACGCGGTATTTCACCGGAATATAAGATTCAACAGAAGCTTTCGGATTTTTCATTTTCTCTCTTAAACTCTCAACGACCGCTTTTTTAATTGATCTGTAATTGCCGACGGTCATCGTTGTCATGATCATCGTTTCGGTCTTTGTCAAGTTTTCGGTTTTTGCGGCGGCGGTTTGCTCCATTTTTTTTATGCGGAGAATCGTTTCTGATATCCCGTCCGCCGTCCACGCTTTGCTGATCGGCGGCTCCGAAGCTTTTGCAGCCAGCTTCTGCTCCGCCATTCTTTTTCGAGCGGCGTTACGAATCAGCCGCGCTGTCAGACGATTCTTTCCATCGGCCGGAATTTCGGAGGCTTCCCTCTCGGACAAGTCTTCAAAAAACTTTTCGGAAGCGTTTTTTACTTTTCCGCAATGTTCAACAAAACAGAAAAAAGACGGCTTGCCTGCGTCCGAATCTTTATATTTTTCGAATTCATTCTGAAGATTTTGAAATTGAGTGTAAATCGGCATGATTCACTGAAAAAGGCTTGACGGATTTATAAATTTATTTCATGATTTGATTCCAAATCAAAAAAACCGTTTTTCAAAAATAAAACAGAAAAAATGAAAAAACGGAAAAACTCATTCCGCTTTTCGGATGCCGACGATTTTTACCTTGCCGCGGTCGGCGTAATCCTGAATCTCATCTGTCATATCGCCGGATGAAATCAGAATGCCGTAATCCGTTTTATAATAATCGACGGCAGTAATGACTTTTTCAATTTTTTCGGCGGTGATCGCGCCGAATTCGTCTTTGTCAACAATTGCCGCGGCGCGCAGGTTCTCTTTGCAAAGGAGGAAATCAGCGTCTTCGCCTCTCAGTTTTGCGACTTCAAATCCCATTTGTTCAAACAGGTCCGCCGCTTTGACTTCCAGCGGCGCTTCAATCAATGCCGGCGGGGATTTTAATTGGCGGCCGCCGCCCACTTCCAGCTGCAGCGTGCCGTCTGAATTCAATCGCATTGTTTCGCCGGGGAGTCTGTCCTGTCCGCCGCAGGAAAGCTGTCCGCGGTCGGGCGTGCCGGCCAATCTTGCGTTTTTGCGCTCCCAAATCAGATATTCTTCTTTTTTCAGTCTTTCCTGCTCGGGCGCGCTGACAGAATCGGCGCTTCTCACATTGTTTAAAGCGTATTCGTAATTGGTTTGGTCAAAAAGAACCGTTCTCATCTTGTCAAAGTAACGATTTTCGCTTTCTTCCAAGTATAAGTCTTTGGCGTCTTGAACAGCCATGCGGAATTCATCTATTTGACTGCGTCTGCCGCGAAGCAGGAACTTATATTCCCGCCCGTCTTTGGTCGTCATTGTAAATGTCGTTCTTTTCATAAGGAGATACGCGGCGAAATCCGCAGCGGCGATAATGAAAATAAGCGCCGCCACAGCAATCAGTCCCAGAGTGAGTGTCGGAGCGGCTTGGGCAGCTGTATACCCGCCGAAATACGGGGCGAACTGAGCCAAAAAATTGCCGGCGGCGCCCGAAGTAATTAAAACAATCGCCGCAGCGATCAATTCTATGGAACCCCATATGAGTTTTCCCCATTGAGGGCGGTAGATCCAGCCTGTTGAAACGATGTCTTCCAAACGGAATTCTTTCATGTGAAGGTTTCTTTTGCTTAACGAGAAGAGACGTTTATTTGTCAGCACAAGAGTCGTCCAACTCTTGTATTCTGCTACAGCCACGTTATTCTGCAACCATATCGTTTCATCTTTCATATCGATTGCATTCAAGACGCGCTCTTCTTTTCCTAAGTATTTTGAAAAATTTACCATATCTCTTCACCGAAAATCAATTTTATCAGGCTTTTAAAAATAAATCTGAGATGTAATAAAACGGGAAAGGCAAAAAGCCTTTCCAATTTGTTTAATAGGGGACAGGAAGTCCCATTTCAATGCGGTGTTCGATTTCTTTTGCGTTCTTGGTTTTCTTATCCGTTGACAATTTTTCAATCATCGCGAAACCGAATTTGCTTTCCATGTCCAGCGGCTTTGTTTCCAATTTGCCGGCGGCAATCATTTTGTCAATGAAATTTTTGCCGCGTTTGTTTCTGACAATCACCGTGCTCCAGCCATCGGGAGATCCGACGGATCCGGTCGCGAAATCGGCGTATTCGGATGTATAGTCCATGCAGACGTGACAGGATTTCTGTTCAAACGGCGCGGTCTCTTTGATCGGGATGGCAATCGGTTCGCCGCCGTCTTTCGGATAAACGAAAAGTTTTCCTTTGCCGATGTCCGTCTTTAATACATCGTTCATCTTCACGCCGGCGTATTCTTCAATCAATGTTTTCATGCCGTTGTACGGGAAGTTTTCCATACAGAAAATACCGATGACAAGACCGATGTTATTGACCGTTCCGCGAAAAGCGATCGGGTATTGCATCATCTTTTTCATCGCGATGACTTGGCAGGGCGTTCCGACAAATCCGAGTTTTTCAAGAGCGTGCTCTTTCACGGCGTCTTTGACAAGAGACATGTTCGGGCTGAGGGAATATTTCGTGCCGCGGGCAGATAAAACTTCTTCTTTGGTTTTTGCGATTTTGGGCATCGGCTTGAAGCCTTCCGTCGTATCGGCGACGATGACGCCGTCCAAAAGACCGTTTTCAAGACCGTAAATGTAAGCCGCCGTCACAATGCCGCCGTCCTGTGACTTCTTTAAAATTTCCATGTCGGTGGAGCGTGCCGATATGATTTCAATATAATCTCCGATAGGTTTTGTCATCCTTTACACCTCCAATAATCCTTTTGATTTAGGCATTCTGATTCTCGGGCACTGTAAAACGCAGGAACCGCAGCTGATACAGAATTCCAAGCGGATATCGGGCTTTCCGTCCTGCATGGAGACCGCACGCATTTGGCAAGCCGATGTGCAGGTGCCGCATCCCATACAAAGACCTTGGCTGATGACCTGCTTCACAAGGTTTTCGCCGCCGGCATCCTTGTACTTGACAAAGTCCGCGTACATTTCCAAATAGTCTGTGTCGCCTTCAAGAGCCGCCATCACGAATTTGACGATCGCGTCGGTTGACGGCGGGCAGCCGGGAAGCGCGAAATCAACTTTCACAACTTCTGAAACAGGCACGAACGCAGTGTGTGTCGGCTGCGGATTTTGACCGCCGCGTCCAAAGCGCGTCACACCGCCGGTAACGGCGCAGGAGCCGAGCGAAACGACAACTTTTGATTTCTCGCGCACTTCTTTCATTAATTCAAGCGCGTGCGGGTCGTCTAAACAAATACTTCCTTCCACCAGCGCGATGTCAACTTCTTCCGGATAAACGCGTTCAATTATGATTTTGTCTTCCGTTTCCGTTACTTTTGTCGCCGAATCCGCCAGCGTCGTGGCATAAGCGAGATCTACGGCACCTAAAATATCCAAAAGTTTCTCGTAAGTATCAGCGAACGAGATTAAGCAGCCCGTACATCCGCTCATATGGACATGTGAGATTTTTACCAATATAATCACCCGATTTTAGTTTTCAATTGTTTCCCAAAAGCAGGAAACCGTTACTGTGTCTCTTCATTTTTCCAATTCTTCCAAAACCATTTCAACGGCTTTATCAATTGCGGCCGTCACTTCGTCTGAAAGTTCAACGCAGATATCCGGCGCGGATAAATATTTGTATTGGCACCCGATGACGACAATTTCAATGCCGTATGCGCCGCTGATGTCATTCAGCATTCCCGCAAGCGGCATATCGTGCGCATCAATGTGGTACTTCGGGATTTTCGGTAAATCATCGGGGTAAAGTTTTGTTAATTCCCCCGGCCGCAGCCCGTAATCAATAATGTCCGCGATAATGACTTTTTTGACGGCTGATTCTTCATCAATCAAAGAAAGGATAAAATGCGAAGAACCTGTTCCCGCATCAATGATTCCGATCTTTTCAGACATCAGTTTCGGCGTTGATTCTTTCAGCTCGTTTAAACGCTGAACGACCGCAGACCCGAATCCGTCATCCGCCAGCAGAATATTTCCGCAGCCGAGAATCAATATTTCTTTCTCAAGGTATTCCGGCATAAAGTCACCCGATTTCTAAAATTTCACGAAGATTTGGAATTATTTTGAAAAAACGGCTGTGAGACAGTCATTTAAACAGCTTTTCATCGACGGTGTTTCCGTCATAGTCTTTTGCAATCATGTGCGTTGCGCAGGAAACGCACGGGTCGTACGCGCGGACAACGTGTTCGGCGAACTTGTAGTGATGGCCGACTGTCGCTTCTCCGATAATCGGAATGTTCCAAGTGGTTGCGACAATCGCGCTGTATTCGACAATTCTTCCGTCTTTTCCGACAACAGCCGCGTGAACGTTGTGGCCGCGGGCCGCTTCAAGAGCGCCGACGCCGACTGTTTCGCCGTCGCCGACAATCGGGTCCGTACAATACGGCGCGCCGTTTGTATTTAATTCATCCAAAAGTTCCAGCGCTCTTTCAGCGTAATGAGCCATTTCCAAGGCTCTTGCTTTGTGAATGCCGAGAGCGCCTTTTGTCTCTTTGAAATCTTTAAATGTGACCATTCGGGCGCGCGGGCCGACTTCGACCAAACTGCCTTTGTATTTCGGAATGTTGGTGCAGGCCTGAAGCGCGACTTCTTTGGGATAATGTTCAAAAGGTGAGTATTCAGCGGCTTGCGAATAATCGAATTTTGAAATGTCGCCGTAGGTCAGACTGGTCGCCAAAAGCGGGTAGTCGTGGTAGCCGAGCGTTTCCGGAATTTCCGTTCCGTCATTGAGTTTTCTTTCATTGAAAAGGTTCATCATGTAGTCGCACTGAACCGCCGCGAGTTCCAAGTAATTCTTCGCGCGGGCGATGAGTTTTTCTTTCGCTTCAGGCGTGATGTTTTTGGCCATGCCGCCGATTTTAATGTTGGGGGGGTGGATCGCCTCGCCGCCGATTGTGTCGACGAAATATTGGCCGATTTTTCTCATTTCCTGGATTCTTTTGACAACATCGGCGTATTCGTCTTTCGGAACATAATCCGGCGCAATCAGAAACTGGTGGAGCGGATGGGAATGCATTTTATTTCCGATAGCTGTCAGTTCTCTCAATATCAATCCGTCTTTTGCGGGTTCCATGCCGCAGGCTCTTTCAAGCGCTTCAACGGACGATGTCGAGTGTGCTGTCGGGCAGATGCCGCAGAAACGTGAAACAGCGATCGGCGCAAATTCCGCTACTTTTCCATATAAAAATTTTTCAAACCCTCTGACGGGCGTCACGCTGTGATAGGCGCCTGATTCGACGATGCCTTCATCATCAATGGTCAGAACCAAATTCGTGTGGCCCTCGTGTCGGGTTGTCGGTTTAATTTCTACTGTTTTACTCATTCAATCACCTTTATCGCCGTAATTTTTCGGGATAAATCCTCTCTCTGACGTTTTTTAATTCCTTTGAATCCGAGGCCGGGCTGTCATATTTCAATCCTGTTTTCTCATCCGAAATTCAAGGATCAGCACGATCAAACCGCTGATGTGTTTCTTTTATTTATATCGCCAGGCTCATCCGGATGAATTGTCATGATATTTTAATATTTTATCATGATATTCCTTTTTGGAAACTGACGATTTTTAGAATCATATGACTCGGATTCAATAATTTTTACAATTTCATTCGGGTTTAAAAAACTTTCGGTGATTTTTCGGATAAGATCTTTCAAAAACAAAATCAGGAGCAATCTTCATACTTGTCTTTTCAGCGGAGAAGCCGGTTCAGGAAAGTAATTAAATATCATCTTTATTAATTGATGAATGCATTAAGAGTAAATATTATATGAATCACATGCAATTATATAAACTTCTTAAAAAAATATCGGAGAATCTATTATGAATTCGGAGCAACTCAATGTTTACGGCGCGGAATTGAAATCACTTCTTCAATTGGAAGGATCCCCCGTCGCCGTCAAGCTGATTCCCGCCGGCAGTTCGGATGAAACGGCCGGCAAATATCCCAAACTTGACCGCCAAATGCGCCACTGCCAAATAACGGATCACGTCCGCCGCACCGGAGAACTGTTTTACGCGACGCTTGAAGAGCAGCAGTGCAAAGGCGGCGCGGCAGCGCTCGGGTTAACGCAGCTGTCTGAAAAAGTCAAAAGCGGCGAATTCTACTGCGACAGTCTCCGTCATTTCGAAACGGTTGAAGCCGCCAAAAAAACGGTGGATATGATTCCGTTTTTATCGCCGAAGTCAAATTCCGCCGTCATTTACGCGCCGCTTGAAAAAGCGTCTTTTGATCCGGATATCGTTATTTTCATTTGCAATCCGATGCAGGCGATGCTTTTAACTCAAGGTTGGGAATACCGTGACGGCGGCCGCGTCGAAGCGGCTTTTTCCGGAAAGCAAAGCGTTTGCTCCGATGCTGTCGCCCGAGTGATTCAAACCGGAAAACCCAACGTGACGGTCGGCTGCAGCGGCAGCCGCGCTTACACAAAAATTATGCCGCATGAACTTCTTTATTCCGTTCCGGCGAAAGATATTGAAAAAACGGTCATCGGCTTGAGAATGATTGCCGGCGGTTCCGATTAATCTAATCCGCCGTTTTTTTCCTTTCATTCTTTTCTTTTATTCTTTCCACAAGTGTCTGTATTTATCCAAATAAGCGTATTGTTCGGCTTCTCGGGATCTTTGATAAATCAAGGCGGCCGGATGAAATATTTTCACGATGCGCGTTCCGTTTTCATTGATTTTGGATTCGCCCCATTCCAGCGTTTCGCCGTACGCTTTTTCAGCCGTGTTTCCGAGAAGGATAATGATTTTCGGCTTCATCAGCGCAAGCTGCGCCGTTAAAAACGGCCGGCATGTTTCGATTTCTTTTTTCGTCGGCGTTCGGTTGGCCGGCGGGCGGCATTTCAGCGTGTTGACAACAGCCCATTCACTGTCTTTAAGTTCCATATATTCAATGAATTTATCCAGAAGTTTTCCGGCGCGGCCGCAAAACGGAACGCCCGTTTCATCTTCATTTTTGCCGGGCGCTTCGCCGATAAAAACAACTTTCGGCATCTCCGATCCTTTTGAAATGACTTTATTCGTGACGGTTTCATGAAGCGCGCAGCCGCAGCATTCTAAGATTTTCTGATTCAAATACGGAAAACCGCTTTTTTCCAAATCACTGACAACTGAGGAATTTTCGCCGGACATTTTTTTCTCCATTTTCTTCGATGCTGTTTCTTCGTTTTGATTTATGAGCGCGAACAGATTTAAATAAATATATGAACATTCTTTAATTCTTATCAATTCTTAATCATTTATTCCGATTTCGTTCTTTATGCCGGAATCATTCATAACAGTGACGGCTCATTGAATCGTGTCTGAATTCTAAAAATATATACGGAAGATTCCCGTGAAAGTGGTTGTTATCGGAGCCGGCGAAGTGGGTTATCATATCGCTAAGGTCATGTCGGATAAAAACGATGTTATCGTCATTGATAAAGACGCTGAGCGCGCCGCCCGCGCAAATGAGCTGGATGTTCAGGTCATGGTCGGAAACGGCGCGAATGTTGATCTTTTAAAAGAGCTGCCGGCTTTTGATCTTTTGGTCGCGGTTTCCGGCAACGATGAAATCAATATTCTTTCCTGCCTGGCCGCAAAAACGCTCACGCAGGGCAAAGCGAAAACCATTGCCCGTGTCAGCAATCCGGATTATATCAAAAAACCCGTTTCAGGAAAGCCGGAAGTCGGTGTCGATGTCATGGTTTGTCCGGAATTGTCGCTGGCTTCTGAAATCGCCGAACTTCTTTATATCCGCGGTGCCGTGAACGTTGAAGTTTTCGCGGAAGGCAAAGTCGAAATGATCGAATTCATTATTTCTGAATCCAATCCGTTCATCGGCAAGCCGTTTAAAGAGCTCCAGCTGAATCAGGTATGCACAGTCAGTACAATTCTGCGCGGCGAAGAGGTCATCATCCCAAACGGTGACAGCTTTCTGATGCCGGAAGATCATGTTATCGTGATTGCCAGAACAGACGATGTCGAAAAAGTTGAATTTTTATTCTCTCCCGAAATCGGGCATGTGAAAAAGCGGAAAAAGAAGATTCTGCTCATCGGCTGCGGCGATGTCGGTTTTTATTTGGCGAACTTAATTGATAAAGACCCTTGGATCGATTTGAAAATCATTGAACAAAGCGAAGAACGCTGTTTGGAAGTCGTTGATTTGCTTCCGCATTCGCTGATTTTAAAAGGAGACGCGACAGATATTGATCTTCTCAAAGAAGAAGGCGCCGGAAATTCCGATGTCGTCGTTTCTGTAACGGACAGCGATGAAAAAAATCTGTTGTGCGGTCTGATGTCTAAACATTTCGGCGCAAAAAAAATTATCGGCCGGACGACGCATCCCGATTACCTTCCTGTTTTTGAAATGGTCGGAATCGACATCGCCCTCAGCACTCAGAACGCGACGATTAACGAGGTTCTGCGCCTGACGCTCAGCACAAGCATTGAGTCTTTGCGCGCGCTGCCGCAAGCCCAATCCGAATTATTGGAATATTCCGTCACGGAGAAATCTAAAATCGCGGGCGCGGTCATCAAAGATTTGAATTTTCCCAAGGATGCCATCATCAGCATGATCGTCCGCGGCGGCGAGCCTCTTATTCCCAACGGGCGTTTAACGATTCTTCCCGAAGACCGCGTCATCATTTTTTCTAAACCGGACGCTTATTCCAAATTAAACAAACTGTTTAAGTAAAATCAATTGCGGAAAATCCGGTATGAATTTTAATAATATTTTTTCAATTGTCGGAAAAATTATGCTGCTGCTGGCGCTTGTCCAAACTGTTCCGGCAGCTCTCGCTTTTTATTATAATGAACCGCTTGTTCCGTTTCTGCTTTCTATTTTCATTACAGGGATGATCGGGATCGTCTGTCATGTCAAATTTCAAAAAACAGATGACAACGAATGGACCGTCCGGGAAAGTTATTCGGTCGTCGCTTTCAGCTGGTTTTTCAGCGCGCTTGTTTGTTCCGTTCCTTTCCTGTTGTCCGGAATGTCTCCGTTAAACGCGTTTTTTGAAAGCATGGCCGGCGTGACAACGACGGGTTCCACTGTTATGGCGGATATTGATTTTTTTCCGAAAAGCCTTTTATTTTGGCGCGGCCTGCTTCAATGGCTCGGCGGTCTTGGGGTTGTCGCTCTGTTTATTGCCGTTATCCCGAAGGTGAATATGAAAGGACGCCAGCTTTACAAAGCCGAATTTTCCGGTCCCACGGAAGATAAATTGAGTCCGAAAATCAGCAAGACGGCTAAAATTTTATGGTTCTTTTACATCGGCGCAACAGCTTTACTGGTGCTTCTTTTATTCCTGCTGGGTGCTTCTGTTTATGATTCTTTTTCATTTGCTTTTTCGGTCATGTCAAGCGGCGGTTTTGCTCCCTACAACGAGAGCGTGCTGCCGATTTTGGGCAACCCGCTGACGCTTCTTGTCATTTTGTTTTTCATGATGGTCGCGGGTACCAATTTCGCTTTGATTTATAAGTCTGTGACAAAAGGCGTTCGCTATATTCTGAAAGATGAAGAATTTCGCGCGTACGTCACGTTTTTTATTCTCGTTTCATCCGCATTGGCACTCATTCTTCTGCATGATATGGATTATGATATCCTGACCTCCGTTAAATACGCTTTTTTCCAAACCGGAAGCTTAATGACAACAACCGGTTTGATGATCGTTGATTATAATTCTTGGAGCGATGCCGCTAAAATCCTTCTTTTTTTGGTCATGCTGACAGGCAGCTGCTCGGGTTCAACATCCGGCGGCCCGACTTTTGTCCGCTGGATCATTCTCTTCCGGCACGTTCGCCGCGACATTTTTAAGTTTATTCATCCCAATGCTGTCAAGCCTGTGAAATACAACGGGCGGAGCTTGCCGGAGGAAACGGTCCATTCCACCATTTCTTTTATGATCCTTTATTTTGTGATTCTTATGGTCAGCTCGGCGATTTTGGGCATTTTAGGACTGGATTTGATCACGGCGGTCACATCGGCGCTGGCGGCTCTTGGAAACATCGGCCCGAGTTTCGGGCTTCTCGGCCCGCTTGACAATTTCGGCGTGCTTCCGGCAGCATCTCGTCTGGTCCTGATCTTTAACATGTGGATCGGCAGGCTGGAACTTTACACCGTTATTTTGCTGTTTACGCGGGAATTTTGGAAAAGATGACTTTTTCATTTTTTGGCTCGGCGGGCCGGAAAAATATACACCACGCCACAGGAATTCTTTTTCATTCCGAAGCGCCGCAAAAAAAATTCTGAAAAATTAAATAAAAAAAGAAAAGCAGCCGGTTTTATTACAAACCGAGCTGATTTGCGCCCAACTTCAGCAGCAGTTTTTTGTCGATGCTTGTGAGGATTTTTACGAGTTTGCCGACTTCTAAAACGCCGGTGAAGTCCATGCCTTCAATTGATTTCGCGATTTTATTCACTTCTTCATCGGTCATGCCGATATAGTAGTTCTTTAAAATCAAATCACGGCTGAGAATTTTACCGCCTTTGTCGTCCCACGCCTTCTGATATTTTTTCATGAATTTTTCGGTGAAATCGCCGGCTTTTACGGCTTCTGCCGCGGTGATGCCGGCCAGTTCGCCGGACCAAAGAGCGTGTTTGATGCCGCCGCCTGTCAGCGGATCGGTGAGACGGCCCGCGTCGCCGACAAGCATGATGCCTGCGCCGTAAATCTTTTCCATGCCGCCGGAAACCGGAACGCCGCCGTAATTCATTTCAATGATTTTTCCGTTCGGGAATCGATTTTCAATAAATTTATCCAAATAATCGATCGGACGCCCGCCTTCTTTGATTTTACTGCCGAGAAGACCGATGCCGACATTGGCGCGGCCGGGACCTTTGGGGAACACCCAGACATAACCGCCCGGAGCGTATTGATTGCCCATATAGAATTCAATGTTTTCTTCGTCAATGTCAATATTGGTCATTAAATACTGAACGCCTGTTTCGATGTCGGAAAGCTTCAGCGTTGTGTCAAGGCCCGCCCATCTGCCGACTTTGGATTCAACGCCGTCCGCGCCGATGACGATATTTGCGGCAACGTCTTTTTCCATGCCCAGCCGTTTGATTTTAACGCCCGCAATGCGCCCGTTTTCAATAATCAATCCGGTCGCCGTTGTTTTTGTATAAACTTCAGCGCCTGCTTTTGCCGCTTTTTCAACGAGGGCGCGGTCAAAGATTTTTCTTTCGAGGATGTAGCCGGAAATCTGATTCTCGTCTCCCGTGCGCATTTTTACACTCGTTCCGTCAGGAACGTATATGGTCGCGCCTTTAATCGGCGCCGCGATCCAGCGGTCTTCAATATCCAAATATTTATCCAAGTTTTCAACAGGAACACCTTCCGCGCAGCGGATTGAGTCCCCGACTTCCTGGCGTTTTTCAATCAGTAAAACGGACGCGCCGCCTTCTGCCGCATATCTGGCCGCAACGGCGCCGGCAGGTCCGCCGCCGACAACAATCACATCGTACGCGTCTTTCATCTTTGCACCTCGATCGCGCCGACCGGACATACTTTTTTGCAGGTTGAGCAGTTGTTGCAAAGGTTCTCGTCCGCATCAATCCAGACTTCTTTTAAATCAAGAGCCATTGTCGGACAAACCGCCACACACGCACCGCAATAGCCGCATTTGTTTCTATTAATGAGTACTGTCACTTTCGTGTCACCTGTTTTTGAATTCTACTGTTAAAAAGATAATAACCGCGAGATAATTAATAGAGTGATATTAATTCTTTTATATATTCATTGTCCTTCACTTAATCATTATCTGATAAGCGCGTCACGGATAAAGTCACGGATCTTTCCGGAACCGTGCCGCAGAATTTCGTTTAAATCCTCCGGCTCGTCAATGTCCGCGGCCGCACAAAATGAGTCATGAACCGCGTAAATCATTTTTTTCCTATGTGCTTCTTCCTTATGTTTTTTAAAACTTTCGCCGTAATAGCTGACTTCAAAAGCAGACGGCTTACAGATGTACATCATGTTCGTGCCGCCGTCTTTTCCGGGAGCGATCCTGACAAAATCCGATGATTCGATTTCGGGCGGTTTTATCATCGCTTTAATATCTTCTTTTTTCAGAAGAGCTAAATCCGCCATGACAATCAAAACAGGACTTTCAGAGGATTTTAAATAAGAGTTGACGGCGGTGTTCAAGTCAGAATCGTCAATTATGACAGTAATTTCAAAATCCGTGCCGCTCATCGTTTTCAGTCGTTTTTCATCCGCCGCGCTTAATGCGCTTTTGGATAAGATGTCAACTTGTTTTATTCCCGAT
>JAITUZ010000002.1 GCA_031286065.1 Candidatus Methanimicrococcus odontotermitis | reverse complement strand
TGATAAACCGTTCGCTGAGAAGTCTGACTTTTCTGTTGCCGCCGCGCGTCGCGATATTCTTGCTTCTTGCGGGACCGATTTTAGTTTCGGCGGATTCGCGCCCGATTTCAAACTTTCTTTTACTTCTGGAGGCGATTCTTTTGCCGCCTGTGTATGTTCTTTTGGATGCACCTTGCCATCTCATAATGATTTCCTCTGTACAGGTTATTGGTTTTTGATTCAAGCGGCCGAAAATCCGCTTCAATTCGGTTTAGATACTTTTTGTGCCGAAAACGCATTCTTCGTGTATGGTTTCAGGCGATGAGAGCTGAAATATAAAGATTGAAGTTCACAACTGCAAATTCAATATATGAATCTTGCGGTACGAGATTCCGATTTAATTTTCAAAAACAGCCATTCATCTTATTTGAATCTTATTCACTGCAGCTCATCTGAAAAAGGATATGAATAAATAAACAAAACGCTTATTTATTCTCGCTTAATCAAACAGAGGGTTAAAAAAAATGGCAACATTGACTATGGATACCATATGCGGTCACGTCAATAAAGTGACAGCGAACAGCACAGGCATGACAACACATATCACAATTGAAACCACTTGCCCGAAAATCAAAAATTGGGGAACGGAATTTGACATTCCGATGGAACAAATCATGGATATTCGAAATGAAACCCTTGAATCCAAATTGCAGACATTTCCTTTGACGCCGACATGCTTCGTTCCGGCGTTGGTCATGAATGTGGTTTGGATGGAAAACGGCATGATTGCCAAAAGCCTTGTCAAAAACAAAAATCCGATCCGAATTGAGTATGAAGAATAATGAAAAACAGGAAATGATGAAAAAATACATTGCGGACTCCGCCGTTTTTATTATGGGCAACTGTCCTGTCGCCGCGGCCGACATGGTTACCATCCCGCAGGTTGAAGATGAAATGAAAAGCGAAGAGGCCGTTTTTCGTTACGGCCTCTCCAAAGAAGAAGGCCTCAGAGTCGAAGCCGTCATTGACGCTTATACGGATATTGTCAAAGTGCAGGCTTCTCAGACTCGGGACATTGAAAAACTCTCCCGGACAGATCTCGGCGTTTTGGCAAAAGCCTTGGAATACAAAGAAAAAATCGGCGATGATGCCGTTTTGATCACAGATGATTTCGCCGTCCAAAATATCGCGGCGCGTCTGGGCATTATCGTCATGCCTGTCATGCAGCGTGTCATTCGAGATCAAATCGTGTGGCAGAAACAGTGTATCGGCTGTTTTCGGCATTTCAAAGAGGGAGACGAGTGTCCGGTTTGCGGGTCGCCGCTTCGGAAGAAAATGAAGAAAAAACTGAAAGAAAAACCGAAAACAATATAATGATGCCGGAAATGTATTAAAAATTAAATAGAAGGAAACATATCCATTTCAGAATAATCATTGCATTTCACTCTTTTATTCAGGTGGCTTAATATGAAAAAAATCGAAGACTTGTCTCAAAAGGCAGATGAATTACAGCAGAGCGGCTTGACAACCGGTCAAATCTCTGATGAATTGAACATTTCAACCGAAACGGTCGTCTGGCTTTTGACCAACAAAAAACCGAGCCCGGACGGAACCATCCCCAAAGACATTTCGATTAACTGGAGCGCTCTCGGCCAAAACGCCGTTCGTCTCCGCTGCACGGCGCGGATACTCTGCGACATGGTTTCAGAAATCGCCGCGGCGCAGAAAGAAAACATTGACGCGGTCATCGGCGTTTCTTCAAGCGGTGTTCCCGTCGCCAGTTTTATGGCCGGCGAAATGGAGTCGGAATTTACGGTTTACTACTCCAAAAAATCAAAAATCGAAGCCGACAAAGTCGCCGCGAAAGGCGCGTTTTCCCGCAATTTCTCGGAAATCCGCGGCAAAAACGTTGTCATCGTCGACGATGTCATTTCAACGGGCGGCACATTGATTGACGTGATCGCTCAAACAAGAGCGTCAGGCGGCAACCCGATCGCTGCCGCCGTTTTGGTGGATAAAGTCGGTTTTGATGAAATAGACGGCGTTCCCGTTACAGCGATTATGAGAATTACGCGGCTCGGCTAAGTGCCGCGGGTGAGCGGCTCCGCTTCGCCTCTCATTTTATTTAATTTAGTTTTATTTAATTTTATTCTGTTTCGCATTTTTAAAGAACAAATATTAATAAGAGAAAAAGCATTCTGCTTTTTTTACTTCTTTTTTATTTCATATTTTATTCCATATTTTATTCAAACAGAAACTCTGCGGCGTTATTGTGTATTCGGAAGAATTGAAAGACTTGGGTTTTGTGATTTTCAGGCAAAAAAGCGGAAAAGGTATCAAACCACATGTTTTCGTTCGCTTCAAATCAAATGAAGGAAAACTTTTGACATTTTCGGTTGACACCACAAGGACCGCGAGCACCCAGCCGCAGCCGGACGCTTATTTGATTACGCACGCGCACTCCGATCATCACGGAAAATCCGCGATGCTCTCTGAAAAATCCTGGTGTTCTCAAGAGACGGCCAAAGCGCTTGAGATCCGATACGAAAAGGAATACAAAGGAAGTGTTTTTGAGCTTGGAAAAACCATTGAGATTTGCGGGGTCCGCGTTCAAACTTTTGACGTGGGTCATACGCCCGGCTCGACCGCTTTTTTTTGGGAAAACGAACTCGGAACCAAAATATTGATTACCGGCGATGTCAAAAATCCGTCTCTGCTTCCGAAATGCGATGTTTTGCTGACGGAAGCCAGCTACGGCGACCCGAACGACCCGAATTGTCACTTTAAAGACGATATCAAAAGCATGCGTCAAATCATTTTATCACATCAGGAGGAACAAAACATCGCGCTGGGCGCGTATGAATTCGGCAAGTCTCAAAAAGCCGTTTCCCTTCTTCGGGAAATGGGATACGCCGGACCGATCGCTATGAATGAAAAAGCCTTGTCTTTGACGAAAAATTTTGTTCAAAACGCCGGCGAACTCGTTGAACTCGGCGGCGGCTCTTATACCGGACAGATTCGAGCCGTTTCCCGTTCTCAAACAGAACTGGCGGCGCGGATCGACGGAAACCGCGCCGCCGCCCAAACACGGATTTATTCTTATTCATATACGGAGGTCAGCGCGGCGTCAAAGAGCGGTTCCTGCGGCATCAGCATCGTTCCCATCAGCGAACTCGCTTCTTTTGGTCCGGAGACGCGCAAATATGTTTTGACCTGCCGTTCGGATTATCCGTTTGAAAACATCCGGATCAGCGACCATTTAGACGTGGACGGGCTGACGCAGATGGTCAAGGATCTTTCCCCGAAAGTGACGGTTGTTTACCATCCCGACAAAAGCCCGAGAACCGACCGATTCGCCGAACATCTTGAAAAGAGCGGATTTAAAGCGTACTCGATCAACCGGATCCAAAACATCGCCGACGATGTCAAAATAAATAACGCCGTTTGAATTAATTCTTATTTATTTCAAAAACAATTTGGATGAGTGCTATTTTTTCAATAACAATTAAAATAAGTTTTATTTTTTCAAAAACAATTTGAATGAGTTTTGTTTTTTTCAAAACCCGATTTTTTTTAGAATGACGTTTTATACAAAAAAAGCATTTAATGCCGAAGAGAAAACGTTCTCTTTTTTTGTGTGTGTTTGTGTGCGGCGATGTTTCATTCATTGAAAAACTGAGGGAGCGGAGAAATGGTGTTTACTGAGCTTATAGAAAGTGTAACGAATATAGAAATATTGACGGCGTCGCTGTCACATTACGCGGCAAATCTGAGTGTGAGCGGCATTGTTATGACACTTCTTTCCTTGTTCATGCTTTTGGGCGTCTATGATAAACTGCGCGGCGGCAAACTCGGTTACGGTGAACAGTTTGACCGCGGTTTTAAAACGATGGGCGATTTGGCTTTGTCCATTGTCGGCATCATCGCGTTGTCGCCAGTCCTTTTGCTTGTGCTTTCACCGATCGCGGCGCCTGTATACAATCTGATCGGCGCGTCGCCCGCGATGTTTCCGGGGTCATTGCTTGCGGTTGATATGGGCGGTTACGCGATGGCTCTTCAAATGGCGGAAAATCCCGCAATCGGCAATTATTCCGGACTGATTGTCGCATCCATGATGGGCATCACGCTTTCATTCACGATACCTTACGCACTTTCGATTTTGGACAAAAAAAATCATCCTCTTTTTGCAACAGGTATTCTTTTAGGCATCGTTACATTACCGGTCGGCTGTTTGGCAGGCGGATTGGCGATGAATTTCACATCAACGCCGCTGACCGCCTATGAACTGCTGATCAATACGCTTCCGGTCATTTTATTGGCTGTTTTGGTCGGCGTCGGATTGATTGTTAAACAAAGCCTGATGCTGAAACTTTTTGAAATATTCGGAAAAGCCGTGACATTTATCGCTGTCGTCAGCCCGGGTATCGCGATTTTCCAATATTTGACAGACATCCGACTGCCTTTGTTTTATTTGATGGTCGAAGAAGATCCGGGACTTGGCGGCATTCCGCTGGAAGTCGGTTTGCTGATTATCGGCTTGATCGCGATTGTGTTGGCCGGCGCGTTCCCGATGGTTTTATTTTTGAAGCGCAGACTCGGCAAATGGATGGAACGCTTCGGCGGCAAAGCCGGCATCAATTCGGAAGCGTCAGCCGGATTGCTGACGCAGCTGGCAAACAATCTTCCGGTATGGGATCAGATCAAAAACATGGACAATCAAGGGAAACTTCTCAACGTCGTGTTCACAGTGTCGGCCGCCTTTGTCTTCGGAGACGTTTTGGCGTTTGTCGGCGGCGTCAACTCTGAGATGGTCTTTCCGGTCATCACCGCGAAACTGACAGGCGGCATTTTGGCTGTGTTTTTGACGCTTTTCCTGCTGAAAAAAAATGTCCTGAAAGCCGGTAAAAACGACGCGAATCCCGCCGATGCCGATACGGGCCGGGCGGCGGCAGAGGCTGAGTCATTCTGAGACCGCAGAAAAGAAAAACAGGGAAGCGAAGCAAAAAGTTTTATAAATGCTTCCTTATTTCTATCTTTTCACAAAATATCTTTTTCATGAATTTATGAATTTTTCCGGAGTATGGAATCAATGGTTAAGAGAAATCAAAAACAATCCGGTTTGGCTGAGCCGGAACTTGAACACGGTGCTGAAAAAGCGGAAGCTGAATATCATATCGGTGCCGGCGGCAAAATTGAGCAGACACCTGAAGAAAAGAAAAGAATGTACAGGGAAAGTCTTCTCAGAACGATTACAGCCTCCGTTTTGGGTATTGTTTGCGGCTTGATTTGTTATTTCACGCTTGAAACGGCCGCGACACCTGAAGGCGGAACGCCGAGCTTAAGACAGGCTTGGTTTGTTGTCCTTCCGCTCGTCTTGATTTTTTCGTACTACATCCAAAGAAGACTTCTTTTCCCCGCTCTTCGAATAGACATGAAGCTTCTGAACTGGAAAGACTGGTTCGGCATCGAATTTTTGGTTTTGATTTATTGTCTTGTCACATGGACGATTCTCTTAAACACCAATGTCCTTTGATTTGAAATCCGGCAAATTGCCGGTCTCTTTTTCTCCGCGGATTTTCCTTTTTCAGATAATTTCAATTAAAAAACAGATTGCTTTCAAGGTAGAACATTATGAGAATAGCCGTTTTAAATAAAGATAAATGCCAGCCGCGCCAATGCAGCAAAGAGTGCTTCAAATACTGTCCGCGCGTCCGAACGGGCGATGAAACGATTCTGTTCAGTGAAGACGACGGCAAAGCGATCATTACAGAATCACTCTGTTCCGGCTGCGGCATCTGCGTTAAAAAATGCCAATTCGATGCCATTATGATCATCGGTCTGCCCGAATCTTTGGAACGGCCGACACACCGCTACGGCCAAAACGGTTTCGCGCTTTACGGCCTGCCTGTCCCGCAGCAGGGAAAAGTCACCGGCATTCTCGGTCAAAACGGTATCGGAAAAAGTACTGCCGTCCAAATTCTCTCAGGCGCTCTGATTCCGAATTTCGGGGAAGAAGAAACATGTTGGGAAAAGGTTTTGGATCATTATTCCGGAACGGCGCTTGGTGATTATTTTAAACTCGTGTCCTCTAAAAACTTAAAAATTTCTCAAAAACCACAGTATATCGACCTGATCCCCAAAGCGTTTAAAGGAAAAACATCGGATCTGCTCAGCAAAGCCGACACCAGCGGCCGATTAGAAAATGTCGTTGAACGGCTGGAAATGGAAGAGATCCTGCAGCGCGATATCGGCGCGCTTTCCGGCGGCGAACTTCAGAAAGTCGCGATTGCCGCCTGTATCGTTAAAGAAGCCGACTTTTATTTCTTCGATGAGATCAGTTCTTACCTGGACATTTACCAAAGGATCAATACCGCTCGCCTCATACAGGATCTAGCGAAAGATCTTAACAAAGCCGTGATGGTTGTCGAACACGATCTTGCCATCCTGGATATGCTTGCCGACACCGTTCACATCGCTTACGGCACACCTGCGGGCTACGGTGTTATGACGATGCCGAAATCCGTTCGCGTCGGCATCAACCAATACATTAAAGGATATCTGCCGGAAGAAAATATCCGTATCCGCGATGAAGCGATCCGCTTTGAAACCCATCCGCCGACAGCCGGCGCGGATGTCCGCACCATTCTTTCTTACGAATCTTTTTTCAAGAAATTCAGCGACGCATTTTCTTTGGAAGCCAAAGGCGGCAGTGTCAAAGAAGGCGAAGTTCTCGGCATTGTCGGTCCGAACGGCACCGGCAAATCCACGTTTGTAAAAATCCTTGCCGGCGAAATTGAACCGGACACCGGTGAAGTCGGCATCGATGTGAAAATCTCTTACAAACCCCAATACATAAAAACGGAATCGGAGATTCGTGTCCGCGATTTGCTGATGGAAGTCGCCGACAAATTCGGAACCGGCTACTACGAGACGGAAATCGCCCGCCCGCTCCGCTTAGACAAACTTTATGACAGCTATCTGACCGACTTGAGCGGCGGCGAGCTCCAGCGTGTCGCAATCGCGGCGTGTCTCAGCCGTGAAGCCGATTTCTATATATTGGATGAGCCGAGCGCGCACTTAGACGTAGAGCAGCGCGCGATTGCGACGCGCGTCATCACGCGTTTTGCGGAAAGCAACGGCAAAACAGCGATGGTCGTCGATCACGATATTTATATGATTGATATGATCAGCCAGCGATTGATTGTTTTTGAAGGCGAGCCTTCCAAGAGCGGTATCGCAAACGCGCCGACAAATATGAAAAACGGCATGAACAGATTCCTGTCAAATTTGAACATCACATTCCGCCGTGACGAAGAAACAAAACGCCCGCGCGTTAACAATAATATGTCCCGGCTGGACCGCGAACAGAAGGAAAAGGGAGAATATTATTACTTGGAAGAATCATAATTCAAAATGATTTCCGTAAAAAAGGATTCCGCCGGAAGTTCACACGCTTCCGGCAAAAATTCGGTTTGAACCCTTTCATTCACACATTTATTCAAAGTTAAGGCTTTGAAAAGATCGTTTTTTCACAATTCATACGCAATTCATTTTGTAATAACGCGATCAATCAATTTATTAAAATTCAGGCTTCCCATTTCGGTTTCCGGAAAAGGATGATGTTATCGGCAATGGTGACGAACTCCCAGGAATCCGCCGCGTACATGGCGATTTGTTCATCCGGATTCAGAGCGTCAACAAAATCCGTTTCATAATCATAAGGAAGCAAACTGTCGTATTTACCGAAACCCGCTTCAATTCCAATCTCCTCTTCATAGTCGGGGTCTTTGTGGAATTGAAGAAGCTCGTCCGTTAACGCGATACGGCGAAGCGCGCAGCCTGTTTCCGAATCATCGGCGTTCCACTCATCTTTATTGAAACATGTGTACATGAATGAAAGACCTCTGTCGCAAACATCCGAAAAAGTTGTTTGGCGAGATTTTTCTCCGCTGATTTTGATGCCGGAAAATTCCGATCCGATTTCAATTGACACGATTTCACCTGAATTTTATTCATTTTTTTAATTGATTAAGAATTGCTAAGAACAAAGTCTGAAAGTCTTGTGAAGATATAAAGGTCAAATAAGCGGGGTGAAAGTATTAATCAATCAAAACAACGCCGACCGGCCGAAAATAAGAAATGTTCCGACCGAAACTATAAAAATATATAATCCGAAAGCTAATTCATTTTCATGCTCAAATATGACTTTCACATCCATTCCAAATATTCCAGAGACTGCGAAACGCCTCTTAAAGAGATTCTGCGCGCCGCCGCCGAGCGAAATTTAAACGGCATCGCCATCTGCGACCATGATGAAATAAAAGGCGCCCTCAAAGCTTTTGAAATTGTCAAATCAAATCCGGAGAAATACGGCGGCCTCCATGTGATTACCGGAACGGAAGTCAGCACTTCCAAAGGGCATATTCTTGTCTTGGGAGTCAACGAGAAAATCCCTTCATTTATGACGCCTGAAGAAACGACGGATTACGCGCGCGATTTAAATGCGATTTCAATCGTCGCACACCCGTTTCGAAAGTCGGCGCACGGAATCGGTTATTTGGAAGGCAGCGGCGCGGACGCGGCCGAGACATTCAATTCCAAATGCATCACCAACAGCTCCAACAGAAAAGCGAAAGCGGAAGCCGAAAGGCTCGGAATGCCGCAGACCGGCGGCAGCGACGCGCATATTGCGGAATTGGTCGGGCGCGGATATACGCTTGTGAACAGTGACACCGGCGCGACAGAAGATGTGTTTAACGCGATCCTGCGCGGAGAAACGACACCTGCCGGCGAAAAGACTCCAAAAGGCATCGTGATCAGCCAAATGAAGAAAAATGTCGTTCGAAGAGCGCGGATGATGATGAACGGCAACATGAAAGAATGCTAAAAATTATTGCGAGAGAAAAAGGGTCAGCATGGAAAATACATCAATTTATGAAGCTGAGACATCTGAAATACGGATTCTGCATACGGGTGACACGCATCTCGGCTCCCGGCAGTATCACAGTGATGTCCGCCGCCAAGATTTTTTTGATTCGTTCGCTTTGGTGATTCGGGACGCGATTGAAAATCAAATGGATGCCGTGGTCCACACCGGAGATTTATTTGATAACCGTAATCCGACGATTGAAGATTTGATTGAGACAATCGGCATATTAACACGTTTGAAAATTGCCGGCATCCCGTTTTTTGGAATTGTCGGGAATCACGAGAGCAAACAGAACACACAGTGGCTGGACATTTTTGAATCGATGGGATTGACCAAACGGCTTGGAAGCGATCCTGTCATCGTTGAAGGAAAAGATGTCCAAATCCGGTTTTACGGCATTGATAATTTGTCCGCCCCGAGGCTGGCCGCCTTTGATTTTTCTGCCTTTGAGGCGGATCCGCAATGCGGCGGCGATGGAAAGAAAATCTATAATGTGCTGACGCTTCATCAGCTTCTGGAACCGGTTTTGACCGGACAGCCGCTTTCCGTAGACGATTTTACATCATCCGTGCCGATAAAATTTGACGCTGTTCTGCTCGGCGACAATCACAAATACGAATGTGTCAAACATAACGGCACTTGGATGACTTATCCGGGAAGCACGGAAAGATGCAGCACGGCTGAAACGGATCCGCGGTCTTACAACATTCTGACATTTGACGGCTCCGATATTTTAATCACGCGGCGAACGATTCCGACACGCGGCTTTGTGATCATTCCGATCGTCAGCGATGAAAACGGCGAGATACGAATGGATGATATTTATTCCAAAATAGACGCCTATGCCGAAAAAATAAACGGCGCCGTTGTTTTTATCGAACTCTCCGGCATTCGGAAAACGCTGGTCCCGATCAGCGAAATCGAAGAATACGTTAAAAATAAAGGCGCAATCGTCGCCCGCGTCGGGGATAAAAGAGATTTGGAAAAAGAGGACTCTTATGAAGAGAAACGAATCGTTTTCCGCGACCCTGACGAAGTGGTGACTCAAGAACTGCGCCGGCTGAACTTAACAGAAGCCGGTTTCCTGCTTGACAGCGTGATTCGCGATTCGGAAACATCGAAAACAAATGTGGCGGAGGCTTCCGAAAACCGATTGAAAGAATATTTGAGCCGCCGTGATTTCAAAGAAGAATTCAGGCGCGACAGCCCTTATTTAGAGAACGCCGGCGCAGAAACTCAAACGAAAAACGCGGAAATGACCGAACATGTCCCGCAAGAGCCTGAAAATTCCGCCGTTCCCGTTTCATTGGCGGAAACGGATAGGACAGAACCCATAACGTGCGAGATTCATTTGACGGAAGATGTATCAGACGAGATTCATTTGACGGAAGATGTATCGGAAGAGATTGATTTGGCAGGAGATATATCGGCTGAATGGGATTTGACAGAAAATATATCGGCGGAACGCGATTTAATAGAAGATGTATCAGCCGAGGCGGAAATATTACAGCCTGTTTTGAAGAAGCCTTTGAAAAAAGAGAAAGAGGCAAGCCGCCCGCGTCAGTACACGCTTGGCGATATGTTCGGCCCGGAGGGAGACGAATGAAATTCAAGCATCTTCATATTGAAAATGTCCGCAGTTATCAAAATCTGGATTTGGCCTTTCCGGACGGCGTGACCGTCATTTCCGGCGTCAACGGCAGCGGCAAATCCAGCATTTTAGAATCTTGTTTTATGGGAATTTTCGGCGGAGAAGTTCTGAAAGGAACGGCGCTTCTGATTCCGGACATCATTCGAAAAGACAATGCAAAAGCCGTGATTGTTTTGGATTTTGAGCATGCCGGTGACGCGTATCAAATCGAGCAGCACTATAAGCAAACCAAAACCGGCGCAGGGAATTCTAAATCCGTTCTTCGGAAAAACGGGAAAATCATTGCCGAGCAGACAAAAAATACGTATGAAGCGATTCTGAATCTGCTGAATATGGATGAAAAAAACTTCCAAAATTGCGCTTATATCAGACAAGGCGATGTGGACGCGCTGATTAATGCAAAACCCAAAGAACGCCAGCAAATGATTGATGATTTGCTTCGCCTCGGAAAACTTGAAGAATATCGAGAGCGAGCCCATGATTCCAAAAAGGCCGTATCACGGATTTTGAAATCGGAAAATGAAAAGAGAGAAGCACTTTTGGAAAAAATAAGTCAGCTGCGCTCCAAAAATCTGTATGACGAACTCAACCGCCGTCAAGACGCGATTGGAAAAATCAATGCCGCAATCACCAAACAAAATAATGAAAAAGAGAAGCTTTCAAAAGAGCTGACACTTTTAGATTCCCGGCTTCTGGAACTGGAAAAAAATCGAGCGGATATGGAAACATTGAAAAAAGAAGTCACGGAGCTGAACAAACAGTACGATTCCGAAATTTCAGAGCGCGATGACCTGCTTCAGAGAAGTCTTGAGTCCGAGAAAGAGATAAGCGGCATAAAAAACTACTCAATGCGGCTGCTCTCTGAAATCAATGAGTTTAAAAACCGTGATGATACGGTTTTAAGCCTTGATTTTTTGCCGCTTCAGCTCAATGAAAATAGATCGGAAGAGCACACGTCTGAACTCCAGTC
>JAITUZ010000044.1 GCA_031286065.1 Candidatus Methanimicrococcus odontotermitis | reverse complement strand
AGAGGTAAAAGACTATGAATCATCAAAAAATTTCAAACCCGTCAAAAACGATCGGCAAATCCTTGTTGGTCATGTTTTTGATTCTTTTTGCGCTGACAGGCGTTGCTGCCGCCGAGAAGTGGACAGTCGGCGGAACGGACGCGGATTTTCAAACACTGCCGGAAGCCGTCACAGCGGCGTCTGACGGCGATACTATTTTAATCCGTTCCGGGACTTATGAAACGGCTGCCAATATCAGCATTTCAAAAACATTAACGATCACCGGTGAAAACCGTGAAACTGTCATATTGGATCTGGGCGGATATTCCATCATTCCGAAAAAAGAGAACTTTGTTCTTCAAAACATGACGATTCAAAACGGTTCAAACGGCATTAATCTTCAGATCAACTCAGTCAATGCGCTCATCGAAAACTGTATCTTTGAAGGATTAACGCACAAAGACGGCATTAAACTCGCAAAGGACGGCGCCGTTTTCAAAAACAATCTTGTCAGAAATACAAACGGCTTTACAAACGTTGTTTATGTGACCGCCGCAGATGTCCGAATTATCGGAAACACATTCGCCGGTCTTTTGGGAAACGGTAACGCCGCCAGAATCATTTGTCTTGAAAACGCAAGCAATACGCTTATCGAGAATAATACGATTCAGGACAATGACGGAGAAGCGATCCGTTTATGGAGAGCGGAAACCTCAAATGCCGTCATCACTCAAAACGTGATTTCCGGAAATACGCAGAAAGGAATTTATTTTTATAATGCGGGAGAGGGAAATGCCGTTTATTTAAACGACATTTTTGACAACGAGGGCGGAAATATCGGCGGTTACGGAACATTGCCCGAAGCCGTTTCTTTCAACAGTCCGGAGCGTTTGACCCTTTCTCGCGGCGATAACTCTTGGACCGGAAACGCCGGCAACTATTGGGGCAATGACTATGACGGTGCCGATACAAACGGTAACGGTATCGGAAGCACCCAAAAAACAATATTGGACAAATACGCCGATCTTCATCCGCTGACAAATTCTGTTTCTTTATACACGGCGGGCGAGGGTTTTGAAGATCCGGAAAAACCCGGGCTGAATCCCGGAAAAACCGGTAATTCAATTTCAATGACTACAACGATTCTGCCGTCCGTTTCTGTTTCATTCTCAATCGATTCTTTGGACTTCGGCGAATTGGCTGCGGGACAGACGGGTGAGCCTAAAGAAATGGAGGTTATAAACAGCGGCAGCTGTGATATACGAGTGACGGCTGAAGTGACCGACTCTTCCGATGATTTATACAAGAGAGGCATTTGGATCGACAATTCCTTCTGGCCGGCGTTTGAAAAAGTTATCGGGGAAGGCAAAGCCGAGATATCCGAAGTGGTCTTGAAAGTTCCGGCCGACTACAAAAACACCGGACAGGTCGACGGCGCTTTGATTTTGTGGGTTGAAGCCTGCTGAAAAACAGATCAAAAACAAAAATACTGCAAAAGCGCAGCATGAAGAATAAACCGCGAAAACAAATCGCCGGTTTTTCTTCAATTTATTAAAAAGCACAAATGCCGTTTAAATCTGAAATTTTTAATATTTCGGCTTATTTTCAGGTTTAACCGGCATCCAAATAAAAAATCCGCCGGATGTTTTTTATTATTTCAATTTCCGCAAAAACGTCAAATCGATTTCAAGCCGGGGTCGTCATCAATAAACAAAACGTCAGCTTTGTTTTCGAGTTCTTTTTTCAGCCGGTTTGCCAAAACGCGCATTCCCGGATTTTCGGTCGCGTAATGACCGGCGTCAATAATCGTCATGCCGCCGCGTTCGCGCAGAACGTCGCTGTGTTTCAGCTCCGATGAGAGAAAAGCGTCCGCGTCATTTTTTTTAGCGGTTTCCAGCGCGTAACGGTTGAGGCAGCTGCCGCCGCAAATCATGACTTTGCGGATGGTTTTGTCACCGGCGTAAAGGAGCGGCGCATTCAGTTTTTCAGAAACGGCTCTCACGAAATGATTCGTTTCTATCGGATCAATTGTCCCGATGACCCCGAAATCTGTCATCAGAACATCTCTCAGCCCGAACATGTCGGCGAGAACGGTATTGATGCCGCCTTCGGCGTTATCGTAATTGGTATGCATCGCGTAAATCGAAATGTTATTATCAAAAGCGATTTTCAGGCGTTTTGCCAGCGATTCTGAAATCATCGTTATCGGGTGAAACAGCGGCGTGTGATGGCAAATCAGAATGTCGGCATTAAAACGCGCCGCTTTTTGAAGAACATTGTCTGTGACATCCAAGGCGACGGCGATTTTATGAATTTCACGATTTTTCTCAAACAGCAAATCCAATATCAGTCCGATGCGGCCGTTATCAAAATCGTCAGCGATTTCAGGCGGCGCGATCTGCTCCAAAAGCTGAATCAGTTCCTCTTGCTTCATACTTTCAAAAAAGGTCTGTATCCTTTAAATAGAAGACGACAATTATTCATGCAAATATTTCTGAAATTCTAAAATTACAGGATTGGCAAAAGAAAATCAATCGCCGATCCCCGTCAATAAAAGAGGTCTAAAACATGTCCATCCCTCCCGTGTCCCGCAAACCGAAACACGGCGTCAAAAGAAAACAAAATCTGACGAAACTCAAAACCCGCCAAAAAGTCAAAACGATGGCAAAAATCGAGAAGAAAAACAACGCCGTCACTTTTGAAGTGATTTTTGTCGGGCGCTCCAATGTCGGAAAGTCCACGCTTTTAAAAAATCTGACCGGCCGAAATGTCCGGACCGGCAAGCGCCCCGGCGTGACACTGAAGCCGACACATCTTTATTTTGATGATTTTTTGATCACGGATATGCCCGGTTTCGGTTTTATGTCCGGCGTCACGAAAGAGAAAGCGGAAGACGTTAAAAATAATATTGTTCAATACATCGAAGAACACGCCGACAGGATCATGCTGGCGGTTCAAGTGATCGACAGTCCGGCGTTCGTTGAAATTACGGAGCGATGGGAATTGCGCGATGAAATTCCGATAGATTTGGAACTGCATGATTTTTTGGAAGAAATGGAGATTATCACAATTATCGCCGCCAATAAAATGGATCGCGTCAAAGAAGAAGAAAAAGACGGCTTGCTGGATCAAGTCGTTGAAATTTTCGGGTATACCGGTACATGGAAAGAAAGCGACGCGTTGGTTGCGCCGGTCTGCGCCCGGGGCGGAGACGTACGCCCGCTGGTCTCTCAGATGAAAAACGCATTCCATAACATGAAGCGTGATGATTTATTCAAACATTTCAATTGAAAAGAGGAGAGAGAATGACAACGATTCTTGAAACCGCGGAAAAAATCTTGGCGGAAGGGCCGATTTGTGATCATTGTCTCGGCCGCCAGTTCGCGAAATTGTCCACAGGGCTTTCCAACGACGAGCGCGGCCGAGCCTTAAAACTTGCGCTCGCAATGGATGCCGACCGCCGCCTCAAAGACACAGGAGACGGCACGCTGCTGACCGAAATGGCGCATTCAAGCGTCCATGCTCAAAAAACATTGGCCAAAGAAAATAAAATAGAAATCGAAGGCGAACCGGCCGTTGAAAAATGCTGGCTTTGTCTGGATATTTTTAAAAATTTGGATTTTTGGGCCGACATGGCGATTGAAAAATTACAAGCTGTCGAATTTGACACTTTTTTGGCCGGTACGAAGCTCAGCGGTCTTCTCGGCGAAAATGAAGAAATACTTTGGGAGCAGGCCGGAACAGCGTATGCCGAGCAGCTGAAAAGCGAACTCAACCGCGAAATCGGTAAAATCATTTCTCAAAAAACCGGAAAAGATGTCGCGTTTTCCAATCCGGACGTCTTGGTGACATTCGATATCGCTCAAAAAGAAGCGGATTTGAATATCCGGTCGGTTTATATTTACGGCAGATATCTGAAAAAAATCCGCGGCATTCCGCAGACAAAGTGGCCGTGCCGAAATTGTCACGGGAGCGGATGTGACAGCTGTGGCGGCACAGGAAAGCAATATCTTGAATCTGTCGGCGAATTGGCCGGCTATCCGCTTTGGAAAGCGGCGAAATCCGATGACGTTGTCTTCCACGGCGCGGGCAGAGAGGATATTGACGCGCTGATGCTCGGGACGGGGCGCCCGTTCGTTTTAGAAGCCAAAGCGCCGCTCATTCGAAGTTTAGACTTGGCGGCGCTTGAAAAAGAAATCAATGAATACGCCGCGGGAAAAGTTGAAGTTTCTAAACTCGCGTTTTGCGGCAAAGACAGGGTTGAAAAATTGAAAACGGAAAAAGCGAAAAAGACTTACCGCATGAAAATCAAATTTGAGGCGCCGGTTACAAAAGATTCGGTCATTGCCGTTTTAAGAGAATTGGAAGGCAAAGAAATCAATCAGAATACACCCAACCGCGTCAAACACCGAAGAGCGGATTTGTGCCGGAACCGGACCGTACATACCGCCGAATTTGAAAGAGCGGAAACGGAAGGCTCTTTTGATGTCGCCTGGGTCAAAATCCATTGTGACGGCGGTCTTTATGTCAAAGAACTGACATCAAGCGACGAAGGCCGGACCGTTCCGAGCATTGCGGGACTGCTGGGCATCGGCGCGAAAGTCGATGAGTTGGATGTTATTGACGTGGATCTTGCCGATATTGAATGAAAAAGCGGAAATATCCTCTTTTTTGGGATATTTTTCTTTATTTTTTGAAAGTATCGGATTTTTCACTGTCTAAAAAGCATATATTTATTAAGGTTGGATTTGTATTCTGTTTCCTTCTATTCGATAAACTTAATATACCAAAATAGTTATTCATGGCTTAACTTTGATTCAAAACGGTTATGGAAAATAATTATTTTTTCATTATTAAGAGACTCAGCGATTTAAAAGAGATTAAATCACTGACAGGAACCGCCCTTTAAGAGCCGTTTCTGAAAAGATCAAATTCAGATCAGCAAGCCGGTTTTCGGGTCTGTGGCAATACGGACGATCCGGCTTATGCAATAATCACGTTCATCCCATTATTTACATGACAACGTTAACGTCATAAATCTAGGAGGATTAAAAAATGTCATCAAAATCAGCAGGCGAAAGACGCTGCACAAGATATAAACTGAAAAACTCGATCCGTGAAAGAGGCATGTCTGCTCCGAGCAGAGCCATTCAGGAATTTGAAGAAGGACAAATGGTTCACATCGACATCGATGCCAGCGTCCAGCACGGTCACCCCAATCCCAAATATCAGGGTTCTACCGGAAAAGTCATCGGTCAGCGCGGTCGCGCATATGTTTTAAGTGTCAGAGACGGACGGGCTCAAAAAGAGGTTATCTCTCTTCCTCAGCACTTGAAACCCCAGAAATATAATTAATTGTACAAATGAACGGCGGCTTCGTTTTATTTATATAAAATTAAGCCCTACTCTTTTTAATTTACGGTTTAAACTCAGCCGCAATTGAGTGAAAACGATTCGGATCGGAAGTGTTTTGAAATGATTGTCAAAGAAGTTGTTAACGAAGAGCTCTTAACCCTGGCTGAAGTTCGGGAACTGTTAACTCAAATTATGGAAGAAAGACGTGAAGAAAGTGATGAGGAGCAGGTTTACGAGTTCCGGAAAGCTTTGAACCACGCGGAGATTTTTTCAAAATTGAGCGCGTCTGACGCGAAAGAATTAGTTGCCGAATTATTAAAACTTGAAAAAATGAGGCCGGCAGTCGCTGTCAGGATTACGGACATTCTTCCGGCGTCCAGAGACGAACTCAGGTCCATTTACGCCAAAGAAAAATTTACGCTTAAAGATGAAGAGTTGGACGCCATTTTGGACGTTGTCAGAAAATACGCTTGAAGAAGCTGTCAGCGCTCCGTTCATTTCGCTTATTTTTTTAAATAAAAGGTTTTTTTTCAGAAAATGATTGTGGAACCTTTTATATTCCATTATTTCTTAACTGATTCTGTCCGATGGAAAAAAGACGGTGTCATACCGCTTAATTCAAAACCGAATTGAAATGAAACTGATTTTTTCAGTGATAAAGCGCCGCAGGAAGCGGCACGAGGGACAATAATGAAAAGTAATGATTGGCCGGAAGCCGGCGATTATGTTGTTTGCAATGTCACAAATGTGACGGATTTCGGCGCTTATGTCGAACTTGAAGAGTTTAAAGAGAAAGAAGGATTTATCCACATTTCCGAAATCAAAGCCGGCTGGGTTAAATATGTCCGTGACTATATTCGCGAAGGGCAAAAAGTCGTCTGTAAAGTGCTCAATATCGACACGTCCCGCGGTCACATCGACTTATCGCTCAAAGATGTCAACGAACATCAGAAGAGAACCAAAATCCAGCTTTGGAAAAATGAGCAAAAAGCTGAAAAATGGCTGCAGATCGCCGCCGAAACCATCGGTTTGGACGACCGGACGGTTGAAAAACTTTATCATGATTTTGTCGCCGAATTCGGAAGCGCTTATGCCGCGTTTGAGGAAGCCGCAGTCGCCGGCCCGTCCGTTTTTGACGGCATGCCGATCAACAATAAAATGGTTGAAACCGTTGTCAATGTTGCCCGTGAAAACATCAAAGACGCGTTCGTTGAGATTGCCGGCTATGTCGATTTGACAACAAGCGCGCCCGACGGCATTGAATCTATCCGGAGCGCGTTAAAAGCGGCAGTGGAAACGGTTGACGGCGATGATGTCCATATTGAGGTGACATATGTCGGTTCTCCGCGTTATAGAATTAAAGTCGTGGCGCCTGATTATAAAAAGGCTGAAGCTGTTCTGAAAAAAGCTTCTTCCGCATCCATTAAAGTGATAACGGATGATGGCGGCACGGGTTTGTTCAACCGTCATCTCGAATCCGTCAAATCATAAAATTATCATCATCGGATTGGCCGGGGTCAAAATGGGAAAGCGCATCAAAAAATGTCTAAGTTGCGGCAGATATACGCTGTCGGATATTTGTCCCGATTGCGGCGGCGGTTGTGTCAGCCCCAAGACCGCTTCCTATTCTCCGGAAGACAGATATGGAAAATACCGCAGAATATACAGGCAGAATCTGATTCTTTCCCAAAAGGAATAAGACAGGAAATCATCATACGGCATATAACGGCATTCGGCCGAAAATGACAAATTCATGAATAAAATATTTGCAAAGCGTGTTTGCAGTGATTCCAATGAAAGAAGCGATTATTTATCACGTTGAACAAAACGATATTGAATTAAACAATCCGGTAATGATTGTCGGTCTTCCCGGCGTTGGTCATGTCGGAAAATTGGTTGCCGATCATCTGGTTGAAATTTTGGACGCCGAAAAAATCGCAGATATCTATTCCGAACACTTTCCGCCGCAGGTGATGGTGAATGAAGACAACACCGTTGAACTTGTCGGAAACCGATTGTATTTGGCCAAAACCGACAAAGCGGATTTGCTGATTTTAACGGGAGAGTCGCAAAGCGCGGATTCGGCCGGACACTACAAATTATGTGAAGTCTACACGGATTTCGCGTCACAGTTTAACGTCAGCCGCATTTTTACGCTCGGCGGTTATCCGACAGGCGTTGCGAACGCGGAAGATTATGTCATCGGCGCCGTGAATAATATCAATTTGATTGAAGGGCTGAAAGAAAAAGGTATTCGCTTCAATCCGTCGGAGCCTCCGGGAGGAATTGTCGGCGCGTCCGGTTTGATTTTGTCTTTTGCCGGCTTCAGAAACATTGACGCGGTCTGTTTGATGGGAACCACGGCGGGATATATCGCCGACCCGAAAAGTTCTAAAGTTCTTCTCGGAAAATTATGCGGGATTTTAGACATTGAAGTCAATTCAGACGCGCTGGACATGAAAATCAAGGATATGGAGCAAATCGTTGAGAAGATCAAAGACTCCGTTGTCGGTGAAAACGGTGATGAGTATTACGATTCGGTTCCCTCTTCGGAAGAGGATTTAATTTATTTCGGCTGAGTTTACTTTTTTATTATGGAAAATAAAGGCGGAAACAGAAAAATGGCGCTTTTTGGAACAAACGGTGTTCGCGGAATCGTAAACAAGGAATTGACGCCTGAGACCGCGCTCAATTTGGCGCGCAGTTTGGCTGCTTTTTTATGGGAGCGGAAAAGCGAAACCGATTGCCGGACTGCGCCGACGGTGATTCTCGGGACGGACACGCGCATTTCCGGAATGATGCTTAAATCGGCCGCTGCCGCCGGTTTATTGGCAAGCGGTGTCACTGTGGTCGATGTCGGTATCGTTCCAACGCCGTCTCTTCAATATTATGTCAAAAATCGGGCGGAAGCAGATGCGGGAATTATTATTACCGCTTCCCACAATCCGCGTGAATACAACGGTTTGAAATTAATCGCTTCTGACGGGACTGAATTTTCAAGAGAAGACGAAAAAATCGTCGAAAAGATTTATCATTCTCAAAAATTCATTGCCGCCGACTGGTTAAAAACGGGCGGAATCCGCTTTGAAAACAATTGCAATGAAGAATATTTGACCGGCATTTTAGCAATCATTGACCGAAAAGCCATCGAAAAGAAAAGTTTTAAAATTGTCACGGACACCGGAAACGGAGCGGGTTCTCTGACAATGCCTGATTTGATGAGTCGGTTGGGATGCCGCGTTCTGGCGCTCGGCGCGCAGCCGGACGGCACATTTCCGTGGCGCAATCCGGAACCGCTTCCCGAGGCGCTGCAGGAAGCGGCGGCCGTGATGCGCGAATCCGCGTTTGATTTGGGCGTTGCTCAGGACGGAGACGCTGATCGGGCGGTTTTCATTGATGAAAACGGTGATTTTATCGATGATGAAATTATGCTGGCCGCGGTTGAAAAATACGTCCTCCATAAAGAAAAAGGACCGGTTGTCACAACCGTCGGCACTTCATTGTGTTTTACGGATATCGCAAAAGACGAAGAGGCTGAAATTTATTACACCGCCATCGGTTCTGTCGATGTCGGCCGAAAAATGGCTGAAGTCGGCGCGGTTTACGGCGGTGAAGGCAACGGCGGCATTATTTACCCGCGCCATCAGATATGCCGTGACGGTGCAATGGCGGCAGCTCTTGTTTTAGAAATGATGGCGCATACCGGCATGAAAGCGTCTGAAATCAAAGATACGGTGCCGGTTTATTTTAATAAAAAAACAAAAATCCGCCTCTCTGTTCCGGATTTAGAGAACGCGATGGCGGAGATTGCGGATAAAATCATTGCCGCGTCAGATTTGCTTGAGTATTCGGAAATCGACCGGACGGACGGTTTGAAATTATGGTTCGGCGGCAGAGCCTGGCTTTTAATCCGCCCGTCGGGAACCGAGCCGATTATCCGAATAACGGCTGAAGCAAAAAGCGAAGAAGAAGTTTTGAAATATTTGGAAATCGGGAAAAAATACGTCAGTGAAATCGCGTAACTCCGCGATTTCATTAAAATGAATGAAAAATCAGAATGTGTCTAATTCCCCTTTTGAAACCATTTCCGTGATTTTCTTCGTATCGGAAAGCCATTCGTCAGTGATGCCTTCCGCTTCTTTTCTCATCGAATCGAATTTGACGCCGTCTTTGACGCTGATTTGAACGCTCGCGATGAGCGGTTTGTCGATCGGCTGACCGATTTGGGACAGCAGTTTTACATAAACATCATCGATGCCGTCCAATTCGGCGGCGATTCGGCGCGCAATCTGCGTTGACATCAGGTTGTAGATTTTGCCGATGTGGTTTATCGGGTTTTTGCCGCTTGTCGCTTCCATACTCATCGGGCGGTTGGGCGTAATCAGGCCGTTGCATCGGTTTCCGCGGCCGACAGACCCGTCATCACCCATTTCGGCTGACGTTCCCGTAACGGTCAGGAAAACGGATTCTTTGTCAATGTTGTCGGCTGTGTTGACAAAAACATTGACGTTTCGCGTCGTGTTTTTTACCGCCAGATCTTTGACGTAGTCTTCCAACTGCTCTTTACAGCTGATGTAAGCACCGATATCGTCAACGTATTTGTCAACCATACCGCAGCAAATCGTAAGTGTTATGTCTTCGCCGTTGCGGAGCCCCATCACTTTAATGTCTTCGCCGATGGCTTTGAGACCTTTCTTTTTCTTTAAATCTTCAATCAGAGAACGTTCCGTTTTGTAAACAATATTTTCAAGTTCTGAAAACGGCGCGTGACCGACGCCGAAAGACGTGTCGTTCGCCATTGGGACATATCCTTCGCGGCCGAAAACATCGGAAAGGTCGGAAGAGCCGCGGCCGAATTTACAATCCAGAATGACATCGGACTCTAAATCTAAATTCGGGATGGTGTTTTTCAAATAAGCGCGCGCCGTTTTTAAACCGATCGTATCGGTCGCGATGTCAATATCGCCGAAAGATTTGGTGGCGCGGCCGACGAGTAAAATATAAATCGGGTGAACAACCTGGCCGCCGCCGAATTTCGGGATGGAATGTCCGGCCGCGATTTGAGTTTCATCGGTGTTGTGGTGAAGAATAACGCCGCATTTGTCAATATATTCTTTGCAGAAAGCGCGGCTGACAGCTTCGGCGAGTCCGTCGGCGATGCTGTCCGGATGGCCGATGCCCTTTCGCTCAACCAGTTCGATTTGCTGCTTTTCAACAGGCGTTTCCATGTATTGTTCAACGCAAATATTTCTTTGACTCATGTCATATGCATCCTTTTAATTGAATCGGTATCTCTTGATCCGTTTTTAAATAAGGGACGTTTGCCGCTTTTTCAATTTTCCCGAAAAAAAAAGCAGACGTTTTATTTTTCAGCATGAAATAAAATCAAGAATAAATCTTATGTGAAAGTAGTATATAATTGTTACACTCATATATTACTCTCAGTAATACGCCTCTGCAGGTTTCAGTAATAATCGGCGCGTTTTAGGAAAAAATATTTGAGGTCAAAACAATCAAATTTGATGAAAACCCAAAATAAAAATGAAACCTGTAAATATACGGCCGCAAACAAACAAAGTTTTTATAAACACAATGTGTTCAATACGGCTGTATATTCATAAATTAAATTAAACGCAAAATTCAAACTTAAAAGGATAAAAAATGATTCGAATCGCAATCCCGAATAAAGGTCGTCTTCACGAACCGACGCTGGCGCTTTTTAAAGACGCCGGCCTTCCTGTTTTCGGCGGCGGACATGAAAGCCGCCAGTTGATTTCCAAAACGACAGATCCCGAAATTATGTTCATTTTCGCGCGAGCCGGTGACATCCCGCTTTTTGTGGAAGAAGGGACGGCCGACCTCGGAATTACAGGTTTGGATTTGGTGGCGGAAAGAAAAGCGGACGTTGACTGTCTGATTGATCTCAAATACGGGAGTTCACGATTGGTTTTGGCGGTTCCCGAAACATCCGATATTCAAAAACCCGAACAGCTCAGCGGTAAACGCGTCGCGACAGAGTTTCCTGAAGTTACGAAAAAATATTTTGATTACCTCAATATAAAAGACGTTGAAGTGATTCGAGTCGGCGGCGCTTGTGAAATGACGCCGCACATCGGTGTTGCCGAAGCCATTGTTGACATTACAAGTTCGGGAACAACGATGATGATCAACAAACTCAAAGCGGTTGATGTTGTCTTCGACTCTAAGGTTTTTTTAATCGCCAACAAAAAAAGCCGGGAGACTGATGAGAAAATCAAGGATGTTGAAATCGCGCTGGAAAGCGTTCTTTTGGCTAAAACAAAAAGATATATTATGATGAATGTGCCGGCCGCCGCGCTGAAGGATGTTGAAAAAGTCCTCCCCGGTATGAACGGCCCGACCGTTATGGAAGTTCAGGGGCCGGAGCCGATGTTTGCCGTGCATGCGGTTGTTGACGCCGACACGATTTTCACCATCATCCGCAAATTGAAGATTCTCGGCGCGCGCGATCTTCTGGTCCTGCCGGTCGAGCGATTGATTCCGTAAGCGGCGGGGCGGAAAATATGTCATTTCAAATCATTCCTGCCGTTGACATGAAGGGCGGCAAGTGTGTTCAGCTCGTTCAGGGCGTTCTCGGCAGCGAAATGGTCTCTCTTGAAGACCCGGCAGCGGCCGCTTTGAATTGGGTTGCCCGCGGCGCGCAAACTCTTCATTTAATTGATTTGGACGGCGCTTTTGAAGGCAAGCGCAGAAATGGCGCGATCATAGAAGATATTATCAGACGCGCAAAGCCTCTCGGAATTGAGATTCAAATCGGCGGCGGCATTCGATCATTCGAGGACGCTGCGGCATTGCTGTCCGCCGGGGCCGACCGCGTGATTCTCAGCACGGTCGCCATGCAAAATCCGCAAATCATTAAAGAGTTGTCAGAGAGCTTCGGAAAACAAGCCGTCGTTGTCGGCCTGGACGCGAAAAACGGTCAAGTCGCGATTGAAGGCTGGACAAAACTTTCCGGCAAAAGCCCGACGGATGTCGGCAGACAGTTTGAAGAGTTTGGCGCCGGATTTCTCCTGTTTACAAATATCGACACGGAAGGCTTGCTCCAAGGCATTGACATCCGGCCGACGATAGATTTGATCCAATCCGTTGATATTCCGGTCATCGCTTCCGGCGGTGTGACGTCGCCGGCTGATTTGCTGAATTTAAGAGACGCCGGCGCTTACGGCGCGGTTGTCGGCAGCGCGCTTTACACGCACAAATTTACATTGGAAGAAGCGATTGCCGTTTTGGGAACGAAATAAAATCATAAATAATAGAAACGGCAATTTGCATACATATTTTACAGACACAGGAAGAGTAACGATGTCACAATTCAGAAAGGCTTCAATTTCCAGAAAAACAAAAGAAACGGATATTACGCTTGAAATCGATTTAGACGGCAGCGGCCGATCCGAAATCGACACAGGAATCGGTTTTTTTGACCACATGCTGGACGCGTTCGCGCGTCATTCCGGCTTCGATCTGACCGTAAAAGCCGTCGGGGACCTTCATGTAGACGCTCATCATTTGGTGGAAGATGCCGGCATCGTTCTCGGAAAAGCAATGGCGGACGCTCTCGGGGACAAACGCGGCATCGCCCGTTTCGGTGAAGCCCGCATCCCGATGGACGAAGCGCTTGCGGAAGCGGCAGTTGACATCAGCGGCCGCAGTTTTCTGGTGATGAAGGCGGATTTTTATTCTCCCGTCCTCGGTACGTACAGCACGCAAATGACGAAACACTTCTTTGAATCATTTTCTTCCGCCGCCGGCATCAATATGAATATGAAAGCGGAAGGCGACAACGACCATCACAAAACGGAAGCTTTGTTTAAAGCGTTCGCGTACGCCATGAAAAGAGCGGTTGTTATTGAAGGGCAGGAAATTAAGAGCACGAAAGGCGTGCTTTAATTTCTTTTTTGAATGTTTTTTTGGTCAAATCAATGAGCTGTCGTCATTCTATTTTTCTTTGAATTATTCATTTTTAATTGTTAAAGCTTTGAAGCGGTTTTATTTTTTACAAAACAGTATGAAGCGTCTGGGAAGTAATGCTTTAGAACAATATCTGTGATTTTATTTTCTTTTTTCATCAAAAAGATTTATATTCTACTTCAAATCAGTCTGGACTATGTCAAAAGTAAAGCGCGTTATTCCCTGCCTTGATCTTCTTCTGGATGAAAAAGGCGGCAGAGTTGTTAAAGGCATTGAGTTTGAAGAACTTCGGGATGCCGGAGACCCTGTCGAATTTGCAAAAAAATATGAAGCTCAAGGAGCGGATGAAATTGTTTTTCTGGATATCACGGCATCCGTTCAAGGCAGAGAAACACTTCTTGATGTTATAAAGAGAGCCGCAAAAGCGGTTTCTATTCCTTTCACAATCGGCGGCGGGATCTCAACCCTTGAGACCGCTCAAAAGAATTTGGACGCGGGCGCGGCAAAAGTATCGATCAACACGGCCGGCGTCAAGGACCCGCAATTTATTTCAAAAGCGATCGAAAAATTCGGCGCCGACCGAATCGTCATTGCCATTGACTGCAAAAGAAATCCGGACATCAGCGCTGAGGGCGTGAACATTTTTGAAGAAGGCGGCCAAAAATTCTGGTATGAAGTCGTCATCATGGGCGGCAACGCGGGCACGGGAATGGATACCGTCAAATGGGCAAAACAAGTTGAAGCGCTCGGCGCGTCTGAAATCCTTTTGACCAGCAAAGACCGTGACGGGACGAAAGACGGATATGACCTCCCAATCACGCGTGCGGTTGCCGAATCTGTTTCCATACCCGTTATCGCGTCAGGAGGCGTCGGAACATTGGAGCATATGGCTGCAGGCATCCTTGAAGGCAAAGCCGATGCGGTTTTAGCGGCCAGTGTTTTCCACTTTAACACCTATACGGTCGGCGCAGTTAAAGAAGACTTCCGTAAGAAAGGAATTCCCGTCCGATCTTGATTTCTCCTTCTTTTTTTATTCAGCCGGACCGGCGGCCGACCCGCCCCCGGATGTTTTCTTTTTCGGGCCAAAAGATTTCAAGCTCCGCGGTATAACTCTTATCCGTTTGGCGAATTTTGATTTTTTAATTATCTTTTTAAATCAAGAAACTCTATGTCAAGGACATATGAATAATAAACCGGTTTCCGATACTTTTAATAAATTAAGCGAACGGGCGGAATTCTGCGCGGCTCATTTAAAAACGGCAGATACTGTTCATCTTGTTTCTCACATTGATGCCGACGGCATTACGTCCGCTGCAATCATGTCTCTCGCATTTGAACGCGCGGGTATTGATTATACGGCGGAGTATGTCAAAAAACTTGATGAAAAAATCATGGAACGCCTTTTAAACGAAAATCATGAACTGATCGTCTTTACTGACCTCGGCAGCGCGATGCTGGATTTTATCGCTGACAATAACATGAACGCAATCATTGCTGATCATCATCAGCCCCACGGCAGGCCTGAAAATACCGCGGCAGACTCGTCCTCTTTTCCGTATCACATCAACCCGCATTTATTCGGCGCGAACGGCGGTTTTGAAATCAGCGGGTCGGGCGTGTCTTACATTTTGGCAAATGCGATCGGCGACAATAAAGATTTGGCCGGCTTAGCGATTGTCGGCGCAATCGGCGACATGCAGAACCGCAAATACGGAAAGCTGGTGACCTTAAATAAAGAAATTTTGGAGCAAGGCGTCGCCGCAGGCGTTTTAATGAATGCTCCCGATTTATCACTTTTCGGCAAACAGACCCGCCCTATTTATAAAATGCTCCAATACTCTTCCGAGCCGTATCTTCCGGGATTGACGGGGGAAGAAGAAGCTTGTATACGTTTTCTTCAGAATGCGGGCGTCGGGTATGACCAGCGCGAAGGGGCTAAATTGTGGATCGAACTGTCACGAGAAGAGCGGATGAAGGTGATTTCCGCGCTCATGAAATTCTGTCAGGACCGCGGTTTTCCGACGCACCGTGTTGAAGAACTGATTCGCGAATGCTATACGCTGCTTATGGAAAACGAGGGGATGGAAATGAGAGACGCGTCTGAGTTTTCAACGCTTTTGAATGCGACGGGACGCTACGACAAAGCGGAAATCGGCGTCCGCGTCTGCATGGGCGACAGGACTGTGGCGCTGGCCGAAGCTCGAACATTACTGGCGGAACACCGGAAAAATCTGGTGAACGGTTTGAACTTCGTCAAAGAAAACGGGTTTACGCAATTGAAATACATCCAATACTTCTATTCCGGTGAAGAAATCAAAGAAACGATTGTCGGCATCATTGCCGGAATGGCATCTTCTTTAGACGGCGCAGACCGCAAAAAACCGATTATCGGTATGGCCGACTCGGAAGACGGTATTAAGATTTCTTCTCGCGGAACGCAGGATTTGATCCGCCGCGGTTTAAATCTTTCCAAAGCGATGAGCGATGTTACGGAAATGGTCGGCGGCGCGGGCGGCGGGCATGATATTGCGGCCGGCGGAACGGTGCCGCCGAATCGGGCGGCAGAATTTATTGAATTATTAGACAAGTATGTCGGCGAGCAGCTGAACGGAAAAAAATAAAAACCGCCTTTGAAGCGGATCTTTTACTCATTTCCCGTACTTATGTCATCAATCTTTTAAAACGGAAGAATCTTGTAAAAACGGAATATAAAAGAACCGGTAAATAAAATCAGTATCTGCCGGTCGTGTTTGCCAATGAATAAGCGTCCCACATATTCCAAATCCAATAAATAAGGAAAAGAATCCAACCAATCAACGGTATAAAGAGGGCGAGGGAACCGACAACAACGGCCCCGATGAAAATGAGCAGACCTCTTAAAAAACTGCCGCAGTAGAACTGACCGAGACCGAAAATGAAGAATGATAATATTATTGCGAGAAATGCGTTTGCCATAGAATCGTCTATTCATTATCTTCTTATTTAATTTTTGCCGCCGGCCTGAAAGAACTTTTTATAAACGAATGCGGTTGGATGAAAAATAATAAAGATTTTTATATCATCTCTTCATTCATCATCTAATTAATCGGAAAATTCAACAGAGGTGCGACTATCGGAAATTATCTGACGACCGGATGCCCGCCCATTGACGAACTGCTCGGCGGCGGCATTGAATGCGGTATTGTGACGCAGGTGTACGGCGAGCCGGGATCGGGCAAAACGAATCTGTGTCTTCAAACCGCGATTGAATGTTCCAAATCCGGAAATAAAGTGATTTATATTGATACGGAAGGGCTTTCTTTTGATCGCTTTTCCCAAATCGCCGGTGAAAAATCCAAGGAGACGGCACAGAATATATTGATTTATGAGCCGATGAGTTTTGATGAACAATACACAGCCGTCTGCGAAGCCGAGAAGGTGGCGAATGAAAAGATCGGCTTGATTATTGTCGATTCGGCAACTTCTTTTTATCGCTGTGAATTGGACGATGAAGAGTCGGGGATTCAAAGCCGCAGAGAATTGGCGAACCAAATCGGATTTCTTCAGGGAATCGCGCGTAAAGCGGGAATCGCCGTTTTGATCACAAACCAGATTTTCAGCGACGTGGGAAACGGCGGCGTACGTCCGATCGGCGGCCGCGGGATTGAACATATTTCTAAAACGATTTTAAAATTGGAACGCGTCGGAACGGGTGAAAGAAGCGCCGTCATCATGAAGCACCGCTGCCGTCCCGAAGGAGAAGCCTGCTTCTTTACAATCACATCGGACGGATTGCGGTAACGGCGGTCTGACATCAAATCTATAATTTATCAAAACAGGTGAAAACATGAGAACGATTGAATGGGACGATTCGGATTCCGCCGTAAAGATGATTGATCAAACGCTCCTCCCGGGCGAATTAAAATTTATAAAATGCCGAAATATTGCCGAAGTCTGCGAAGCGATCCAAAGTTTGAGAATCAGAGGCGCGCCGGCTCTTGGCGTCTGCGGCGCATTCGGTGTCGCTTTGTCGGCGCAGCTGAGCCGTTCAAATACGGTTGAAGGCATCATTAAAGACATGAACGCTGCCGGCGACGCGATTAAAAAGACGCGTCCGACAGCAATCAATTTGGCGCGGGGCGTTGACCGCGTTCTTCAAGCCGCCGAAGAAGGCGGATTGGACACTTGGCTGGTGAAAAATATTTCTTTGGAAGAAGCCAAAAACATGGCCGATGAAGATGCCGCAATCAATCGGAAAATCGGCAAAAACGGCGCGAAACTGATTCGTGACGGCGATGTCGTGCTGACACACTGCAACGCGGGCAGTTTGGCATGCGTTGATTGGGGAACGGCGCTCGGCGTCATTCGCTCGGCGGTGGCCGACGGCAAAAAAATTACCGTACTGGCCTGCGAGACGCGCCCGCTCAACCAAGGCAGCCGCATCACCGCGTGGGAATTGCAGCAGGATAAGATTCCTGTTCAAGTTATCACTGACTCATCCGCCGGATTTCTTATGAAAGAAGGCGTCATTAACAAAGTCATTGTCGGCGCCGACCGAATTACACAAGAATCCGTTTATAATAAAATCGGAACGTACACGCATTCCGTTTTGGCAAAAGAGCACAATATTCCGTTTTATGTCGCGGCGCCAACGTCAACGGTGGACGCCGAAAGCTGGGACGGGCAGGTTCAAATCGAAAAGCGCCCCGACGATGAACTCCGATACATCGGGGCGGGCAAAGAGTTGAATGTTCCCATAGGCGTTCCGATTTTAAATTTGGCGTTTGACAGAACGCCGATGGAAAATATATCCGCGATCATTACCGAAAACGGCGTTTTCTATCCGCCGATTTTAATCGGCGAGCTTATTTTGTGATAAGCGGCGCGGACTTTGAGTCCGCCGCCTTGCGGGAACGGTTCGGCCCGATAAAAGATAAATGTTTATATAAGAACAGACACTCTGTGTTCTATTCTTGATTTATGATTTATAATTTGGAACGATTATTATGGCTAAACAAAAAGGAAACGGTCTCCAGTCTTCCGCGGGATTGATGAGATATTTCGACGCGGATAAAAAAGCGATTACATTTAAACCGATTTATGTTTTAATTGCGGGCGTTATCATCGGTCTTGCCGTTTTGCTTATCTCTTATTTCTACGGCACCTGGCCGCTCACGAATTTGTAATTGAAATTGAATTTATTTTATTTTTTATTTGTTTAACTCTTTTTTTAAAATAAGTCGGCAGGCAGACATGCTTTTTGAAATCTGTAAAAAAGTATAAAATGAAAAAAAGGATGAGATTTTTTCAATTTCAGAAGCGTTTTAATCGATTTTGGCGTTCTCATTTGAGTCCAATAACCGGAGAACCTCGTTTCGAATCGCGTTTTCTTCCGGCCGGGTTCTGTCTCTCGGGCGCGGGATGGAGACTTCAACGATTTTTTTAACTGTTCCGGGGCGTTTGGAGAAAATAACGATCCGGTCTGAGAGAAAAACAGCTTCATCAACGCTGTGCGTAACAAAAATAATGGTTTTTTTCTCTTCCTGCCAAATTCGGAGAAGCTCGTTTTGAAGATTGTTTCGGGTTTGAGCGTCCAGCGCGCCGAAAGGCTCGTCCATTAAAATGATTTCAGGTTCATTGGCAAGCGCGCGGGCGATTGCGACACGCTGTTTCATGCCGCCGGAGAGTTCATACGGATAACTGTGTTTAAAATCGGACAGGCCGACCAAATCCAAATAAGCGATGGCTTTGGCTTCCGCATCTGTTTTTGAAACGCCTCGCATCACCGGCCCGAACATCACATTTCCAAGAACCGTTTTCCACGGGAAGAGGGAATATTCTTGAAAAACCATGCCGCGCTTGGGACTCGGAGATGTGATCAATTCGTCGTCTAATATCGCCGTTCCGCTCGAATATGTCTCAAGGCCGGCAATGATGCGCAAAAGCGTGGTTTTGCCGCAGCCGGACGGGCCTAAAATGGTCACGAATTCGCCGTTTTTGACAGCCAGATCAATATCTTTGAGCGTCGGGAATTTGTCTTTTTCTTTTTTGAATTCCTTCGATAACTTTTCAATAACTAAATTGCCCATTTCAGATCACTGTTCCTGTCTGCCATTTTAAGATTCTATTCTGGACGAAATATCTGAACAGGAAATCAAGCAGCAAGCCGATAAATCCTAAAATCAGCATATAAACGACCACATGATCCATTGCTTGGATGCCGTAGTAAAACCAAATTTTATACCCGACGCCGGTGTCGCTGACACCGAACATCTCCGAAGCCGCCAAACACATCCAGCCGACACCCATCGCGGTTTTGATTCCCGAGAGAATCATCGGAGACGCGGCCGGAATCGCGACGTTTTTGATCAGCTTTAAGTTGGAAACGCTGCCGAGAACTTTGGCAGCTTCTACATATATTTTCGGGACATTTTTAAATCCGGAATACGTGCTGATGATAATCGGAAAAAGCATGCCCATAAAAATAATGAAACCGGCTGCCTGGTGCGTTAATTTCAGCCAGATGATGGCAAACGGAATCCATGCCAGCGGCGGAATCGGGCGGAAAATTTCAACAATCGGATTAAACGCTTTGTCCAAAATCGGAAACCAGCCCATCAGCATGCCAATCGGAACGCCGATTAAAAGCGCAAAGAAAAAACCGATGAGGAAATGGTATAAACTGATTCCGACATCATTGAAAAAAGTCGCCGTTTGAATGACACCGAAAAATGCCGAGATAACGTTTGAAAAACGAGGCAGGTAAAATGAATTGTGAATAATTGCGGATAGCAGCTCCCATAAAATTGCGAACGCCGCCAGCGATAACGCGCCTACGGTTATTTTTTGAACATTTTGTGATTCCATGCGGCGTATGAATGAGTTCATTCTTTATAATCTTGTTTAAGTAATAATTCCGCGAAAATATTTTTAATCGGGCGGAGAAGGGTGTTTTTTTCAGGAATGATTTTTCAAACAATTCCTTTTTATAATTCGGACGGATACAGTTATTCTCAAATATCATCACTTTTAAAATTTAAATCTCGATTTTATTCGAATGTGATTTTTATGATTTCAAGAAAACAAATTCAAGAAACTGTGAATCAGTATTACGATGACCCCGGCAAAATCAAACTCGGAACGATCGCGTCTCATTCCGGTCTGGATGTTTGCGACGGCGCCGCTGAAGAGAATTTTAAAACGGTCGCTTACTGTAAAAAAGGCCGGGAACAGACGTACGCCAAATATTTCAAGGCGCAGCGCGATTCACAGGGCCGTCTCATCCGCGGTATCGTCGATGAAGCTGTCGTTTTCAACAAGTTCGACGACATCCTGCGGCCTGAAAATCAGCAGAAAATGCTGGACGACAGTGTTTTGATGGTGCCGAACCGGTCGCTGACTTCTTACTGCAGCATCGACGACATTGAAGATCATTTCAAAATTCCGATGATCGGCAGCCGCAACATGCTCAGAAGCGAAGAGCGTTCGGAAGCGCAGAGTTATTACTGGATTTTGGAAAAAGCCGGTCTCCCGTTCCCCGAGAAAATCGAAAAACCTGAAGATATCGACGCGCTGGTCATGGTCAAATTGCCGCACGCCGTCAAAACATTGGAACGCGGTTTCTTTACGGCCGCGAGCTATGACGAATTTGTTGAAAAATCGGACGCGCTCTTAAAACAGGGCGTCATTACCGAAGAAGCTCTCAAAGGCGCGAGAATCGAGCGCTATATCATCGGTCCCGTTTTCAATTTTGACATGTTTTATTCTCCGATTGAGGAAGAAATGAACCCGATTGAACTGCTCGGCATTGATTGGCGCTTTGAGACCAGTTTGGACGGCCACACGCGCTTGCCGGCGCCGCAGCAGATGCGCCTTCAGGGCGAACAGCTGACGCCCGAATACACCGTCTGCGGGCACAACTCGGCAACGCTTCGCGAGTCTTTGCTTGAAAACGTCTTTGACATGGCGGAAAAGTTCGTCGAAGCCGGCAAAAAGCATTATGACCCCGGCGTTATCGGTCCGTTCTGCCTGCAGACTTGCGTCGACAAAGATCTGAACTTCTACATCTATGACGTCGCGCCGCGCGTCGGCGGCGGCACCAACGTTCACATGTCTGTCGGCCACCCGTACGGCAACACTTTATGGCGCAGACCGATGAGCACGGGACGCCGGATCGCGTTTGAAGTGAGGCGGGCGCTTGAGGCGGATCGGTTGGAAGATCTTGTCACATAAATTTCCTTTTTTTTGAAATGGCGGTTGCTTATCCTCCGCCATTTCTCCTTTTTAAACCATAAACCTTTAATAATTATTATATATCTTAACAGCAGAGATATACCAAAATTCTGATTGCGCTTATTCTAAAATCATTCACAATTGAAAAAGCGGATAAGCATCAATTTTTTGTTCGAACCATTGAATTCTGTTTGCCGGTGCGTTTTCGCATCCGTCTTTTATTCAAGACTCGTTTGCAGAGGTATTTGAAAATCAAAATCGCGAAAATATTATTTTATTCAATTCATCATTCATTTCAAGGAATATCGAAAAATTAAATAACGGAGGAATCACCATGGCACAACCCAGTTTAAACATCGGTATGGTCGGGCACGTCGACCACGGAAAAACGACACTTGTCAAAGCTTTATCGGGCGTGTGGACAGATACGCACAGTGAAGAAATCAAAAGAGGTATTTCTATCCGCCTCGGCTATGCGGACACGGTTTTCAGAAAGTGTCCGACCTGCCCCGAGCCTCAATGCTTCACTGTCGAGAAAAAATGCGCGCATTGCGGGTCTAAAACGGATGAAATCAAAACCGTCTCATTCGTCGACGCGCCCGGTCACGAAACATTGATGGCGACAATGCTTTCCGGCGCGGCCATCATGGACGGCGCGATGCTCGTTATCGCGGCCAACGAAACCTGCCCGCAGCCGCAGACCAAGGAACATTTAATGGCGCTCAACGTTATCGGCATCAAAAACATCGTCATCGTTCAGAACAAAATCGACCTTGTCCCAAAAGAGCGCGTTTTAGAGAGCTATCGGGAAATCAAAGACTTCGTCAAAGGCACCGTTGCTGAAAACGCGCTGGTCATTCCGCTTTCCGCGCAGCAGAACATTAACATCGACGCTTTGATCCACGCGCTTGATACTTGCATTCCGATTCCGGAACACAAACTTGAAAAAGAAGCGCAGATGCTGATTGCCAGATCTTTTGACATCAATCATCCCGGTTTCACGTATGAAGAAATCAAAGGCGGTGTCATCGGGGGCACATTGACGCAAGGTTCTTTTAAAGAAGGCGATGATGTTGAAATCCGCCCCGGCTTAAAAATCACGTCGGACGGCGTGACGCGCTGGGAACCGGTCTTTACCAAAATTACGGAAATTCACGCCGGTAAATCCAAAGTGAAAAAAGCGATTCCCGGCGGTCTTTTGGCGCTCGGGATGCAGCTTGACCCGTCGCTTACAAAAGGCGATTCACTTACGGGTCAGGTCGTCGGAATTCCGGGAACGCTGCCGCCGACAAGAGATGGATTTTTGATGAAGCTGGACCTCTTGAAACGGGTCGTCGGCGTTACCAATGAATCCGACATCAATGAAATCAAAACCAGCGAACCTCTGATGCTCAATATCGGAACGGCAACCACTGTCGGTGTCGTGACCAGCGCCCGCAAAGATTTGGCGGAAGTCAAGCTGAAACGTCCGGTTTGCGTTGAAAAAGGCGCGCATGTCGCTATCAGCCGGCGCATTGATTCCAGGTGGCGTTTGATCGGTGTCGGCGTTATCGAAGACTGAATCGGATGACTTCTCTTCATCCGCAGTTGTTTACGATTCCGCGTCCGACATTCTTATCGATACCAACGGTTTTATGATTCCAGTCCAGTTCGGCATCGATATTTTTTCGGAACTCAAGCGGCTGGGATTTACCGGCTTCCTGACGATTCAGGCGGTTGTTTCCGAACTTCAAAAACTGTCTCAAACGGTTTCAGGGAGTGACAGAATTGCGGCGCGCGTTGCGCTTCGTTTGTCTCAGCAGTGCCGTCTGTTAGACGCGCCCGAGCCGGGAAACGGTGTTCGGATGTATGCGGATGATATTATTATAGAGTCGGCGCTTCAGCACTCGGTCAGCGTTCTGACAAACGATGCCGGTCTCCGGCAGAAATTAATGAAGCGCGGGATCCAAGTCGTTTCCATGCGTCAGATGAAGCGGCTCGGCATTATAAATCAAAAGTAATTTCAAAAGACCCAAGAGTTGATAATCTAAAAACGCTTTTATATCAATTCATTATTTAATGCTCATTTAAATCCACAATTCACTTTCAATTTATAAATTCGCGTGAATATTCATATTCGATTTCGTTTTCCAGCAGGGCAGGCGGAATCAAAATCCTTTGGAGAATCAAATTTATGTATAAATTAATGACCCTCGTTGACACGGTCCGCATTGATCCGACACTTCTTGGAGAAGATGTCACAGACAATGTTAAAAGAGCCTTAAAAGTCAAATTGGAAGGGAAAGTTGACAAAAAAATCGGTTGTCTGGTTGCGGTCTGCGGTGTCGATAACATCGGTGAAGGCCACATTCTTTACGGAGACGGCGCCGTTTATTATGACGTGACTTTCAAAGCCATCATGTTCATGCCTGATAATCAGGAAATTATTGAAGGCGAAGTCTTGGAAACCGTCAGTTTCGGTGTCTTTGTCGGTATCGGTCCGATGGACGGTCTCTTGCACGTCAGCCAGATCACGGACGAGTTCATGTCTTATGATTCCAAAAACGGCAGACTTGTGTCTAAGACCGGCAAAAAGGCGCTCGGCGAAGGCGACCATGTCCGCGCCAGAATCGTTGCGGTCAGCATCAATGAACGCGACCCGCGTGAAAGCAAGATCGGTATGACAATGCGTCAAACGGCGCTGGGCAGGATCCAGTGGATCGAAGATGCGCGTGAAAAGGCCGGCGGAAAAGGCGGCAAAAAGAAAGAAGCTGTTCCGGACGCCGAAGAAAATAACTGAAATAAAAACGAAAAAAAGTGAGGTATTTATATGGCAGAAAAGGTATGCAGAAAATGCATGAGACTGATTAACGGGGACACCTGTGAAATCTGCGCGTCTTCCGATTTGGCGGAAGAGTGGACCGGCCTGGTGGTTGTTATCGACCCGCTGAAGTCCGAGATTGCCAAGCGGATGAACATTGATCTGGCAGACAAATACGCATTGAAGGTGCGCTGATTTGGAACTTTTCTTTGACCTTCCGGTCGAACTTCGCCCGCGGCTCAAAAAGCCGTACGGCACTCTTTATTCGGGGGACCACCCGTCTGTCGTTGATCAAATCAAAGCCCGCCTTGACGAATCTTTCGTCATCGCTGTCGGCGATGTCACGACTTATAATCTTTTTAAAGCAGGTGTCCGGCCGAGGCTTTGTTTAATCGATCAGTACACGAAACGGACCGCCGTTTCTAAAGCGATTTCCGCCGTGACGTCCCGTACTGATTACGTCAATATTTATGTTAAAAATCCGGCCGGTATGCTTTCCGGCGAAATGGTTTTGGCCATCAAAAACGCGCTGGAATCTGATGAAAAACACATATGTATCTGCGTTGACGGTGAAGAAGATTTGGCGACGCTTCCGGCTATTGCTTTGTGTGATATCGGTTCTCTTGTTCTTTACGGTCAGCCCGATGAAGGTTTGGTCTGCGTCAAAGTGACGGAAGAGAAAAAAGAAGAAATGAACGAAATGCTTAAACTCATTTTTGCCGAAAAGAACGCCAAAAGCATCAAAACTGACGATCCGGTCTGCCGGGAATTAAAAAGCGTTTTGACGGCAGAATTGAATGAATTTCTAGCAGAGTTTTTTTAATTTTTCTTTCCTTCTCTCTGTTTTTTCAATCTTTTCTGTTTTTTCAATCTTTTGACGTCCGATCTATTCTATTTTATGATTATTTGACCGGTTCATTTTTCGTTTTTGAACAGGGCAGGAGAATTGATTGATCTTTAAGCAAACGTTTATAACCGATGATAACCATTTGAAGCCGTTATATCCGAAAACCAATCGTGAATCGGTCATCGGAGGCACAGATTATGGAAATTAAAATCGTTACAGACTTAGATAATAAATTATTAAATCGGAAAGAACTGGATTTCACCGTTGAGTATGAAGGTCCGACTCCGTCACGCGCAGATGTCAGAAAAAAACTCGCCGCTCTTTTGAACAAAGACGTCAACTTGGTTTTGGTCCACAACATGGAATCCGAATACGGTCACCAGCTTGTTAAAGGGTACGCGAAGGTGTATGAATCCGCGGACCGTATGAAACAGATTGAAGCCGAATACGTTCTTAAGAGAAACACAATGCCTGAAGAACCGGTTGCTGAAGACGCACCCGTTGAAGAAGCAGCGGAGTGAGTGACATGGCAGTGAAAGATTATTATAAAGTCGAAGGCGATAAAGTTATCCGCGTCAATAAATTCTGTCCGAAATGCGGCCCCGGTGTTTTCTTGTCCGAACACAAGAACAGAAGCGCATGCGGCAAATGCGGCTACACGGAATTTAAAAACTGATTTTAAATAATTAATGAAATGAACTGAAAAGAACACTTTTTCAGTTCTTTTTAGGTTTTTTGTTGCTTTTATTGATTTGTTGCTTTTATTTAAACACCATTCAGTTCTTTCTTCTTTTCATTCACTTTTTTAATTTTCAGACCGATTATGATGTAAAACATGCTGAATATGACGTACATGAAAAGTAAAAACGCGAAGAAGAGGAGTGCAAAAAACCAAAGGTCGCCGATATCTTCATTCAGAATTATGATTTTCAGCAGCCATATGATCGCCCACAGAACAATGTTTCCGACGGTTACCATGCCGATAATTTCCTGCAGTGTTTGAGGGTCCGACCACGTTTTAGCCGGTTCGTCTTCTCGCCCTTTGACGGCGTAATACCACACAATCATTCCGCAGAGAATAATGAATAAGAATATCGGCAGCAAATAAATACTCGTGGCAAAGTCGTAATTTGAAAGAAGCGCCCCGAAAAAACCGATGAGTATTATTATCCAACCGAAAGCGACTGTCATTTCATATGAATTCATTTTCTGATGCTCCTAATCTGCTACTTTTAAAAAAATAATAAAACCGTTTTCCGGGGTTTGTTCGGAAAACGGCAGTTTCATCTCATTTCGTTAATGTCATTTTGAATTGCCAATCAGAGTCAAATGTAAATCCGACGGGGTAACCGCTCACGACGGTTCCTAATGTCAAAACACCCAAAATTCTGGCATTTCCTGATGTGTTATTGCTGCTCGGGTTCCAGTGCACAACCTGTTGGCTGTATGATAAAAACGGGGATGTCACCCACGATGTAACGCTGTTTGTATTCAATGAGGAAAAGTACGGTGTCCCGTTTGAATAGTAGGCGTACGCGTACGGAATATTTGCGTGTCTCGTCATGAATATGCCGCCGAGAGCCGTTTGACTGACATTGTAATGGAAAGTGCCGTTTGGCCTGAAGGTGAATTCTTTGTAATAGTTGTCAGTCGCTCTTGTGACTCCGGGTGCGGCTTTGCTTCCTGAAGTCAGTTCACTGAGCAGCTTTTCTAATTCCGCAGGGTCATCTAATTCCATCAGTTCGCCGTATTCTTCAGAAGAACAGCTTTCCGGATCATATATCTCGTATTTGACATCATATTTCTCAAATACGTCGATTATTTTTTCCATATTCTTGACTTCCGCCGCGGTTGCAAGTTCTGAAAACTCTTCAAAACTGATGGCTTTCGGCGTGACTGTCTTTTGCGCGGTCAATTTCGTTTCTTCCGCAGCTGTCACAGACGAAACCATGCAGCATAAAATCAATGCTGCCATCAATATGCATGTTGTTGCTTTTATTTTCATTTTGATACATCCTTTTATGTTCCAAAATCCGCTGCAATCACAGGGGCGTTTTTTGGAATCTTTGAATTTGATGTCAAATTAAAAATTGGTGTGCTGTTTTTACACACATATTGTCAGATTCTTCAATATGGTTATAACTCTTTTTAAATTTATCTATTGTCTAACAATTGTATAATATAATTTTAAAATGAATTGATTATTGCTGATAAAAATCAAGTTTTATTTCAGTCGGCTTCTTCAAGTATTATTTTTTGTATTCCTCATTTCTTTCTCATTTATTTTTCATTTCTTCTCATTTTTTATCTCTCTCAGCTCCGAATAATTTTCGGTTCGGAAGGTTTTATTCGTGACATCTTTGCCGTAATGGTCGGTTTTTGAAATACCTTTATATACAAAAACGATATTTTTGCGGTATTCTTTATAGATTGTGAACCGGTTTTGCACCGTTTCTCTCGAAATGTGTTTTTTTCGGGAGGCGTTTCAGGCGTTGATTAAGTTTTCACGACTTTTGAAGTCAGCCTGCGCGCGATTGGCAGAATCGGGGAGAAACAAACCGCGGGTTTGTAAAGTCTATGACCACCCTGTCAGTGACTTTTTTATAGAGACGTCAGTCTGCTGTTTTTTGCAGGTTTTCGTTTCTTTTCGCAATTATGTAAAGCCACTCAAGGATTTGAGGTACAGAACATGGATATCAATATCGATAAAGCATTGATCAAAGCTGTGAAGACCGGTAAAGTCGTCATCGGCTCCAAAAAAGCGATTGAGCTTTCCGCTTCCGGCAACGCGAAGATTATCATCTTGGCCAAGAATTGTCCGGAAGATACCAAAAAGCAAATTGAATCGTCCAACGTTCCGGTCTATATTTATGACGGAACAAGCAGAGAACTCGGTCCGGTCTGCGGTAAACCTTTCGTCATCGCCGCAATGGCAATTTTAGATGCCGGCGAATCTGACATTTTGTCACTGGCCGACGCCTGAATTTTATGATTATTCTGAGGATTTTTCCATGAGCGGCATCAAAATCACTTTTGAAGAAATGCAATACATCGCACGCTTTGAAGACATCACAAGCGCCAAAGTTCTTGATTGTATTGTAGAAAGTGACCGAATTATCAATGTCATCCAACAAGGTGAAATGGGTCTTGCAATCGGAAAAGGCGGCGAGAACATCAACCGCGCAAAAAAAGCAATTGATAAGCCCATCGAACTCGTGGAGTATTCCGACGACCCGGCAACCTTTATCAAAAATATTTTCGGCGCCGTGATTACAATTAAAAATGTCACTTTCAGAGAAATCAATGATAAAAAAGTGGCTGAAGTTGAAGTCGCCTCAAAGGATAAAGGACTTGCAATCGGAAAGAGCGGCAAAAACATCGCGAAAGTCAAATTGCTGGTGCAAAGACACCACAATATCGATGACGTGATCCTTAAATAATCCTCATTAATCAAGGTTTATCACTCATTAATTTAATCGGAGACTAAACTATGACAAATGGAAACTATGCAGGCCAAATCTTAAAAAAACAGAGATTGAAGGCCAGATGGAAAGACCACGAATACAACAGACGCATGCTCGGTTTGAACGTGAAGGCTGACCCGTTGGGAGGTTCTCCCCAGGGCCGCGGCATCGTTCTTGAAAAGATCGGCGTTGAAGCCAAACAGCCCAATTCCGCTATCCGTAAATGTGTCCGTATTCAACTGATCAAGAACGGAAGACAAGTATCGGCATTCTGCCCCGGAGACGGCGCCATCAACTTTATCGATGAACACGATGAAGTGACGGTTGAAAGAATCGGCGGCCGCATGGGCGGTGCAATGGGTGATATTCCCGGCGTCCGTTTCAAAGTGATCGCAGTAAACAACGTTCCGCTCCAGCAAATGGTTATCGGAAGAATGGAAAAACCGAGGAGATGAAATATATGGAACCTAAAATGTTCGGTAAATGGGATCTCTCTGAAGTTGAAGTGACCGACCCCGGAATTAAAAGATACGTTTGTTTGAAAGCCGTTACAGTGCCCCACTCCAGCGGTAAGCACGCCAGACAGCAGTTCAACAAATCCGAGATCTCAATCGTCGAACGTCTCGTCAACAACTTGATGAGGTCCGAGACCAACACCGGCAAAAAGCAGGTGGCGATGAGAACTGTTGACCAGGCTTTTGATACAATCAACAAAAAAACAGGCAAGAATCCTGTTCAGGTTTTGGTTGACGCAATCGCAAACGCAGGTCCGAGAGAAGAAGTCGTCCGTTTGAAATACGGCGGCATTTCTGTTCCGAAAGCCGTTGATACGGCTCCTCAAAGACGCGTTGACTCGGCGCTTCGCTACATCAGCATCGGCACGCATCAGGCGTCTTTCAAATCCAAGCGCTCTGTCGCGGACTGTCTTGCAACCGAGCTCATCGCAGCTTCCAACGGCGACTCCAAAGCATTTTCTGTCGGTAGAAAAGATGCCAAAGAGCGTGTTGCCAAAGCAGCCCGTTAAGTATTGCGTTTCCCCTTTTCGGCTTTTTCAGGTGTTATGAAAAAGCCGGCTTTAATTAATATTTAA
>JAITUZ010000021.1 GCA_031286065.1 Candidatus Methanimicrococcus odontotermitis | reverse complement strand
CGTCATGCCGCCCCTGACCGTTAAAACGCCTTCGGCAACATACATGCCGCCGATGTCTTCGGGGGACGTTTCGGTTCTGACTAAAATGACTTTTTCGCCCTTTTCAACCATCTTCTCCGCGTCTTCCGGCGTGAAAACCACTTTTCCGACAGCGGCACCCGGAGATGCGGGCAGACCTTTTGCGATGACGTTTTGTTCGCAGGACGGGTCGATCATCGGGTGGAGAAGCTGATCGATCTGCGCCGGCGTCACGCGTGTCACGGCCGTCTTTTTGTCGATGAGTCCTTCGCCGACCATATCCACGGCGATTTTGGTGGCGGATTTGGCGGTTCTCTTGCCGCTTCTGGTCTGAAGCATGTAGAGTTTTCCTTCTTCGATTGTAAATTCAATGTCCTGCATATCCTTGAAATGTTTTTCAAGTGTTTGGCAGATGCCGATTAATTGTTTGTAAGCGTCGGGGATTTTCTTCTCAAGCGTTGAAATTTCAGACGGCGTTCTGATTCCGGCAACAACGTCTTCGCCTTGGGCGTTGATGAGATATTCGCCGAAGAATTTATTTTCTCCCGTCGACGGATTTCTTGTAAAAGCGACACCGGTTCCGGACATTTCTCCTCTGTTTCCGTAAACCATGGACTGAACATTTACGGCGGTGCCCCAATCTCCCGGAATATTGTTAATTTTACGGTATGTGATGGCGCGCTGAGAGTTCCAGGAATCAAAGACGGCGTTGATGGCCATAAACAATTGCTTCTCCGGCTCCTGCGGAAAATCAAATCCTTTTTCGTCTTTGACGATTTTTTTGGACACGGCGATGATTGCTTTTAAATCTTCCACTGAAAGTTCGGTGTCAGACTCCGCACCCGATTTTTTCTTTTGCGCTTCCAGCGCTTTTTCAAATTTATTGAATTCAATGCCGAGAACGACATCGCTGAACATGGAAATGAAACGGCGGTAACAATCGTAAGCAAAACGGGGGTTTTCGGTCTTGGAGGAAAGGCCTTCGACAGAAACATCATTCAACCCGAGATTTAAAACAGTGTCCATCATGCCGGGCATGGAAATCCTGGCGCCGGAACGGACAGAAACAAGAAGAGGATCGGCATTATCACCGATTTTTTTTCCGGTCGCTTTTTCAAGTTTATCAACGGCCGCTAAAATTTCTTTGTGCATTTCGTCCGTTAATCCTTTGTTCGCTAAATAATGCGTACAGGCTTCTGTCGTAATCGAGAAACCCGGCGGGACCGGAATGTTTAAATTCGCCATTTCCGCCAAATTCGCCCCTTTGCCTCCGAGAAGGTTTTTCATGTCGCTTTTTCCTTCCGTCAGACCTGCGCCAAACATGTATGTATACTTTACCAAAAGTTTTCCTCCGTTCGATTATTCATCCCGCTGAAATAAACTGTCCGTTTTTCATTCGTTATTTCAGATAAAAGCCTGCGGGACAGATTGAAAATGAGTTATATCTGCAAAACAACCCAAGCGATTCGCCACAAATCAATTGCGGTTGCTTAAATCTGTTAAGTATAACTTAAAAATGGAAATATCCTATTAAATGATTTTGGCTCTGAATTTTATAAATAGTTTATTTTATTTCTTGTGAATGACAATTCTTCTTCATCTTCACGCCCTTTGCAAGAGAGTCCTGTCATTTCAAGTAACTTTTATATATAAAATTAAGAAACGGCATTGAACTGCCGCTCCTCATCTGCCGTTCTCATTCGCCGATAACGCTCATCTCTGAAATTCGAACGGACGGTGTCACGACGCCGCCGACAGAGCGCACATCTTTTCCGGCGCCGTCAATGTTTTTCAGCATTTCGAAAATGTTTCCCGAAATCATCACGGATTTGACTGGTTTTGAAATTTCGCCGTTTTCAATCAAAAACGCATTGCGGCCTTCAATTGAAAAATCGCCGGAAATTTCATTGGCCGTATGCGCGCCGATGACCGTGTTGACATAAATTCCTCTTTTCGTTTCGGCAATAATATCGCTTTGCGGGAAGTCTATGATGAAATTGCTGAAATCGACACCCGGAACAGACGAATATGAATAACGGTATCCGTTTCCGGTGCTTTTGACAGTGTCTTTTCCGGCCGTATAGCTGTCATACAAATAAGATGTCAAAAAGCCATTTTCAATCACGCGGGTTTTCTGTGTCGGCGTGCCTTCGTCATCAAAAGCGCCGCTGGAAATGCCGCCGTTAAGGGTGCCGTCATCAATGATCGATAGATCCGAATGCGCGATTTCTTCGCCGAGGCGGCCGGCAAGTCCTGACCGCTCTTTTTGAACGCTGTCGGCGTCAACGGACGGTACAAGCGTGTTTTCCAAAATATCGGCGAATGAAAACGGATGAAAAATCACCGGCATTTTTTCGGCGCCGACAGCAATTCCTTTCAATGATTTTTTCGCCAGATCCGCCGCGTTTTGGCCGATTGCGGCAAAATCAATGTCTTTTTTGCGCGAGACGTCATAATCATAAGCTGTCGAAACCTCTCCCGATTGTGTTGTCACATCCGCAAATCCGGACACGGCCGTTCCTTTTTTCTGAGCGGATAAACCGCCGGTGTTCATGATCATAAAATATGAGACCGATCTTGAAAATCCGCCTGAAGTCGGAATCATGTTTTCAACGCTTTTGACACCGGAAATCATATCGGCCGCGCATTCAATACATTCGTCCAAACTCATTTCAACGATTTTATCGTCAAACAAGCCGCCGACTTCTTTATACGCCGCTTTTTCCGGAAAATTTTTGAAAAAAGGGTCTGCTTCCATCACTTTCGCTGAGGCGACCGCTGTCCTGAGCGTATTTTCCAACTCCGACATCACATTCGTTCCGGAAAAACCGACGGCGCCGTTGACAGCCGCGCGGATGCCGTAGCCTGCGTTCAGGCTTTGTTTTGCCGTTTCAATAATATCTTTTTTAAATTGAATGCCTGTGGACTCATTGATCGAAAAGACGATTTCCGCGTCCGACGCGCCGAGTTTTTCGGAAAGCGCGAGAGCCTTTTCAATGTTTGATTTGATTTCTTCAATCGAAATACTGTTTTCAGGAAAGAGTTTGTCCGTATTTATTTTTGCCATCTTATGCGCCTCCCACAGTCGCCTTTGAAATCGAAATATGCGGCGCGCCGTCTGTGACCGGTACGGTCTGTCCGGATTTTCCGCAGTGGCCGGCATGAAGCTTCACGTCTTTTCCGACCATCCTGATTTGGTTTAAAATGTCAAGCGTCTGCCCCGACAATGAAACATCGCGAACCAAATCCGTGATTTCGCCGTTTTGAATCCTATATCCTTTTTCGGCGTTGAACTGGAAAACGCCTTCGCCGGTGTTGACTTGACCGCCGCGGGAACCGATTAAATAAATGCCGTTTTTGATGTCTTCCAGTATTTCTTCAAACGACGCGTCGCCTTTGTCGATATACGTGTTGCTCATGCGGACGACAGGCATCGCGTATCCCTGAGCGCGCGCGTTTCCGGAAACGCTCTCAAAAACGCCGGCGGTTTCTCTTGAATGCAAATAAGAGTTCAGAACGCCGTCTTTGATCAAAACGGTTTTTTCGGGCGGAATGCCTTCGGCGTCAAACGGATAATAGCCGTATTCATGGAGAGTCGGGTCATCAATCACCGTGATTTTCGGTGACGCGATCTGTTTTCCGAGTTTTCCGGAAAGAACGGAATCGTTCTGAAGCACCAAATCCGACTCGGAAGCGTGGCCGACAGCTTCGTGTGTAAAAACGCCGGCAAGCTCCGGATCTAAAATCACGGGAACTGCGCCTCCTTTGGGCGTTTTGGCTTTCAGGAGTGATTTTGCCATCTCAGCCGCTTCTTTTGCCAATTTGTAAGGGTCATTTTTTTCAAAAATTTCATAACCTGCGATATTAAAGCGGCTTTCTCGACCGGCCTGGTAATTATTTCCGACAGCTGCGACAGCGGAGACGGAAAATCCGCTTTTGATCGTGCTGTATTCTTTTTCTTCTCCTTCCGAGTTCATGAAGCGTGTTGTCAGAACGGATTCCGAATAGGAAACACGGGTGCTTTTGATGCCTTCTTCCGCGGCGTGTTTTTCAATTTCCCGCAGCAATTCCACTTTTTCTTCAATGCTGATGTCTTCTGGATTGATTTTAATTACCGGCATGCTGCCGACTTTTCGCTTCGGGGCGCCGCCGAGGACCACCCGCTCCTTCGGGGTGGTCCTGTTCATGGAAGCCGCCAGTTCGGACGCGTTTTTGATTCCGGTCTCCAAATCCGTTTCACCGTCAATAGAGGTGTATCCCCAGGAACCTTGGCAAAGCGCCCGAATGCCGGTTCCCTTTGAACTGTTTCTTGAAATCGTTTCCAGCTTTCCGTTATCTATTATTATCGTCATGGAACGCCCTTCGATCCGATTGGCGTCATAATATTGAATTTGATCCAAATGTTTTCCTCCGTTTATTATTTGTTGTATTTTGTATTAGGTGTTGTATTGTGTGTTGTATTATTCGTTGTATTATTGTATTAATTCGTTGTATTGATTTGCTTGTAAAAAATATGTTTCAGATTGTGAAAAAAGTATAAAAAATGTGTTTGTATTTTACTCTTCTTCTTTGTACCGTCTTTTCCGTTTGCCGTTTTTTCATTTTATAACTCGGGCAGGATAAACTATATAAATTTGAAACCTGTTTTAAAAACATCAGGTGATTTAAATGATCGGCACAAAAGAAATTGCATATGTTACAGCGGCATCCGCGGCTCTTTCTATCGTTCTTTTCGCGTGGTACGCAATCGGAGCGCCAATCGCGGGACTTGACTTGACAAACGGCGTGAATCAGCTCGCTCTCGTTCTTGTCGGCGTTGTTATTTGTTTCATCGCGTACGCCTGCTCCAAACCGGAATTCTGATTTTTCGGCTCGCCCTATTTTTATATTTCTTAATTTTTTAATCTTTTAATTTTCTTTTTATCTCTTGTTTCTTGACCTTTTTTTCCTTTTTAATCTTTTAATTTCTTAACCTTCTTTTCCTTTTTAATCTTTTAATTTCTTGACTTCTTTTATTTTTCATCTTTTATTTCTTACAGGCGGTTCGGCGGCGCAGGCGGCCGGCACAGCCGAAGCTCCCGCTTGATTCTGAAAGCAAAATAAAAAAGTAAGATTTGAATGAATTTGTTTTTCAAATTCATTCTTTTTTTTGATTTTAAATAAAAAAATAATCCTGTTTAGAGAATGATTTCAATGTCTAATTCTTCGGCGAGCTCTTTATAACGGTTTCGAATCGTCACTTCCGTCACGCCGGCGACATCGGCCACTTCTCTTTGCGTGCGGCGTTCGCCGCAGAGGATGGACGCGATATAAATGGCTGCCGCGGCGACGCCTGTCGGGCCGCGGCCGCTGGTTAATTCTTTTTCGGAAGCCTGTCTGAGAATTTCAACGCTCTTGGACTGGACTTCTCCTTTCAGATTCAAACCGGAACAGAATCTCGGAACGTAGTCGATCGGAGAGGTCGGCATGAGTTTCAGTGATAATTCTCTTGAGATGAAACGATATGTTCTGCCGATTTCTTTTCTGCTGACTCTTGACACTTCTTCGACTTCATCCAGCGTTCTCGGCACACCGCACTGGCGGCAGGCGGCGTAAAGCGCGGCGGCGGCAACACCTTCAATGCTGCGTCCGCGGATCAGATTTTTATCGACCGCTTTTCTGTAGACAACGGACGCTGTTTCACGAACTGTTCTTGGAAGACCGAGGGCTGAGGCCATACGATCCAATTCGGACAGCGCGAACGCCAAGTTTCTTTCCGTTGCGTTGCTGACGCGAATACGTCTCTGCCATTTTCTGAGGCGGTAGAGCTGCGCTCTGTTTTTGGAAGAGATGGATTTACCGTATGAGTCGCGGTTTCTCCAGTCGATCATCGTGGATAAACCCTTGTCGTGAATGGTATACGTCATCGGAGCGCCGACACGGGAGCGTTTCATACGCTGGTCATGGTCAAACGCGCGCCATTCCGGTCCTTCATCAACAAAGTCGGCGTCAACGACAAGACCGCAGTCGCCGCAGACCAATTCCGCGCGCTCGTAATCATGAACGAGATTTTGGCTGCCGCATTCCGGACAGGAATAAATTTCCGTCTCTTTAGGCATCTCCTTCTCTTTTTTGGAGCGGATCATCTCTTTGATTTTGTCTCGGTTGACTGTTTCAGAATATCGAACCCTTTCTATTTCTACCATTGTCATCACCTGTTTGATTTTTCATTTTCCGGAGCCGTTCGTGCCGGGCCGGACTTGAAACCGTGCTTCAAATTCTTTTGAGGAAATCGTTTTTATTAGTTGCTTTTGATTTTAATTTATTAATAATATGAATATAACCGAAATTTCTTTTACGGCGGATTACATTGATCAATTGCGGCGGCCGGATTTTTATAAATTGAAGAGACGCTTAAAACGGTTCATTTAACATACACTTTTTCTTTGACCAGTTTTTTTGCCTGAGCGGCATCCAGTTCTCTAAAAATGCGCACAAGAAAATACGGCTGCTTTTCCGACCCGAAGACTGTCACGACTTTTCCGACCGGACGAACGCTTTTATCAATCACTTGCAAATTCATCATCTTATTCAGCGGTGTCCCGTCCGGCGCGTCATATTTGACGACAAAACAGGATTTTCCGTGCAAGTGCGATACAGTTCCGAGCCGTTTCATGAAATCCTCAAAATACGTTATTATTTCAATGGTTGTTAAATCCGTACTGTTTCTTTTGCTGCCGGATTTTTTTCCGATTAACAATAATCTTTAAATCATTTGTGAATTCATCACTGAGATTTAAAAACCGAAGCAGTGATAACTTTCTGTAATTCGTATATAAATTATAAAACATATAAGCCGCTTCATACTATTTAAACTTGCCGTAACAGTTATATGTGAAAATTAAATGTATTTGGCTTTTATTAAATCTGCCTTTTCATCGGCGTTGTTTTTTCGACTCTGTCAATTTCTGTAAAAAAAGAAAAGTAAAAGCCGGATCATTCCGGCTTTCGTTTCTGATGTCATCTGTATTTATTCAACGGATTTTAAAGCCGCTTCCAGTTTTTTAAGAAATTCCGTCTTTTTCGGTCCGTCCAGTAACGCGTGTTCAACCACTTCCGTTATACTTGAAACCGAAACGATCTCAATGATATCCTTATAGGAATCTTCAATCATCACATCGGATTCATTGGCTTTTGGAATGATGACTTTTTTAATGCCTGCCTGGGCGGCCGCTTCAATCTTATACGTCACGCCGCCGACCGGAAGCACATCGCCGCGAACGGAGAGCGATCCTGTCATTGCAATCGTTTGATTGACGGGGATTTTTTCATAGGCGGAAAGAACGGCCGTTGCGATTGAAACGGAAGCGCTGTCTCCTTCGACTCCTTCATAGGTGCCGACAAACTGGATGTGGATGTCGATTGCTTCAATCTCTTTGCCGGTGACTTTCTTAATCACAGCGGAAACATTTTTCACGGCTTCTCTTGCGATTGTTTTCAGTTGTCCCGTGGCGATAATATTTCCCTGGGCGCCCGACATCGAAGGCGTGACTTCCGATATAATCGGGAGAACAATGCCCGAGTCGCCGCCGATAACGGCTAAACCGTTGACACGGCCGATTTCGCCGCCTTCTTTGAGGAAGGATTCATAATCCTTTTTGTTTTCCAAGTAGCGGTCAGCCAATTGCTGTTCAATGGAGCGTGCAATCTTTTTGGCGCGCAGCACATGGTCAGCCGTCGTAAACGGCGCGTTGTCCGCGCGCGCGAGGTCGCCGGCCACACGGACCAGACCGCCCAAATCTCTCAGCTTCAGCGTCAATTGCCCTTTGCGTCCGGAACGGCGTTTCGCTTCTCGAATAATTTCTTTTACGGCGTTTTCGTCGAATTGGGGAATGTGTCCGTCACGCATGACTTCCTGTGCCACGAAACGAATGAATTTGTCGCGGTTTTCAGGCGTGTCCGGAATGGATTCGCGCATATAGACTTCATAGCCGTAGCCTTTGATTCTCGAACGAAGCGCAGGATGCATTTTTTCAAGAGCGTCGATGTTTCCTGCCGCCACCATGATGAAATCACACGGGACCGGCTCGGTTTTGACAAGCGCGCCCGAACTTCTTTCGGACTGGCCGGTAATCGCGTATTCCTTTTCCTGAAGAGCCGTCAGCAAGCTTTGCTGAGATTCAATGCCCAATATATTGATTTCATCCATAAACAAAACGCCTTTATGGGCTTTGTGGATGTCTCCGGCTTCAACACGGTCATGCGCGGGTGTTTCAAGGCCGCCCGACTGGAACGGGTCATGTCTGACGTCGCCGAGAAGCGCGCCCGCGTGCGCCGCCGTTGAATCAACGTAGGGTGCTTGGTGCTTGTTGTAATTTGAGACCAGCAGTTTCGGGATCAGCGCTTCGTCGCGTCCGGTAAACTGGCGGCCGAATGTCAATAATAACAGGCAGATGAAAATCGCGATTAAAATGCTCTGTCCTGAGACGATTGTATAAACGACGATACCGACAATCAAGAACATCAGTATCATTGTTTTTTGTTGTGATTTTTTCTGCGCTTCTGCGCGGTGAGCGGCAACGATCTCGCGTCCTTTTCCGGCCGGCACTTCGCGAACGCGCGGATTGTTTGAGTCTTCCGCATTCGGATAAACTAATATGTCTTCTAATTCTTCTTTTGGGAGCAATTCAGCCATTGCTTTCGCCAAGAGGGATTTTCCGGTTCCCGGCGTTCCGATCATCATCACGTGGCGTCTTTGGCTCGCTGCTTTTCTGACGATTTCGACCGCTTGTTCCTGACCTAAAATTTGATCAATTAACAGCGGCGGCACATTAATCTCTCCCGTATCGTTGAAGCTGAAACCGAGTTCAATATCCTCATTGTCATTCGGAATCTCTTTTATCTCGGAACTCTCGTATCCCGCCTCTGAAGTTTCAGCAGCGAGGCCGGCAGCTTCGGTAACTTCAACATCCGTTTTTAAAGTGGGTGTTTCCTCAAAGAATGCACCCTCTTCGGGTTTTTGTTCTGTGAGTTTGTTGAATGTTTCCATTTTTATCACACTAAATCTTAAAATTTAAAAATCAATGAAATGATTTAAAAAATCAATTAAAAAAGCAAACCCTTTTGAAAAGTTTACAGAATAAATAAACAAGCTCTTTCTCTCAATTTTATGGTATTTCAGATATAATGTGACATTACTGTATATGAACTTAATTCTTGAAATTTCAGACGTTTTAAAAAACAACTGAGCAGTTCGCCGTTGTTCATTGTCATTATTCCCTTTTCCTTTTATTTTATCTTCGCCAAAGATTTGGGGAAACGGCGATTCTGTTTCATTGAAGAATGTCAGAATAATGGCATTGAGGAATATTATATATTCAAAAATGCTGTTATAATCGTTAATTTCAGGTTTTAAACCGCAGGTTTCGAATCGACATTGAGGTAAATCAAATGAAAGCGTCTCATTTTTTAATTTTGTTTTCTGCCGTCTCAGTTATTCTGATCGCTTCGGCAATGTTTCAATATTCGCTTGCTCCTCAAACCCCGATTCATATCACTCGGATGGATATCCGTTTTTCGGAAGCGAACGCAACGGCCGACATTGAATACAGTACAGCTTTTCTGACGCATTTGTATGTTATTTTTTTCGGCAGCCGCAATCTTGATCCTTATTTTGATTCGTTTCTCCTTGATTTTGAAGAATATCGAATCCTTTCCGTTCACGGGACAACGGCAACAATCGAATTGATTAATTCCTCACGGCAGGAAGGTCTTTATTATCTTCACGACACGCATCATTTGGGGTATGAAGTGGAGCGTCTGACACTGTATTTCCCGGACGGGAAAACAATGACTTTTAATAACGCTGTTGACACGCCGAACGTTTTCTATTAAATCGTTCATTTTATGATTTTTCGGCTCATATTTAAAGACCCGCTCCCGCAACTCAAAACCTTTATATACGATTATCATATTTATGGGAAGTGCACAGCCGTAAGGGAAGAAGACAGCAATTGTTGTCATGATTTTTCGTTTTTTCGAAAAATAACTCTTACTTGTATTCGCAGCGGGCTCGTGGTCTAGATGGTTATGACGTCGCCTTGACATGGCGGAGGTCCTGAGTTCGAATCTCAGCGGGCCCATCAATTTTGATTGCATTGACGCATGCCGAAATTTTTATCGCGGCGGCACGTTTGTGCCCAAATAGCTCAGTTGGGAGAGCGCTGCCCTGAAGAGGCAGTTGTCGCTGGTTCAAGTCCGGCTTTGGGCATTTAGCTATCAAAACTGTTTAATAGCTTGAAACAATTTTAAGGTTGTTTCTATAATCGAAGGACACTGGTAGTGTAGTGGTTATCACCGGGCGTTGCCAACGCTCGAACCCGGGTTCGAGTCCCGGCCAGTGTACTTATCTTTTATTTTATCTTTTTTTGTCTCTCCTTTAATCTTTCTTTTTAATCAATTTCAGCGGTTAAGAAGACATTTTCGCTTTTTCGTTTCGTTTTTATTCGTTCATTGAAAACTGTTAAATCATTTCGATTCGTTTTTCACGCAATCATGGAATTCAAATCTTGTAAAAAGCTGTATTGTCGGGAAACCCATCGCATTAAGTCTCCCGAGGAAACTTTTGACATCGTCGGGCCGCTGACGGAAACGGCCGGCATTACGCGCATCGCCGATATTACCAAACTGGACCGTCTGAACATTCCCGTTTTTTCATGCATCCGTCCCGGCGCGGCTGAAGGCGCGATTTCTGTTTATAACGGTAAAGGCGTTACGCCGATCGCGGCACGCGTTTCTGCCATCATGGAAGGGATGGAACGCTATTCGGCGGAACCGCAGCAAGACGACCCAATCACGGTCGGCAAGTATCCCGTTTTGGCCGAAGGATTTGAAATTTTAGACCCCGCCGAATTGATTTTACCCGAGGCGGCCGACCCCGACACAGTGCTTCCGTGGGTCTCCGCTTATGAAATATTATTTGCCGATGACGGCGAAACCCTCTTCTCAGAAGAACTTCTTGTTCCCGCCGCGGCTGTTTATCATCCGCTTCCGTCTCATTATTATTCGGTTTTCAGAACCGGAACAAACGGCATCGCTTCCGGAAACGCGCTTGAAGAAGCGACTTTTCACGCCATGTGCGAAGTGATTGAGCGTGACGCGTGGTCGCTCCTTGAGGCTGAAAAAAAAGGCGGGCGGCTGATTATTGATATCATTGATCCTGATATTCTGGAGTTGATCCGGACGTTTGAAAAATCAGGCGTTCACGTTCTTCTCCGTGATATCACAAGCGACATCGGTCTTCCGACGATTGCGGCTGTCGCGGATGATGTTGAACTGAAAGATCCGACGCTGCTTTGTCTGGGAATGGGGACGCATTCTTCTCCGAAAATCGCGGCGCTTCGTGCGCTCACCGAAGCTGCCCAAAGCCGTGCCACGCAGATTCACGGCGCCCGCGAAGACGCGACGATTGCGGATGTCCGCCGGCAGATCGGCTACGACCGCACCAAGCGGCTGAATGCGAAGTGGTTCGACAGTTCTGAAACGATTCGCTGGAGCGAACTGAAAGATATTTCATCCGATGATTTTTTGGATGAAATCAAAAATACGGTCCGCGCTTTAAACCGTGTCGGACTCCGGACCGTTATTGTTAAAGATTTAACGCGGCCCGAACTCGGAATTCCTGTTGTTCGCGTTATTATTCCGGGCATCGAATCTTATGCCGTTGACTCCGGCCGCATGGGCTTGCGATGCAAGGCCGCCCGCTCCAAAGCGGTAAAAACTGCCGGTCGAGTCCGTAAATATGTCCGCGAAACATGAGCGTCATCGGGGGCTGAAAAATCATGACGGACAAGTCAATTATCGTTTTCCTCGGGCCGAGTTTAGAACTGCAGACCGCCCGTTCTCTTTTGCCGAGCGCCGACTTCAGGCCGCCGGCTTCCCGAGGCGATTTAGAAAAAGCCGCGGCGGAGGGTCCCGATATTATTTGTTTGATCGACGGCGTTTTTTTTGAACAGTGTTCTGTCGGTCACCGTGAAATTCTTTCCGCGCTCAAAAAAGGTATTTTTGTTGTCGGCGCTTCCAGCATGGGCGCGCTCCGCGCGTCCGAAACCGAACTTTTCGGAACCGCCGGCATCGGGAAAGTTTTTGAATTATACAAAAACAGAATCATTGAATCCGATGATGAAGTTGCTGTCATCTGCGACCCGATTTCCAATGCCGCCGTGTCAGAAGCGTTGGTCAATATCAGAGCCACATTAGAAAAGGCGGCATTCACTTCCGTTTTAAATTCTGAAGAGTGCGCGTGTCTTTTTAATATCGCTTCTGAAATGTATTATCCCGACAGGACTTATGAGTTTTTGATTGAAACGGCCAAAGAAAAAAAAGTCTTCAATACTCAAAAACTTGATATTTTTGAACAATGGATTGCGGAAGGCAATGCCGCGGATATTAAAAAAGAAGACGCCGTCGCGGTTTTAAATTTTATTCAATCTCGAATAAATGATGACGCCGCAATCACAAAATAAAGATAATCGATTTATCCGCCGGAAACGGGCGGGTAAACTTTCACTTCATCGCCCTCTTTTAAAAGACAGTCCGCCGCTTTTCCGGGCGCGACTCTTTTTTTATTGACTTGGACGATTAAATATTTCTTCAGATTTCCTTCTTTGTCAATCACCAAATCCGGATCTTCCAAGTGCGCGAACGCGAATTCCGCAATCAGCGTTTTCACGTCGGTTCGGTCCGGAATTTCGATCTCCGTCTGGTTTTCATCCCTGTTTTTATGCATTCCAAAGACGGATATTGAAACTTTCATTTTTCTTCCTCATGCTTGCATTTTTGTTTTCGCGTCATTTTTTTGCGGCGGATTTTGAGCAAATTTCACAATCTTCGTCTTTTTCAATTTCTATAAAATCAAGCGTGTTTGACACGCCGTCCCAAATAAACAATTTACCGCTGTGCTCTTTTCCGGCGCCGGTGATGTATTTGATAATTTCATTTGCTTGCATGGATCCGACAACGCCCGCGGTCGCGCCGACAATCGGAACCGTTTGATTTTCAGAGATCTTTGACTCCTCCGATTCGGTTTTTGAAAACATGCAGAAATAACACGGTCCGTCTTCCGGATGAAATGAAGCGAACTGTCCCCGAAATCCTGAAACGGCCGCGTGGAAATAAGGTTTTTTTGTCCGAACCGCAAAGGCGGCTAAAATCCTTCGCGTTTTGTCATTATCCAAAGCGTCGACAATGATCTGGCAGTCGCCGGCCATTTTTTCAATATTTTCTTCTGTCAGTAAACCGCAAACGGCTTCCGCTTGTATTTCCGGATTCAGCAGTCTTAATTTTTCGGCACCGGATTCCGCTTTCGGTCTTCCGATGTCTGCTTCGCGGTGCAGGAATTGGCGGTTTAAGTTGGTTTTTTCAACAGTGTCGCAGTCCAGAAGAATAATTCTGCCGACGCCTGCCGCCGCTAAATATGTTGCGACGGGAGAGCCGAGACCGCCTGCCCCCGCGATAAATACGGAGGCCGCTGCCAATTTGTTCTGTCCGCTCGTCCCGAAAAGAGGCAGCTGCCTGTCATATCTTTCGGAAACAGGCGCATTATACTCGTGTTTTGATCCGGCCGGGTTCATATTCTCATATCTTTTTTTATTCCATGCAGAAGCCGTCGCCTTCCATCGCGAACTGCTTGTAAACGGCGCACTCTTTGCATACGCAAATCGTATTTTCTTCTTCTGTCTTTTCAAAGCCGATTGTTCCGACTTCCCCGTTTTCATTGCCGGAACCGTAAGTCGCGCATCTGCCTTTTGCGCAGTACATAATGTTTCCAAAGACCGGGCGCAAAGCGCACGTCCGGCAAAGGCAAGCTTTGGAGTGATGAAATGAAGCGCAGACGCCGAAATATCTTCCGTATTTATGTTCAGGATCCATTTTTTTTCCGCCTCTTGCAAAAGTTTCTCTTTTTTAAAGCGGTCTTTAACGCTTTCATTTTCTGCCGTTAAACACTTTGTATTTTCTGTGTTAAACGTTTTCATTTTCTGACGTTAAAAGTTCGCTTATTTTCTTCAAATATTCCGGATCTTTCGATACGGCGGAATTCACGATTGAATGTGTCGTGCCCCCGCCGTCGCCTTCACATCGGGGAAAAATATGGATGTGCGTATGCATGACGGTTTGGCCGGCCGAAGCGTACGTGTTTGCGCCGATTGTCAGACCGGTCACATTTTCCAGCTTATCCATGAGCCGGACGGAAACTTTGTTGACAGCTTCAAAGAGATTGCCCGCTTCTTCCGGCGTCATTTCAACGAACGCGCCGGCGTGTTTTTTCGGAATGACCATCGTATGTCCGTCAGCGCAGGGAGCGACATCCAAAAAAGCAAGCGCGTTTTCATCTTCATAGACTTTAAAGCACGGAATTTCTCCGGAGACGATTTTACAAAAGATGCAATCCATTTTGCCACCTGTTTTATTTTATTTTTCGGTTTGATTTTCGTTTAAAGTCTGAAATGTCAGAATCCTATTAAGTTTTGCCGTTTCATTAATTACATCTAATCATTTTAAAGCATTTCAAAGCTTTAAATATTGAATGGAAGGACTAGTTTTAAATATTGAAATCTTTTTATGACTTTATTTAATTTATTTTGACGGAAAAAGGCGAACACGGATATCTAAAAACACCTCTGTTCCAAAATATCTGTTTTAATCATGTCCCCATACCGTTTTGTTCTCTTGTTGAAATAAATCAGAGGTTATACTTGTCAATGGACCAAAATGCTACCCCTATTATTGATGCATTGCGTGAATATGATAAAAAAAATATCACGTCATATGATGTCCCCGGCCACAAAAGAGGAATCCGCGAAGATGATTTCCGGAAGCTGGTCGGCAAAGAAATTTATTTAATGGATGTTAATTCTCCTGTCGGTTTGGATACTTTCGCGCGTCCCAAAGGCGTTATCAAAGAATCTTTGGAGCTGGCGGCTGAAGCGTATAAAGCCGATAACGCTTTTTATCTGGTCAACGGCAGCAGCAGCGGCGTTCAGATCATGATCATGACGGTTTGTTATGACGGCGAAAAAATTCTCATCCCGAGAAACGCGCATAAATCCGTAACAAATTCATTGATCCTGTCCGGCGCGATTCCCATTTTTATGGAACCGGAAATCAATCAGAATTTCGGCATTGCCAGCGGCATGACACTGAAAACGATTCAGAAGTACGTTGAAGCCAATCCGGACGCGAAAGCTCTTTTTTTAGTCTATCCGACTTATTACGGCGCGTGCGCCGATATGGAACGAATTGTTAACTATGCGCACAGCAAAGATATTGTCGTGATGGTAGACCAGGCGCATGGGGCTCATTTTTCTTTTTCGTCCGCGCTTCCGAAATCCGCGATTGAATTCGGCGCCGACTTGGTTGTCGCCAGCACGCACAAAACCGGCGGCTCGCTCACGCAGAGCGCGATGCTTCTGCATAATGAAGGTTTGGTCAAATACCATTCCGTAAAAAAACGCGTTCTGATGTTCCATACGACGAGCCCGAGCTACTTACTGATGGCATCTTTGGAATCTTCCCGTAAACTTTTGGCGACGCAAGGCGAAGAAATCTTTTACGAACTCGTTCGCGAATGCCGCAAAGTAAAAAAAGAAATTTCCAAAATTCCGGGGCTTTCCGTTTTGGATGAAAACGAAGGGGTCACGACAATGACTTACGACCCGACAAAAATCGTTATCAATGTAACGAAACTCGGGCTGGACGGTTTTGACGTTTACGACATCATGTTCGAAAAATACGGCATTCAAATGGAACTGGCTGAGCCGACAATTGTTTTAGCCGTCATCGGCGTCGGTGATACGAAGGAAACGATTTGGAAACTTGTCGACGCGTTTAAAGATTTGTCTGAAACGTATTACGGTAAATATGAAATGCTGGACATTCCCGAAGAAATCGTTTACGTCCCGCCGCAAATCATGTCTCCGAGGCAGGCGTTTTACGCCGATAAAATCTCGGTGAAAATCGGCGAAGCGGTCGGCTGCGTCGCCGCCGAAGCCGTGATGATTTATCCGCCCGGCATTCCGATCTGCATTCCCGGCGAATTGATTACGGCAGAAACGATTGATGAAATCCTTTATTGTCAGGAAAACAGCGATTGCGTTCAAAAAGACAGCAAAGAAAAAGATCACATTCTCGTTGTTGACGACAGCGGCAAATGATTTTTTCATCTTCTCTTTTTTTAAAAAACCGCACCTGTTTTTTCGTCACTTTCTTAAAACGGGCTGTTCTGCGCGCGCCGCCGCGTCGCAGCTCTTCAAGTCCGCCAAAAACGCGTCAATTTTTTTCTGCCGCCGCGCTTCATCTTTTCTGCGCTCTTCTATCGCGCGGCCGTAAATCCTCAGCGTATAAAACAGGTCTTTAAATGTAAATTCCGGCCAAAATTTACTGTAATAGCAGACGACAGCGTTATTTCCGTTCGCCTGCCACGGCAAAAAATTGGATGTTCTGCGCTCGTCGCCCGTGCGTATCAAAAAGTCAACGCCCGGGACGATCTCATCAGAAAACGGGAAAAGATATTTTGAGAGTTCTTCGTCCGATAAAATTCCGCCGGCCGGCTTTTCTTCTTTGTTATAAACCGTGTCTTCCGCAATCCTTTCAAACGCCTGCGTGATATCGCCGCGCCCGCCGTAAGCGAGGGCGACGTTTAAAAACATTTTATCATTGCCGGCGGTTTTTTCTTCCAATTCTTTAAACGTTTTCAGCGTTTTTTCCGGCAGACTGCCCGTTTCTCCAATCATCCGGATCCTGATTTTTTTCTTCAGGATTTTTTCATCGGCTGAAATCTTGCAAAGCATCTTTTCAAGAAGCTCAAAAATATTTTCCACTTCCGACGGGTCGCGCTTGAAATTTTCAGTTGAAAACGCGTAAATCGTTATGTGTTTTATTTTCGCCAAATACGTCCAATGAAGCATATTCTCAACCGCGGAAACGCCGGCGGCATGCCCGTAGTCCGCTTCTTTGCCTTTTTGGTGCGCGTATCTGCGATTGCCGTCCATAATAAAAGCGATGTGTTCCGGAATTTGTTCGGCGGAACGCAGGAATGCCCTTGATTCCCGTTTTCTATTTATTTGAGACATAACAGCAACCGTTCATTTTATTTTAATCAAACAAAATCATTCGCAACGGAATAAATATAAATGCACTGCCAAAAAAACAAAATCCGTCAAATAAAGTCAAAAAAATGCCTATTCAACATCATTTTGTTTGTTTTTGAAAATACGGGATAAAAAACACGCTCAAAATTATTGAGCGGCATGAGTCAGAATGGATTGGACAACCGTTTTGTAGTCATCTTTCAATGAATAAATATTATGATCGCCGGTAACGTTTATACTTAATATACCGAGTCTCGTGTTCATTAAACCGACCATGGCGGAAACGCCTCTGTAACTGACGTCACAGCTTTCCTGCTCCAAATATTTGTAAACGTCTCCGGTCGTGAATTTGTTGCCTGTAATAAACAAATTCAACACAATTTTTCGTATTCCGTTTTCATCTCTTGAAAGATATTTTTCCAATCTTTCTTTTACTCTGTCTTCTGATGATTGCAGCCCCGATACCCCCAATCGTTTTAAATTGATTTTAACCCAATTTGCCGTGTTATAAAATTAAATCTTTTTTGACGCTTTAGCCGCCATGAAAAACGGCTTACGCATCGGCGGATTTATGTTCTATAGAGATTAATCCTTTATAAATTTTTACGCGTAAGCTTTAAATATCAGTAAATGCGCTCGCTGCCGACAACGAAGCCGCCTTCAAACGGATATTGTTCAATGATCCAAATCCTTATTTTTTCAAAATCCGTTCCTTCTTCTTCAAAAATCGCCGCCAATTCTTCGGCGATTCCGGCGGCGGTTTCAATCCTGTTTTTTGAACCGCCGACGGCGTACGCTTCTTCGGGCAGTTCATTTTCCTTCAAAAACAAGATCAATCGATCTGCTGAAGTTTCCGGTATTTCTATCCGCCCGAAAAGAATCGTTCCGTCTTCCGTGATTTCATCAAACGGGCGGGCGTATTGCCGCGCCGTTCTCAAAAGTCTGAGGCGCAGCTGGACCGCGTCTTTATATCTTGATGAACAGAAATTTACGCGGGCGCCGCCGCTGTCCGCCGCGCCGCCTGTCACAAACGCTTTTTCGGCGATTTCGGCGGAACCGCGCGCCGTATTTGATTCATTATCGATCAAAACGTATCCGCGCTTTTTCATCTCTTCCGCATTTGTATCCGAAAATTCCAACTCGTTTAAATTTAAAAAACCGCCGGCGTTTTTAACAAATTCGGCAACCCCTTCGGCGCCGTCAATCGCAGGAATTTCAAATCCGGCGCAAATTCCGTTTTCCTAAGCCGTTTTCAGTGATTCGGCGTAAACGGAGCCCGGCAGATTTTTCCAGAGTTCAGCCGGCGGATGAAATCGAATTTCATCCAAGCCGGCATCGGAAAGCTTTTTCAAAACATCGGCGGCCGGCGCGGCAGATGTATAAAGATGAATATGATGCTCTTTCCCGAATTCATTTTTCAGAAGACGGATATAACGAATCACCCGTTCCAATTCCAAAAGCGGTTCGCCGCCGGTAATTCCCGTGCCTTCGGAATCCATGGAACGCGCTTCTTCCAAAATGTCGGCGTCTGAAAAAACAGCGCGCTCATTCGCGAAAACAACATCCAGATTTTTCCGCTCTTCCGAAAGCGGACAAAAAAAACATTCTCTGTGACAAATTCCCGTCACAAACAAAACCATTTTCGCGCCCTCGCGGCAGCAACGGCACCCGTCCGTTAAAAAGTTATTGTAAGAGCCGCTTTCATCCCGCTCGATGACCGTCAATTTCTCCGTCATATTTTACTCCCGAAAAGTATTCGCCCTGTATTTATTCGAAAAAATGCCGGCCGCCGATAATCAGGCGGCATCTGAACAACATTTGTTTTTTTTCAGTCAAACGCGGTTTTACAGCGCGTCCGAAAAATCGCGAAGCGATTTTTCCATAAACATCGCCCTGAAACGGCCCCTTTTAAAAAATCGTGAGCGAAGCGAGCGATTTTTTTTTACAAAATCCTGAATGTTTCCAAATTCACGAGCGGCTTCGCATCGATTCTGTTTTTCTTGCGCAGCGCTTCCGCCAATTCAATGCATGATTTTTCATCGCCGTGAATGGTGAAAATCCGCTCCGGTTTGGGCTGCATTTTTCGGATGTATTCATGAAGCTGTCTGACATCAGAGTGACCGGAGAAACCGTCAATCGTTTCCACGCTCATGTTGACTTTGACGGTGTTATTGTTGCCCACAGCGATTTCCGCCCATCCTTTCTGAAGGCGGCGGCCGATGGTCCCGTCCGCTTGATAACCGACAAAGACGAGCGTGTTGCGGCTGTCCGGCGCCAGCTTGTAGAAATAACTCATGACCGGTCCGCCCGTCATCATACCTGATGTCGCGATAATAACGCACGGGTGCGGTTCCTCTAAAATCTTTTCACGCATGTCTTTGGAGTCGACCTGTTTGAAAGACTCCGATAAAAACGGATTTTGACCTTTTTGGAAAATCTGTTTTTTGAGTTCACTGTTCAAATATTCGGGGTGCGTCGCGTGAATCGCGGTCGCTTCCCAAATCATGCCGTCCAAATAAACGGGAACGTTCGGGATATATCCTTTTCGAATGGCTTCTTCCAAAACGATCATTACTTCTTGACTTCTGCCAACAGCGAATGCCGGAATCAGAACGGCGCCGCCGCGGTTCACGGTGTCGCGGATAATTTTCTGAAGATTCTTTTCGGCATCTCTCAGCGGTGTCTGATAACCGTTGTTGTTGCCGTATGTGGCTTCCGTGATCACGGTTTCAACACGCGGGAAACGGTTGACGGCCGGATCGAAAAGACGCGTTCGTTCATATTTATAATCTCCCGTAAAGACAATGTTGTGAAGCCCGTCGCCGATATGGAAATGCGCGACCGCCGAGCCGATGATGTGACCTGCGTTATGGAACGTCAGTTTCATATCCGGCGCGATATCTGTCACTTCTTCGTAGTCGAGCGGAATCATATGAAGCAATTCTTTTTGAATGGTCGAAGAGTCGTAGGGAACTTTTTTACCTTCTTTGGAGGCGATATCCACGTAATCCAGCTGGAGCAGAACGGTCATGTCACGGGTCGGCGGCGTGCAGTACACCGGTCCGTTATAACCGTATTTGTAAAGCAGCGGAATCAGTCCCTGATGATCCATGTGAGCGTGCGTTAACACAACAGCGTCCAGCTCACTGAAATTGCTGACTTCGGGAACATAAAGGTAAGGCGTTTTGTCTTCGGCGCCGAGGTTGACGCCGCAGTCAATCATAATTTTAGATTCGGGCGTTGAGAGGAGATAGCAGCTTCTGCCGACTTCTAAGCTGCCGCCGAGTCCGGTCACGCGGATCCATTGGTCTGTATGTGTGCATTCGCGGTGGATTTTGCGGCCGACATCACGCAGAATTTCTTTTCTTTCTTTGAGATTATTTCTCATGAAATCGCGGACATTTTTAACGGTTTTGGATTTGATCGGCGGCGTTCTCGCGACTTTTGGGATCCAGCCGATTTCTTTGGTAATTTCACGAAGCGTGTCGCCGTGTTTTCCGATGACAAGTCCCGGTTTTTCGGCTTCGATAATCACTTCGCCGGAGTCAGGGTCAAAATAGCAGTTTGAAATAACGGAGTCCGCCGGAACGATTTTATGAATGATTTCAATAGATTTCTCGGGTTCTGCCAAAACTTTCGGGTCAGGGCGCACCGCAATTCTGATACGGAGCGCTTTGGCCAAGTTTCTGATTATATTTCCGTCATCGGCAAATTTTTTCGGTTCTTCTGTGTAAAGTACTAATTGCGGACCTTCAAAATTCACGCCTGAAATGGTTACGCCTTCAGGTAAATTTTTCTCGATTTTAGTTTGAAGGTCAGTTAAAACGTCATCTATTGCCATTATTTTCTTCCTTTTTTATAATGAATCAGTTGTATTGTCTGTGACGTTTTCAAAAAGCAATCTTAAACCGGCGGCCGATTTAATTTCGGTGCTCTGCTTTATGAAAAACTTAAAAAAATCAATCCTTATGGTGTTAAAACGCAATCGTTTAAAACACAGTCATTGAATTTGAATCATAATCAATGTTATAATAAATATAAGAACAAATTATAAGAGCTGAAGAGTAAAAATGAAATTGAAAAATACAGAATCAGTTTAATGTTTTTCTGTATTCGTTGACTTCTTCGTCTTCCATTCTGATAAACTTGCCGCCGGTGATTTTTACGACGCTGATCGCGTCTCCGGAAGCCGAGTCTCTTTTCATTGCGTTATGAAGCGCGCGGATTGCGAGCTGCGCGCCTTCGTTCACGTTCATTCCTTCTTTATAATTGTCTTCCAGCACGCCGTAGGCGATCGGAGATCCAGAGCCGGTTGATACCGCTCTCGTTTCTTCGATCGTTCCGCCCAGCGCGTCGATTGAATAAAGCGCCGGACCGTTTTTATCAACGCCTCCGATTAAAAGCTGAACGCCGTAGCCTCTGACAGAATTAAGCATATTTGAAAGCATCGTGGAAAGACCTTTGATCGTCACCGGTTCTTTGCGTCTCATTTCATAAAGTTTTGATTCGACGGTCATGGCGCGGACAATCTGCTGCGCGTCGCCGACAGTGCCTGCGATTGTCAGGCCTGTGGTGTCGCTGATCCGGTACACTTTTTTGGCTTCGCGGCTGGCGATAAAGTGTCCCATCGTTGCGCGCCTTTCACTGGCAAGAACGATTCCGTCCGTACAAATCATTCCGACAGTCGTTGTTCCTTTGTATACTTCTTGTTCCATGATAAGTTACCTTATTTTGTTTTTGAATTTTAAATCGTTTAATTAAATTGTTTGATTTTAATAAATGTCTATTATATGTCCGCTGAAATTTACTGCTTGTTTTGATTTTATAAAAATCAAGAGTGTTTAAAATTTATTTTCCGGATAAATTTTAAAAACATAAAATGAAGTGTAAAGCATTGCGGCCGATATCCGTCTTTTCAGCCGTTAAAATCTCAGAAGTAACAGCCGGTTTGAAAAAGACTCTCTCTCTCATCGGCTATATAATGCTAATTTAGGACATAATCGTTTTTGATGTATATATATTTTCCTTTTTGCTTTATCCCTTATTTTTTCTTGTTTTGTTTATTCTGTTTTTCTTGTTTCGTTTTTTGCGGTTATTTATTTCCTTTCATTTCAGGATCAACTTCGCGCGCCAATGTATTGACGCGTTCAATGATTTCATCGTCCGCGCCGTTTTCTTTCAGAAGCTTTTTTCTTTTTTTCAGCGTGATGACTTTGGAACCTTTGACCATATTATCGGCGTGCGCGACAATTTTTTCTTCTCGCGTCCGCGGAAAATAATCATCTTCGGGCAATCCGAAATAAGCCGCTTCTTCATTCGTGATTCCCGCGCCGATATGTTTTTTGATAATTTCTAAAACCGGTTTTTCAACGCCGTGTTTTTTCGCGAGTTCGACGCCGACGACGGCGTGGTCTATCCCGTGTGTTTTCGCGCGTCCCAAATCATGAAGAAGCCCGCCGATTTCAACGAGCCGCAAATCAACGTCGCGGCTGTTTTCAATATTCCTTTGAGCGATTTCAAGAGCGGCATCTGCAACCGTGATGCAATGCAAGATGACGTTTTCTGCGCATCCTTCGTCTTTGAGGATTTGAAGCGCTTCTTCCCTTGAAATCATTTAAAAACTCCGTTAAAATCATTTATTTCGTTTTTTTCCTTTAAAATAAAAGACCGCTTACGCGCGGGCGGCGTAAGCATAAAAATGTTCAGGCGGCTTCTTCAAACTCTTCGATTCTTTTATCCAAGAGTTCTTTAAACGGTTCATTGTCTTGGAAAGCCAGATCTTCGCCGCAGAGCGGGCAGAGGAATTCCGTTTCCGTCGCTTCGTCAAAGACGAGGCGGAGACAGTTCTGCGGGCAGACGTAGAAAATGTTGCTGTCCTCATACCCCTTGCGCTTGATCAGATTTCTGTGCAGCTTTTTCTTTTCACGCTCGATTTGGTGATAAATGCCGTCCATATTGATCATCCAGCGGAACGTCAGCCAGCCGCTGTTAGCGTCTCTTTCTCTGTGGCAGATGGTGAATTTATTTTCATAAAGAATGAAAAGGATTTTTCGGACCGTGTTCAATGTAATTTCTTTTTCATCGCCGACTTTTCCTTTCGCGGCGGCGGCTTCTTTTTCAGCGGCCGCCAATTCCTTCTCAATCTTTTTCGTTTCTTCGCCTTTTTCTTTGGACGCTTTCACTTCAACAGTCAGCTTTTTGACTCTGTCATCGGCCGCTTTTGAAAGCGTGCGGAGCGGATTAAGCGCGTTGCAGATTTCTTCGTCCGTGACTTCGCCTTCCGGCATGTTTTGGATCAATGTGATGCCGTCTTCGCCGATTAAGCGAAGCAGATAACCGTGAATCAGGGGATCGTCTAAATTTATCAAAATCGTTTACCTCATTTATTTTTCGATACTCTGTGCTGTTTTAGCTTTTATATTTTTGCTTTTGGAAGATTTTATCCCGTTTTTTCAATCCGGTTGTAAGCTGAATTATTATCGGCTTTCGCTGTTGATTTTCCTCAAAGCGCAAAAATCCCGTACGCCGTTTTAAAAACTTTGATTTCGATTCCCGGAAGCGCGTTAAAGCCCATAGGCTTTTGAATCGTAATCGTTTCAAACGTTTCAGGATCCAGGATCTGGATGCCGTTCTTTTCAACGGAAACGAGAACGGTTTCTTTCGCGTCCGCCGTGTTTCCGAGAAGTTTTGTATTTTTGAAGTGTTCGCTGTCAATAAAGAAATTGGACGAATTCATCAAATTAATTCCCGTCACGCGTTTGCCGCAATTTTTGATTTCAATCACTTTCTCCTCAAAATAAACGACATCGCCTTTCTTGAATTCGGGCAGTTTCATCGCGAAAGTCGTTCGATAAACCTCCTTGCCGTCTTTCATGCCGGCCAGTGTAAATGATTCCGCGACCGTTCCGCCTCTCATTTCTATAATGTGTTTGCAGACGTGCCTTCCCGCCTTTGCCGATCCGATATAAACGTCGGCGCCGTCTTTAAATGTGATCGTATCCGTCACAAACGCCAGCTTATCGCCTTTTTTCAGCTGCGTCATCATGGATTCTTCAACAAGATTCAAACAGTCGGTCACTTCTTCTTTTGACGGGATCCGATTGTTGGCGCGGAGTTGAATGATTCCTTCAAAATATCCGCCGGCGCGGCGGCTGCACATTTCGCAGGCTTCTCTTTTTATTCTGACTTCTACTTTGCCGTTTTGATAATAGGTGACGCCGTCGACATCTCCTTCGATGTCGACCAGCACATCATAAATGTAAGGCGAGCGCGCGTGAGGATGCATGCCGACCGTGACATTTTCAATTTCATCCGGAATGAACAGATTTTTTTCCGCCGTCAGCGCCGCGACTTCATCAGGCGTTCCGAGGTCTTCCCATTTGCTTTTATGATAATGCGCGCCGCATTGCGGGCAGACGCGCGCGTGAAGCACCTCCGGCAGCTCAAATAATTTTAATTTTTTACCGAAACATTCCGGACAGACATTTTTCACCGTTTTGTCCGTTTCTTTGCCGCATTCGGGACAAATCGCCGCCGCGGAATCTTTTTTCGTATTTTGCTGGTCTTTCTTTTGCATCATGATTTTCATTTATTCTCTATTTTTCGGCGGCCAATTTTCTTCCAGCCACTTCGCCAATCTTCCCGAATCCATCGGACCGACGACTGCGGTGATGTTCATTGATTTTTCAATGTCAAGCTGCAGACGCGCCGCCAGTCCCGGCAGTACAAGCGTTTGATGGGTCGTTTCTTCTTCAAAGTTAAACCGCGCTTCTTCAAAACTCTTTTTAACGACTTCTGCCGTCAGCTGACCGCCGGCCGCTGCCGCTTCAACGCCGAGGCCGCCCGTCTCGACCGCCAAAACATAGCCGCTAAAGCCGGCCGATATTAAATCGCTTTCCACGGTGTAGTACGTCAGCGCAAAATTCGTCGTGAACAAAACCGGCGACGACATGTCGGGCGTTCCGATTTTGTAGAGTTTGGGCTCAACCGAAGACGGCGTTCTCGGATCTGTATAAATCATGTCGGCCGCGTGAACGATTGGAAGCAGCTCGTGTCCTTCTAACCCGTGAATGATCATTATGTCGGCGTAACGGACGGTTAAAGCGGATGCCGCCACTGTCTCATGATAATCGGCGATAATTTCTCGCGGCATTTTTTCATTTGCCGGCGGCGCCGAACTTTTTCTTGCGGCAATCGGCAAAGCAATCAGCGGGAACGCCGAATCTTTGTCGCCGTCAAGCCCCGCTTTTCTTAATTTGATGAAATTTTGAAATGTATTTTTGAATTCGGGGCCGTAACACGCGGCTCCCGGGTCAATGACGATTTTTGACACGCCGTCTTTTTGAAGGGTTGATGAAAGTGATTTGAGCGCGTCCAAATTTCCGGCGGCCGTTATGACAATCGGAACATCGTATTCCAGCGCGAGTTTCGTCATTTCTTTGCGGTTTTTAACGTCGCAGGCATACATCAGCGGATTTTTTCCGTCCGCCGCCTCAAGTCCTGCGAGCATGATTTCCGGATTTTTCGTACATAAAATCAGCGGCAAGTCGGAACGCTCGATAATTTTTTCAACGCATTTTCCGAATATTTCGGGATTGCCGGACGCTGAGCGGACAGCGATCATATCCAAATGCAGAAAGTCGCCGACATAGAATTTTTTAAAAGAGCGGATTTTATCGACCCTTTCCGTCAATTCCGCTTCATTCAGCGTGTCCCAGACATCAGCAGCGATCGGCGGCTTGTTGTAAAAGGAAAGGGTATGGCGGAACATGACGTCATCGCCGCCGATTATCACTTTTCGGGAACCCGCGCCGATTTCGATTTCACGAATCAGAGGACTTAACAAATCGGCGAGCTTTTCATATTTTTCGGCGAATTCCGGCGGCAGTTTTTCATAAATCTTTTTTATTTCGCCGGCTTTCAATTTTTTTCCGGCAAGCTGCGTCGCAATCGCCATTCTTGATGTCCCGAACAATGACTCGCAGTCATCGGGAAGGAGCGGGTAAATGGTTAACGGGCTGACTTGTTTTGACATTTTATCAGAAAACCTCCGTCAGCCAGTCATCATTCATCTTTTCAAAACCAACAGGGGCGGAATTGCCCAAAATTTCCGTAAATTCTTTCAAAAACAAAACGGCTTTGGGATGCATCATCATAAATAAATCGTTTCCGGCAAGCGCAAGTGTCATTCCCGTAATGATCTCCCAAATCGGGCCGCGGTATTCGCGGTCGCCCCAGTCGGAATCCTGACTCTGCGGAGACGTGATCATCCAAGCTTCACGGGCACCCCACGCATTTGTCGTTCCCGACGACAGCGGATAAGCCAGTTCGGTGTCTCCCGTCAGCCCGGCCATTCGAATGCGTTCCATATTGGAGTAAGCGTAGTCCAAACCATAGCCGAGCGCGGCCGTTGTCGGGTCCATGATCAGTCCGTCAGGATCGGTGCCGCATTGGCGGAACAATTTGCGGTTGAGCTCTTTTTGAGCGTTGATGTCCATCTGCGTCCAAGCCAGAATGACATGTCCGAACTTCTTGGCGGCATTGCCGACGCGCTGATAATCCATGCTCAGATTGGCTGACGCGATGAGCGCGCGTTCTCCTTCGGCGGCTTCCGCCGCTTTTTCCAAAACCTCCGGGTCTTTTTGAGGGTTGCCGCTTCCGCCGATGACGATCGGCACGTCAACAGCCTGTAATATATTTTCAACCGTTTTCGCCGCTTCTCTTGCGGACGTATCTTTTATCGCAGGATCGGTTGAGACCAAGTGGATCGTAATCATGTCGGCACCGAATTCGCTGACCGCCTTTTTCGCCCAGGCGGCGGGGTCTTCCATCACATCTTCATAATTCGCGCGGACGGATTTGGCAAGGCCGACCGGCATATCAAAAACGTCCATGGTCACGCGGGCGGTATTCGGCGCGGCCGCGTCAAAAAAGTAAGGCATTGTTTTTTCGCCGCCGATAATGATTTTCTTCCGGCTGCCCGCGCCGAGTGTGATTTCTCGAATCGGCTGTTTAAACCGGATCAAGCCCGTTACATCGAATTTAACGCTGTCAAGCGTGTCCGAAACAGGGTACGCGTTGCTCAGCAGCGCTTCCAGTTCGCTGTCCGTTTTACAGCCCAAAAGCGATGAAATTTGAGAAATGCGGGAGAGAAGTTCTTTTTCATCTCCCTTCGCGCCCGATAAATCCGAAAACTGCAAATCAGACGCTTTGCCTTCGGTTTGAAGCATCTGAAACAATTTTTCCAAATCGGAATATTTCATTTGGCGTGTCATAGTTTTTTTCTTCAATGATGAATTCCTATTTAATTATTCATGTCGGTTCCAATAATCCGCCAGCGCGTCCAAATTTTTCACATCTTTTTCCGTCGGGATCAAACGAATTCGGCTGAGCAGTTTTTCATATCTTTTTGGATTTTTGGATTCGATTTTTTGAATCAATTTGTCTTTTAATGAGTGAGAGATCCAAACGACATTCTCCCAGCCGCCTTCTTTTCGCATGAATTTCTCCGACAAAAGATACATCTCGCCGACACCCGAAAAACCGGAAATCTGAGCGCCGTAGCCCGTAAATATCATCATTTCCTCAAATGTCAGACAATTCACGCTCGGCGTTTTTGAAGAGCGGTCAATTAAACCGATGCCGTTTATTTCCGGGATAAAAAACGCGACGATTTCAAAAACGGAGCCGGTGGTGTGCGGATTTTCAATCAGTGAGTAAAGCAGGACTCTCTCGTTCTCGCCGCCGCTTTCGGTAATAAGCGCGCGGTTGACGCCCGCGTACTCTCCGCCCGCTTCATCCAGCACTTCTCCTTTTTCAATTTCAAAAACAGGCCCGTCGGGATTCGCCGCCGCTGACGCGGCCGCTTCGAACCAGTTGATCGTTCCGCAAACGGATGGACGGTCGGGCGTAATGATACAAACATGAGACGGGCTGCTGATCTGACAAATTTTGCAGCCGTAGAATTTACCGGCTTCTTCGTCATGCATTGAAATCGCCCTTTCATCCCGCTTTTCATAAATCTTCCGCGCAATTTTCAGTCCGGCCTTGACAGCTTCCCGATCCGTATAAATATGAACGGAAACCGCTTCAATAAACGGAAATTCTTTTAAAAGCATTTCGCTGATAAAGGTTTTCATTTTCTCAAAAGTAAGCCCGTTTTTGACAGCTCCGGCACTGATTCTGATTTCGATTCGGTCCCGCGTATATTCATGCGAAACACCCGAAATCAGGTTTACAATGTCGCCGAGTTTCTTTTCAACCACGGCTTCCAAATCTTTTTCAAAAACCGCCGTTTTGATTTCATCTTTGATTCCGATGCGGACAACCCATCCGAAAGGAGAGGTTTTTCCGAGTTTTTCTAAGTCCGGCCCGACCGCCTATTCGCTGAATGAATCCGCTTTGCGGGCTGAGCCGCCGTCCTCAGCCGTCACCAATTGATATCCGTCTTCGGAGCCGCCGAGAGATACAAAAGTCTCTTCCTCTCGGATATGCTCCCCCGCCGTTTGCGGGGCCGCAATTATTTTTCCCTTCTGATCCATTTTATGACGACCGTTTTGTTTTTTAATATTTCCCGTTTTGATATTCTTCCAATCCTTTTCGGCGCAGCGCGCAGGCCGGACACGCACCGCAGCCGCTGCCGGGAATGTTGTTATAACAAGTGACGGTCTCTTCCAAGATCAAATCCAAAATACCGAGTTCTTCCGCCATTTTCCACGTCTGCGCTTTTGTTTTATGCATCAGCGGCGCATGGATCTTTATTTCATAATCCAATGCGAGCGAAATCGTTTTTTCGGCGGATTGGATGAATTCATCGCGGCAGTCCGGATATCCGCTGAAATCGGATTCTGACACGCCGGTTATGACATTATGTTTGCCGTTGTTCCGCGCAATCACGCCGGCAATTGATAAAAAGAACAAATTTCGGCCGGGAACAAACGTATTCGGATACTTCTCTCCTTTTGGTATTTCTTTGTCCGCTTCAATTTTTTCTTCCGTTAACGCGCAGGCCGAAATCATTTTCAGAAAATCTAACGGCAGCGTCATTCCTTTAAAACCGTATGTTTTTGTTATTTTTTCAGCCGCCTCCAATTCTTTTTGATGTTTCTGGCCGTAATAAAATGAGACGGGAAGAATGTTCTCTTTCCCGCAGATTTTTTCTGCCCAAAACAAACAGGTTGTGCTGTCCTGACCGCCTGAAAATATCACGACGGCCCCGTCATCTAATCGATTTTGGTTTGTTCCGGTTTTTCGTTTCTGTTCCATCGATTCTTTTTAGTGAGCGGATTTATTTATTCCTTTTCACTTTTTTCAATCAGCTCTTCTCGGAATTTTATAAAACCGCAGGCCGCTTGTCCGACCTGAATGATTTGAATGGATGAAATTTTCTTCTGATTTTCATCGATGATGATTTCCGCAACGGACGGCTCGGACATGCGGGCTTTTGTCGGCGATCCGGGACAAAGCAGGAACTGCCCGCCGTATTCTTCAATGGACGGCGTATGGATATGGCCGTAAATCAATATGTCAGCGCCCATTTCTTTTAAAATATACCAGCGCGCTGTATTGTCGTTTAATGAAATGCCGGCTTGATGGACCACGCCGAATTTGATCCCGCATTCTTCAAAAATCAATTTTTCAGGCAGTGCTTTTTGAACCGTTTCCGGATCGCGGTTGCCGAAAACGGCTTTTAATTTTCCGGTTTTTTGGAAAAGACGGTAGGCGTCCTCCGACTCAAAGTCGCCGGCATGAATGACGATATCCGCTTCACGGATTTTTTGGCGGAGGATTTCGGGGAAAAAGGAAAAGTCAGTCAAGTCGGATTTATTCATATTTACGGCTTTTTCAGAATCAAATTCCGGAAGATGCGTATCGGAAATCACTAAAATTTTCATATTCTTCCCTTTCTGTGACTTTTTTAGTCTCATCGCATTGACGTTTTGCTGAGGTCCATGATTTCATACGGAATGCTTTCGTTTTCAAGGCGCGCCGTCAGATATGACACTTCATCTTCAACGATGACGACCACGGAAGCTAAACCGTGATAAGCCGCCTGGATCACGGATTCAGAGGCCCCAAACATGACATCCGGCGCGGCGCCGATTCTTTTCAGCGCCATGAGCGCTTCTGTGCCGACCGCGCCGATATATGGCTTTGATTCGACAATCGGCTTTAAACGCTCCAAATTTGTAAATGTCGATCCGCCGCGTTTGATTCTCGGGATCTTGCAGACAGTGATGGATTCGGTGTCCACGTGCATGTAGCCTTTTAAATCGGTGACGCCGATATCATATCCTTTTTCACCGTTCATGATGGCGGTGCCGTAAATGCCGGTGTCCTGCGTTCGGCTGGCGTATAATAATCCTTTGCGCATTTCAATGAAAACTTTCTCATCTTTTTGAACCGCCTCGTCACAAATGGCCGTCCATGTTGAAACATGACTGATGATGTCTTCCATGACCAGCTGAGAGTAGCGCTTTAATTCGGAAGCGTTGTCTAAAACCCATTCAACGCCCTCTTTTGTAATCTTGTAACGGACCCGTCCGTCAGAATGAATCAATCCTTCCGCTGTCAATTCCTTGATATATTCGGAAACCGCCTGGGGCGTAATTCCGATCGTGGCTGCAATTTCTTTTTGGCGGACATTCGGCTGGTGAGCCGCGATTTCCGTCAAAACTTGAAATTTGGTCATCTCGCTTTTGCTTTGAAGGATTTTGGCATTCAAAATTATATCTCCTCATCTTTTTCAATCAATTTAAGGCGCTGCCCCATAACGGAAAGTCTGTCGGAGCGGCGGGCAATGGCGCAGATATGGCTGGTGTTCATGTTTAATTCGCGGGTCAGCTTGCTCATGGAATTATTTCCTTCATCCACCATTCTTTCAAGGCTTTCGATCGTGTCTTTCACTTCTTCGTAGGGCTTGAAAGCCAGCATGATGATGTCGCTTAAATCTTCAAATGAACTTTGGAAATTGACCTGAACATTTGAATAAGACGTATGGTATTCTTTGACCGGAGATTTTCCGGGTTCGGGAACGCGCCATTTGCTTTCCAAGAGACCCGCCTTTTTGAGATTGATTAAACTGCTCAAGGATTCGGTTTCAATCACTTCATCCAATTCTTCCTGCGTCATCCAATTTGATAAAAGTAAATCAAAGACTTTTTTGTGCGTCCTTGAACCGAAAGTTCTCAAAAGAGGAACCAGGTATGAAGGATCATTAATAATTCGCGTTCTTTCTCCCATTTTCAAAGCCTCAAATTTTGCCTTGCGGCAAATGATTGTTTTTACACGGACCGTTTTTGATCTGTTGAACAGTCTGTCTTCGCTGTCTGTTTTGTCTGAAAACAAACACCGTATGATTTGTATCCGAAAATGATAAAAGTTATATTCATTTATCGTATTTGTTTGTTAAATCAAAATGATTTAAAAAAGACAGGATTTCACATAGGTGAGCAAAGTATTTTAAACTTGTCAGAATAGCTGATTTAATCAAAAAAAATTGCGCAGCTTTTATTAAACGAACTCTGTTCCCTCTCTCCGTTTCGAAAATTCGAAACCCGTGAAATCAAGTTTAATGCGGCGTCAATCATGCGGACGCTTTTGTTCGTTATACATCTGTTGATTTTGGTGTGCTTATGCAGGAACATTCGGATTTATCGGTGGAAATATATGATCTGTTAAAAAACGGACGTCAGATGTCCATCAGCGGTATCACCCGCGAGCTGAAAAGCCGGGATTTCAATGAACACCGTTTGATTGTGACAGGTTATCTTCGCGCGCTCAAAGATATGGATTGTTTAAACGAATTTGAGTTGTCGCCGTCTAAAATTTATACGCTGAAAACGGATGAAAAAGGCGCCGTTTTCATCTCAAAATCCAAACCGGAAGTAAAAACCGCCGATATTTACAGTTTGGTCGGGGATAAACTTTCTAAAATGGCGTCATCGGTTACAAAAATCGAAACGGCCGTTTATATTTTTTCTGTTCTGTTTGACCGCCCGTGCTTTGAATCTGAATTGAACGCGGCCGGAATCGAGTCCAATCAACTCGCCCGTTATTTCGGCGCGGCGGCAGAATTCCATCTTGTCATTAAATCTAAAGATTTCAAGAAATATTATGACGAACTGCCGCAGATTCCGAAAAATTCGCCGGCTTACGAGATCCGCGCCGACACGCCTGATCCGGATTTCTTAATGCGCGCCGTCAATATTTTAAGCGCTTTGCTCAAAGACGAAATTGATGTCTCCTCTTTGGTCTCAAAATCAGCCAATAAAAGTTTACTCGACTTTTGACTTTTACTTTCATTTTTTCAATTTTATTTTAATTTGGGGAATTTTATATGTATCCGATTGAACAAATTTTAAATGAACTGGACCAAAAGACAGCGGCTTTGTGGGCGCTGGATTGCGCAGAACGCGTTTTGTTTTATTTCAATGACTTATTTCCGGAAGATCCGCGCCCCGCCGATGCGATTGCCGCAGGTTTGTCTTGGGTCCGCGGCGAGGCGGATGCCGATGTGGTTTTGAAGTCATCCGTCGCCGCGCACAACGCCGCCCGTGAAGTTGTTGATGTCGCGTTCAGTCTGACGGGTTTTGATCCGCTGACCGAAGGCGTTGGCGCGGAGGCGGCTGCCTGTACCGCTGCCCGCGCTGCCGGCCAAGCGGCTGCTGCCGCGCGTTCGGCCGGACATGCGCCGCACGCGGCGACATACGCGCTGAAAGCTGTTTCTTACGGTGAAGGAACGGACGAGGCGGTTAAAAAAGAACGTAAGTGGCAATATCAGAGGCTGCTTGAAATCGCAGGGAGAATTTAATTTTCAGATATATATATATATATATCACATTGTATCCTTATGGATACATTCACGTTTTTTAAAGACACTGTCGGTGTCATCGGTCTCGGGTCAGTCGGAAGCGCCATGATACATGCATTGGGCAAGTATTGGAACTGCGAAGGATATGACATTGCCGATAATTACGATTGGGACAGAATATTGTTGTGCTCGATTGTTTTCATATGTGTTCCAACCCCTTCTGATATGAATGGGCGTCTTGATTGTTCTTTCGTAGATGAAGTTTTAAACAAGCTCAAAATAGCTGAATATAAAGGAATTGCCGTTATAAAAAGCACTTTGAAAATCGGATATATGTCTGAAGCAGAACGCTGTTATCCTCATCTTCGGCTGGCATATATGCCCGAATTTCTTCGGGAAAACAATTCTTTTTCTTGGTGTGAAGCGCCTGATCGAATTGTTATTTCCGAAAATGAGGAAATTATCAGTTCTGTTCTTTCCTATTTCTATTGGTTGGATAATGTTCCGATTTTAAAAATGAAACATATTGAGGCGGAAATCGGTAAAATCGCTCATAATGCCTATATCGCTTCTAAGGTCAGTTTTACAAATTCAATTGAAATTATATCAACGGTTTGTGAGGCGGATCCCATTCAGGTTATGTCCACGATTTGGGCTGATAGGAGAGTTGTAACGAATGCTCATCTTGTTCCAGGTTTGGGCGGCTATTCCGGAAAATGTATCCCCAAAGACACATCTGAACTGAATGTTTTTCAAAAAGAAATTGGTATCAATCTCGGTCTTTTTGATGAAATTGAAGCTGTCAATAGGCAAGTACCGCCTTCGGCTTCTCAACAGACTGCTCAAGTTCATGTTATCATCCCGACAGCTCAGCAGGATGATTTAATAAAACGCGCTCTTGATTCGGTTACAAAACAATCAATTCTCCCATCTTCTGTTCTTATTGTATATGATGAAACATTCGGATTAGGAGAAACACTGAAAAAGATTGTAGGAAACTGTAAAAGTCAACATCGTGACCTCAGAGTTTTTTTAATTCCGAATAATCGTATTCAAAATCTGGCGGGAGCAGTCAATGCAGGCATTGAATATTTGATAAAATATTTCTGTATCTCAGATTCAGATTATGTTGCCATTTTAGACGATGATGATTATTGGGATTTCCGTTATCTTCAAAATTGTCTCTCATTTTCTACCGATGTTGATTGTGATTGGGTTATCAGCGGTATTATTCGTCATGATTCTGAGTATCCCGCCGGCATTAAACAAAAAATCCCAAGAACCTTTGTTCAAAATGATTTTTTAATTGGAAATCCCAATATTCAAGGGTCTAATCTGTTTGTGAAAATAAGCAAGCTGAATGAAGCTGGAGGTTTTTCTGAGGAATTGGTTAGTACAACGGACAGAGATGTATGCATTAAACTCCTGGATCTCAAATGTATAAAATTCGGTTTTCTTAGGAATCATATGGTGCACCACGATTGTTTGTCTCGGGGGGACCGTTTGTCTTCGAAAGGATCGGAGCGGAAAATAGATGGACTTCGAATATTTTTTAATAAATATAAGAACCATATGACGGATGATGAAAAGTCATTGTTTGTTGACCGTTCCATTCATTTATTCGGTGCATCCCATGGTACATTTTCTGCAGAACCGGAGAAATAATCATGGATATATCAATTGTTATCAGATGTGCAGAAGATTATCGGGTTTTCCGGTGTATTGAATCTATTGATGAAAATGCGGATATCATCGTTTCAACGAGTGCCAATCCGGAGTTTGAAAAAGAGTTAATGAAGAGGGGAATAAAATACTGTCTTTCCCCGAGAAAGAATTTGTCTAAAACATCAAATATCGGCTTCAAACATGCAGTTTATGATAAAGTAATCATTACGGATTCAGATACTATTTTCAAGAGCGGGTGCATTCAAAAAATGTTTGTTGCTTTAGATGATTACAAAATGGTAAAAGTACGTTTGTCATTTCAAAAATCTTCCAAAATTCCTTTTTCAAACATTGTTGCCAAGTCTAGAGATTATGTCAATTCTAAAGAACTTGCTTTCACGCCGGGATTGGCTGTCCGCAAAGACATTGTTTGTGATATCGGCGGCTTCCTATTTAATGAAGATGTACCTTTCGCCGTCGATGCGGATTTAGATTACCGTGTCAAAAAAAGAAATGTCCCAGTCTGTTTCTTAAAAAAAGCGGTTATACTTCATGATGCTGAATCTGTAAAACACGATCTTAAAGCAGCTCGAAGAATTGGAAAAGGAGTTGCTGTCAGCAGTCTGTCCTTATCTGAAAAATTTGATACCAATTCTGTGAAAAATATACAAAAACACCTGAAGGCAGTGAAAATAACGGATTATCCGGATATTCTTCGAAAAAAAGGAATATTAGTTTTATTTTATCAAATTCTTTGGGATGTTGAATTTTACATCGGGCTTTTTGAAGGAAAATTTTGCGGAGCATTTTGTCATGAATAAACTTGGGAAACACTGTGTGGTTAATAAAAGGACCAATCTTTCTGAATCGGATGAAGAGAGGGTTATTAGAGCCGTTTCTCTGCTTCAAAGAGCAGGAATTAAAGGAAAGTTGGATGTTTTGGGTTCCGGGTATGAATCTGTAGTCATTTCCGACGGCGAAACAATCTATAAAGTTTTTGACAGGTCTTTGGAATATTATGCTACTTTGATTAAGCAGTTGAAATGCCGTTTTGATGGGTGCAAGCACTTCATTCCGGATTTGAATTTTTTTACATTGGATGGTAAAACAATACTAACGTATGGTTATCAGCCGAGTGAGAAGTATATCGGCGGCCGGCGGGAAGAAATGCAGGACTTTTTAGTGGAATCCGCTCTTTGCGGGATTGTCATTAAAGATATTAAGCCAGCAAATTTCAGGGTTTACGATACCGGATTAAAATTTATTGATTATGGCTGGGATATTGTTCCGTTTAATTATAAAGATTTCATATTTATGGTCCAAAGAGCTTATTTGTCATTGAATGGCTGGGCGAATCCACAATTCAAAAATCTTGCAAAAAGAGCAATAAATACTTGGAATCTGCCTCAATTGGAAGGGTTCAAAGATTTTTTCAACGAAACCTATACCAAACTTTTGAATTCTAAAAGTATGTTTCAATATGATTTATTGGAGATCCCAGAAAACTTGTGGATAAAAGATGTTTTAAACGGTTTTTTTGAGAACAGTGATGCTGTCATATTGGACGAAAGATTAGATTTTAAAATTCCGAACTCTTTCGATTTTTCAAGTTATCCGGCTCTTGATAATAAAACAGCAATCATATTTGACGGTCCTCTTAACAGGGAGATGGTTTTGAATCTGAGGAATCAAATCAAGGAAGGGCAACAAATCATTTTTCTTTTTAAGAATCCTTTCTTTGAAAAGGGAACTGGTTGTTCCGTTTATGAAAGTCTAATTGAGTTTTTTGAAAAGTCGGGGCTTCAAGTTCTCCGTACGGAGCAATCTCCTCCAAGACCTGATAAAAAAGCAGATTTTTATTCTCAAATTATTGCTTTTGAAACAGAAGCCTTTGAGCCTTGTGGCGGCGATACCTCTCTTCTCATCAAAACCTGTTATCAGGATGGCGGTGTGCTGGAAACACTGGTCAAACATATTGTTTCTCAGCTTCAGAGACCGGATCGGTTCAAAGAAGTGTTGGTTGTTGTAGACAGTAAAGAAACGGATTTTCTTCGGGAATATTCATTTCCACAAAAACGGGAAGCACTTCATGTGCTTGAAAAAATTAAAAAGAATGGATTGATTGATGATTATTTCTTGTCTCCTTCGGATAAAGATGAGATTTTGAGGATCAATCGAGAATGGTTTGCGGCTGAATGTGCTGAAACTCATTGCATTCGAAATATTCCTGTTGTTCCACAGTTGTTTGGATTTGAGAAATGTAGCGGCAAATATGTCCTTCAAGTCGACTGTGACTCTATTGTTGTCAGACGTGATTACAATCACCGGTATCTTTTGGATATGAAAAACTCGTTAGAGGACCAAAATGCTGTCAGCGTCTCTTTCAACATTGCTCATTCCCTCAATACTTCTTTCCAAGAATATCATTCGTTTGATCCTTCTTATGTTCCTGAAGTTCGTTTTTGTCTTTTTGAAAAAGAATGTTTTTTCAGTCACCGCCCTTATCCAAATGAAGTCATCAATGGAAAGCTGAAATACACGTGGTATCGGTCTGTTGAAATATTCCAAAACGAAACAGGATTGTATTCTCTGAGAGGCGGTGACCCTAGAACTTTTTATATCCATCCCTCAAATAATATAAAAACGGATCGTGAATTTTGGTTCCGTGTTCTGGAACGTGCCGAATTTGGTGTTATTCCGGAAGTCCAGTCCGGACAGGTAGATTTATGCGGTACCCTAAGTGATTGGTTGCTTCCTAAACGAAATGAAAATTATATCTTTATCATTTCAGGAAGAAATTTATCAAATAATAAATTTTTAAGGGGATGGCAGTCTGTTTTGTCACAAACAAGAAATGATTGGGGAGCAGTCATCATAAATGATAATTCCGATAATGATCTCCATGAATTCATAAAAAATACCATTCAACCTTTTTTCGGCAGGATAACATATATTCGGAATCCTTTTACAAAAGTTATTCTTGAAAATATTCACTCCGCCATTCACAATGTATGTGTGAATCCATATTCTGTTATTGTCATCATGGATATGGATGACCAGCTTCTTACAAATGATGTATTGGCAGTTCTTCATAATGAATATCTGTCCGGAGCTGATATGACGGCAGGGACGGCTCTTAAAACATCCAAAGGTATTCTTCCTTTCATTCCGGATTTTAAAAATCCGCGAAATGAAAGAATGGGGGATGTTTGGATTCATCTGAGATCATTTCGAAAATATATGTTTGATTCCATTGGTATCGAATTTTTCAAACACGAGGGGCTTTGGATTGACAAATTCAATGAATTGACATATACTGTTCCCATGGCGGAAATGGCAGCGGATCCGAGAGTCATAAACTGGCCTTTATACTTGTGGGAGCCTGGTCATATCCGCAATGCTGAACATTATCAAGGGAATGAAATTTCAAAAAAAATTGTCTGTAATAAACCTTCATATATCTCTATTCAGCCAATTCGCTTTTTTAAAGGCAGAACTCTTCCTCCTGGTGAACTTCTGAGAACCCTTTCAAAAAGAAGTATTACTTTTATCAGGCATGCTGAAAAAGAAAAAATCAATTATCAGGACAGCAGAGAAAGCCGAACTACAGAAAGGGGGCAGAGGGAGGCTTCATTGTGGGGGGAAAATCTGCCGTTTAAAGTTGATTTGTTTTTAACGAGTACGGTTGAAAGAACGGCTGAAACCGCGTGGTGTATAAAAGAAGGTAATCTCTCTGAAGGACCAATCATTCCAAAAAAACCACTTGGAGGTTTATCTATTCTGGATATAGGTGAATGGACCCGTCTTAAAAACGAATTTGGTTTTTGGTCAGTTATTGAGAAATGGATTTCCGGAGAGGTCTCTATGGAAGTTGCTGAGCCTTTTAACAAAATAATATTGCCCCTTCTTGAAGATCTTTGGTCAAGTATTTCTGAAAAAAATGCGGAAAATATTTTTGTTGTTACTCATGACCATGTAATTTTTTATCTTTATCGTTTATTTTATTCGACATTGGAAAGACATCGAATTAATTATTTAGGCGGTTTTTCGGTTTCATTGGAAGAGTTTTTCCAAAAAATCATTGAGCTGAAAACGGTGGAAATGCCGCATTTTTGTTTCTAAACCTCATTGGATGCCATTGAAATTGATGTCACTTATAGATGTGATTTAGGATGTCTTAATTGTGACCGGTCATGCGGACAGGCACCGGCGGATGATGATATGTCTGTTTCACAGATTCGGAAGTTTTTGGAAGAGTCTGTCCAAAAAAATATTACATGGAGACGAATTCGAATCATGGGGGGTGAACCTCTTCTTCATCCGGAAATCGAATTGATATTGACTCTTTTTGATTCTTACGGGAAAGAACATCCTCAAACTGAAATTGAGCTATACACCAATGGTCTTTCTAAAAACAGAACAATTCCTGTCCCTTCCGGAATCAAAATCCATTCAACGAAAAAAACAGGCAAAATCAATTCCCTGTTTGAACCTTACAATCTCGCGCCATCGGATCTATCAATAACTGATGATTTCGGTAACGGTTGCTGGATTACTTCTGACTGTGGTCTCGGTCTTAATAAATATGGGTATTATCCATGTGCGACTGGCGCAGCTATTGATCGTGTGTTTGGTTTTGATATCGGACTCAAAGAGTTTCCGATGTCGGAAGAAAAATGCTCTGAAATGAAATCAATTTTATGTGCTTATTGTGGACATTATTTATGCGGCGGCAACTATACTACCCCCGATTCCAGAGTTTCTCTCAATATGCTGGAACCGATGACGAAATCATGGGTATCCGCTTATGCCGAATATAATCGAAAAAAACCAGAACTCATGGAGGGGGGGAGATTATGAAAATTAAAACGGCGATTATACCGGCAGGCGGATATGGATCCCGCATGGCACCAATTACGAAAGCTGTTCCAAAATCAATGTTGCCAATTATTTGCAAACCCGTCATTCATCATATCGTACAGGAATGCGAAAGTTCCGGCATTGAAAATATTATCATTGTTACCGGATTCTGCGCGGAGGTCATAGAAAACTATTTTTCACGGCAGGCTGAATTCGATAGCAAGTCATATAAACCAGCTGATTATTTTGAAGGCTTGAATCTGGAATTTATTCGGCAGGATAAACCGTTAGGATTGGCTGATGCAGTAATCTGTTCAGAGTCTTTTGTTGAAGGAGACAACTTTGCCGTTCTTTTGGGGGATGATATTTTCAGAGGTCCGAAGCCGGGCATTTCTCAATTGTCGGACGTTTATGAAAAAGGTCATTTAATTGGTGCGCTTCCAATGCCGATTGACAGGCTCTCCAATTACGGTGTCTTGATTCCATCAGAAAAACATTCAAATCCGTTCCAAATATGTACAATTTTGGAAAAGCCTGAACATAAAGTTGACAGTGACATGGCTGTTGCCGGCAGATACATTTTTGATTCCTCCATATTTGATAAATTAAAATATACTTTTTCGATAATCGGGGCGGAAGCAAATTTAACTGATGCTTTAAATTTGTCCATTCAAAGAGGAGATAATGTCAAAGGAATCAAGATGCAAGGGATCAGATATGATGTCGGTAATGAACAAGAATATATTGAAACTATTTTAGCAGCTGTTCAGGGGGGTTGGTATTGAAAAAGTATCTTGTTGCCGGAGGCGCCGGTTTTATTGGATCTCACCTCGTCGAAAGATTGGTTGCGGAAGGGAATGAAGTAACAGTTGTTGATAATCTTTGTACGGGGTCATTAGAGAATATTTCTGCCGTTCTTGACAAAATTATTTTCGTTGAATCCGACATTTGTTGTTTTGATACAACTGAAAAGTATGATACTATTTTTCATTTGGCAAGTATAGCTAATCCTGCCGATTATGTTATATTGCCATTAAATCTGCTTTCAGATGTTTCTTTTGGAACGCATCGATTACTTGAAGTTGCAAATGAATGCAAAGCACGGTTTTATTATTTTTCAAGTTCTGAAGTCTACGGTCATCAAATGGTTTCAGAATTCTTTTCTCTTTCTGAAGAGTCATATTCTTCCATCGGTCTTCTCCATGAAAGAAGCCCGTATTTTATCAGTAAGATGTTTGGTGAGGAATTTGTAAAAGCTTATTCTGAAATGAATAATCTTGATTATATAATTATTAGGCCTTTCAACATTTATGGCACAAAAATGGACCTGAAATCTCAATATGGTAGAGTTATACCTAATTTTTTGAAATGGGCTTCTGACAGCGCCCCGCTAAAAATCAATGGGGATGGACGTCAAACACGGTCTTTTTGTTATATTAATGATTTTCTGGATGCGGTTCTTTTACTCGAGACTTTATCTGAATTTCAATATTCAGTCGTTAATATCGGGAATCCCGATTCCATCTCTATTTTAAATCTCGCTAAATGTGTTCAATCCATTTCTCATAAAAATATTGAGATTCTTTATGAAAATAAAGTTGAACATGAACCGTGTTGGAGGAAACCCGATATCTGCCGAATTAATCAATGGATTGGTTGGTATCCAAAAACAAAATTAGAATGCGGATTGAAAGAAATTTATGAATGGATTCAAAAAAGAGGTGATTATTATTAAAATATTAGTGACGGGCGGCTCCGGTTTCATTGGTTCACATTTGGTCGAATATCTCACCGAATCCGGTCATGAAATTTTCATAGTGGACCGCAAGCCTGCACTTCTTTCAAATTTTAATCGTGTGAATTTTTTTAAAAGAGATATATCTTGTTCAGAGGATTTTGATGATATTATGCCAAATATTGACATTGTTTATCATCTTGCTTCCAATTCAAATGTTCGAGATACTGCGTCTGATGAAAAAGATACAATTGGAACCACTATTTCTCTTTTAGAGTCTATGAGAAAACATAATGTTTACAATCTTATTTTTACGTCTTCTTCGGCAATTTATGGAATCGGAGCCGTAGCATGGTATGAAAATTCGCATGCAACTCCAATTTCATCCTATGGTAAAGCAAAACGATTTTCTGAAAAATTAATCGAGTCTGCTTGTTTGGAATGGGGGCTAAATGCAACTGTTCTCCGACTTGCAAACGTTGTTGGGAAAAATCAAACTCATGGGGTTTTGTTTGATTTCTATCAAAAACTTCAGCATGATCCATCTCTTTTAAAAATAATGGGTAATGGCAAACAAACAAAGGAATATATTCATATTTCAGATATTTTAAGTTCTATAAACCTTGTTTCTAAACGTCTCCATTCTTTTGAAATTTATAATGTAAGTAGTAGCACACCGTTAAATGTTATTGAAATTGCAGATATTATCTGTTCCGAAATGGGATTATTAAATGTTAAATATGTCACAGAACGGGAAGAGTACGGGTGGGTTGGGGATGTTCCTTATTATTCCCTGGATACTTCTAAATTAAAGTCTTTGGGATGGATTTGTAAATTTAATTCAAAATCTGCTGTACAGCGTACAGTTCACGATTTTCTTTCAATTTTTAATCAAGAGGGAAATAAATGAATACACTATGTTCTGAATTATGGCATTCGATTTCCATTGACCACAGGGGAAATGTATTTTCTTGCTGTCATAATATGCCTTTGAAAGCTGGAAATATTTATCACAACCATTTATCTGAAATTATTAATTGCTCTGCTCTGATTCAATGCAGGGAAGAATCTCTTTCCGGCTATTTATCCTGTTACAAAGATTGTAATTGGACTCGATGTGAGCCTGATCAGTCGACAGCAGGATCAATTATTCATTATAATCAATTAAAAAATATAACTATCGTATTTGGTGAATTATGTAATATTTCTTGTATTATGTGCAATCAAAGAATGCGAAAGATTCCGGACGTCTCTATGTTAAATCATGATATTTTAATTAAAAATGTTGATATCTCTCCATTTAATAATATCTTTTTAACAGGCGGGGAACCACTCTTAATTCCGGAGTGTCTTAATTATATGAAGTATTTGGCTTCAATTAACAAAAAATTTAGTTTATCTACAAACGGAATGTTACTTACTGAAGAAATGAGTGATTTTCTGTCTCCGAATTTAAATTTTATAACTTTTTCAATTAATGCGTTCACCAAAAAAACTCATGAATATGTAAATAGTCTTTCTTCTTTTGATAAAATATTGAGTAATATCAATTATTTAAAAAAAAGACGGAGTTTAGATAAATCTAATTTTGATATTATTGGAAGAATGACTCTTACCGTCCATTCTTTAATGGAGATCCCTGAGTTTATTATTAAATATAAAGAATATGGATTTGATAAAATCAATTTCGGATATGATAAATCAACAGTTCCCTTTTATCTGGCTAATAATTCCAGTGTTACATTGCAACTAAAAAAAGAAATCCAAGATGCTTTAACAACTTCAAATTCTAAACATGTGGATTTTCGCAGATTAGAGATGCTTGGATTGATCAATAAATCATAAGGCGGCAAATGCCGCCCGATTCTTCTTACTCGATATAAATCGCCGGCCTTTCGGGTTCGGCGAATCTTGATTTCTTTTCGGGGTCGTAAGCGTTTCCGGCATCACTCTCGTCCGCGCTGAAGATTTCCGCTGAACAGCCGAGTTCTTTTTCAAGGAACGGCTTTGCTTCTTCCAAAATCGCTTTTTCGTCCAAGTTCGTATTCAGATAGTTCAAAACGGCATCTATGGACGATCCGCGAATATCGGCGGCAACTTTTTGAATATATTTTTGAGCGTCTTTGCCGCGGGAGCGGATGCTCGGCTCTTCCATGCATTTTTGCATGAGTTCTTTCATTTCAACAGCGTTTTTGTTTTTGCTCTCTTCCCGGTTCTCGGAAATCGAGGCATCGGAAAGGGCCGCGGCGATTTCGGCGGCTTTTTTCAAAATCAGGACGCGCCATTCGGGCGTTGTGTAAAGATACACTTTTTTCGGTTCAATTTTCGCGACCCGAATAATTTCTTCAACATCTTCAAGCGTTTTGATGATGATATTTTCGGCAGCTTCCGCCGCTTCATCGATCTTTTTCGAATCTTCGGCGGGATAAGGCACAAAAGCGATGGATTCGGTGTGTCCCAGTTCGCTCCAGACTTCTTCACAGATATGCGGCGTAAACGGCGCCATCAATTTGGTCCAGGTTTCAACGACTTCTGTCAGACACTGTTCGCCGCCTCTTTTATGGTACCATTTGATATCGTTGTAAATCAGGAAAAAAGCGTTTTGAATCGCGTGTCTTGTGTGTATGTCTTCAAAAGCGGTGTTGACTTCGCGGATGTATTGCTGAACGCGGCTTTCAATCCAGCGGTCAATGTGCGTTTTTTCCGCGTTTTCGGGAATCCTGCAGCCGCTTTCAGCGACCTGCTTCACGAAATTGTAGAACCGGCCGATTTGCGTTTTGGCGGATTCAATGCCTTCACGCCTCCAATCAGCGTCCTGCGCCTGCTCGGCGGCGGAAAGAATATACATGCGCGTCACGTCCGCGCCGTAAGTGTCGACCGCTTCTTTCAATGTCAGAATCGGTCCTTTGGATTTGCTCATTTTTTGTCCTTCAAGAGAAACGAATCCGTTGACGGCTAAAGCTTTCGGCCATTTGGATTCATCAAAAAGCGCCACATGGTGGAACAGGAAAAACAGCAAATGGTTCGGGACCAGGTCCTTTCCGGAAGAGCGGAGGTCAACCGGATACCAATAGTTGAATTCCGATTTCATTTCGCCGATGAGTTTTGCGTCCAGTCCGCTCGACGCGGCGGCCGCTTCCGCCGTTCCGGCATCCAAGAACAAATAATCTAACAGCGGCCGCGTCATCATTTCGGGCGTGACGGTTCCGTCGTTGATGTAGTTGGCGATTGTGTAATAGGACATGTAAATAGTTGAATCGCCGAGGGATTCAATCAGCCAGCGCGGGTCGCACGGTAGCTGCGTTCCGAGTCCTTTTGTCCGGGCGCAGGCTTTGTCTTTGAGCCAGTCAATCTTATTTTCAAATTCGACGCGGAATTCGGGCGGAATCACTTCCATCATGCTGAGGCATTTGTAAACTTTATCTTTCCATTCGGGGTTGGAATAATTCAGGAACCACTGGCCTTTCACCATGTTGACGACACACATCGTGCCGCAGCGGCATTGAACCGGTTCGCTGAATTCATAAAAGACGCTTCCGATTCCCTGTGAAATGAAATCCTGCGTGAGACGGTCTTTGATTTTTGAAACCGGCATGCCTTTATATTTTCCGGTAATGTCTTTGAGGGTCCCGCCGTGGAATTCTCTTCTGTAAACGATTTTTGTGGCTTCTTCAGCTTTGGGGTCTTTTTGGCCGGCCACGCCCAGCTCCGCGACAACCTCTGCCGCCGGCGTTTCTCCGTAATCGGGAACATCGATGACTTGAATCGGCTTGATGTTTTGAATGTCTTCGGCAGTGATGCCGTATCGGGTCAAATCCTGCGATGCCAGGTCTTTGAGCGCCAAATAATCATAAGGCGCGTGCGCCGGAACGCTCATCACGACACCGCTGCCGTTATTTCCGCGAACGAACGGCGCCGGCAGGATTCGGATGATGTTGTCGGTCGCCGGATTTTTCAGCTTCAAACCAATAAGGTCATTCGCATTCATTTCTTCCACTAACTCGATATTCCAATCGGTGTAGCGTAATTTTTCATAGGCTTCCCGGCTGACGACCCAATATTCTTCAAGACCGTCTTTTTCCATTTTCAGCTTGACATAGCTGACTTCGGGGTTGAGCCACAGGTTCGTCACGCCGTAGACTGTTTCCGGGCGGAGCGTCGCGCAGGGGTAAATCGTGTCTTTGTATCTGAATTTGATCAGCGTGTATTCGACAAGCGTCGCTTCTTCGCCGCGAAGGATGTCGTGGTCTTCAACAGGATTGTTGTCATGAGGGCACCATTTTACGGGATGGGAACCCTTGACGATGAGTCCTTTGTCATAAAGGTTATTATACTGCCATTCAATGAATTTTCGGAACGTCGGGTCCATTGTCGTGAATTTGCGGCGCCAGTCGATAGAATAGCCGATGATGTTCATGGCGTATTCGGCTTCGACTTTGAAGTAATCCACGATTTTCTCAGGCTCGTCCAATGTCGAGAGTATATTTTTCGGAATGCCGTGAAGGTCTGTGTAAACCTGCATCGTTGTCGGGTCTTTTTCACGGATGAGGTCGGCGAGGCCGACAATCGGCGTTCCCGTGACGTGAAAGCCCATCGGGTAAAGAACGTTGTATCCCTGCATTCGTTTATAGCGGGCGATAACATCTCCGATCGTAAATGTTCGGGTGTGGCCGGCATGGAGATTTCCGTTTAAGTACGGGAACGGAATCGTAATAAAATATTTTTCTTTGCCGGACTGCGGGTTCGCTTCGAATATTTTTTCAATTCTCCACTTATCCTGCCACTTGGATTCGGTTTCTTGTATGTTATAGTCCTCTTGCATTCTTTTTCACCGGGGTTTTCAGATTCTTCTTAATTTTTCTCATCCAAAAACGGCTTTTTTCAAAGATTCCAAATCCGCTTCAACGGTCACGGGTTCGGTGCAGACACTGATGACTTCTTCCGGATCTTTGAGGAGGTGGCCGGTTGTGACGCAGACAACGGTTTCTTCTCTCGAAATCAGTCCGGCTTCAATAAGTTTTCTCAGACCGGCAACAGAGGTCGCGCTGGCCGGCTCAACGCCGATGCCTTCCAGCTGCGCCAAATCTTTCTGCGCCTGAATCAATTCATCGTCCGTGACGGATTCGGCCATGCCGCCGGATTCTTTAATGGCGATGAGCGCTTTTCTGGCGTTGACCGGATCGCCGATTCGAATGGCGGTCGCGATGGTTTCCGGATTCTTTTCCGGCGTGATATCATCAGTGCCGGCTTTGTAAGCTTTGACGATCGGGCAGGCGCCTTCCGTTTGAATTCCTGTCATCTTCGGGCGTTTGTCGGTGATGCCGAGCGTTACTAATTCTTTGAATCCTTTGTTGATTGCGGTGATGTTTCCGGCGTTTCCGACCGGCAAAACGATGCGGTCGGGGACTTTGAATCCGAGTTGGTCCGCGATTTCAAAAGCGATGGTTTTCTGTCCTTCCAAACGATAGGGGTTGACGGAGTTGAGGAGATAAATCGGCTCCTGTTCGCAGAGTTCGCGGACGAGCGCGAGCGCGTCATCGAAATTTCCTTTAATCATAATGACTTTCGCGCCGTGCATCAGTGCCTGACCGATTTTGCCGAGCGCGACTTTTCCCGCGGGGAGCAGAACAACAGACGGGATGCCGGCTTTGGCGCCGTAAATGGCAAGAGCGGCTGATGTGTTTCCGGTGGACGCGCAGGCGACCGTTTCCATGCCGAGTTCGATGGCCTTGGAAACGCCGACAGTCATGCCGCGGTCTTTAAAGGAGCCGGTCGGGTTCATGCCTTCGTGTTTGACGTATAATTCTTTGACGCCGATTTTTTCGGCGAGGCGGTCACATTTGTAAAGAGGCGTTCCGCCTTCGCGGATGCTGACAGGCTCGATTGCAATCGGCAGCAGATCCTTGTATTTCCAAACGGACGGCGGCGCGGTTTTGAGTTTTTCCATGTCCATGTTCTTTTTGATTTCATTATAATCGTAAATGACATCCAAAAGGCCGTCGCATTTGCGGCAGGTATAAATGACTTCAGTTTTACCGTATTCGGCGCCGCATTCGATACATTTCAAGTGATACTCCATTGTTTGATGCTCCTGTTCCAAAAAATCATTGATTCATGTTATGAAATTAAGTTGAAATTGAATAAATTGAATTGAGATTAAATTGAATTGAGATTAAATTGAATTGAAATTACTTTGAAATAAAAAATGAACATTGATTTTGTTTATTATTTTATCGATTGATTAGGATTTCAGAACTCTTTGATTCATTATTAAGTTTGTGTCCCTTTTCTCATTTTATTGAATCCCGAATCAAAACGGAACTCGATTCTATTACCTATTATTCTTGGGTAAATGATGTTTATAAAACAAAAACTATAAATAGCTGTATACATTTATGCATTATTGCAATAATTGGTACAATCCAACTCCTCGGCAGAAATATTTAAAGAACACCGTCGGCGTTTTTTAATTTTCTCTTTGCCTTCGCTTCCGCGAAGTCGGCAGGCTGAATAAATAAAAACTGATAAACATACAGGAGATTATGATATGAGCATCCCTTACAGAATTTACTTAGACGAAGACCAAATCCCGAAAAAATACTACAACATCCGCGCCGATATGCCTGAACAGCCGGATCCGCTTTTAAATCCCGCGACCGGACTGTCGGCAACGCTGGAAGACCTGAAGCCGGTTTTCTGCGACGAACTCGCCAAACAGGAATTAGATTCGACGACACGGTACTTTGACATTCCCGAACCGGTCCGCGATTTTTATAAAATGTTCCGCCCGTCCCCGATGATCCGCGCTTACAATTTAGAGAAAGCCCTTGGGACGCCCGCGAAAATTTACTATAAATTCGAAGGAAACAACACATCCGGCAGCCACAAATTGAATTCCGCCGCGGCCCAGGTCCATTACGCCAAAGAACAGGGTCTGACAAGTCTGACGACGGAAACCGGCGCCGGTCAGTGGGGGACCGCGCTTTCCATGGCGGCCGATTTCTTCGGCATGGATTTAACAGTTTACATGGTTCGCGGAAGTGTCGAACAAAAACCGTACCGAAAAGCTGTGATTGAAACGTTCGGCGCCGACATTATCCCAAGCCCGAGCGAGACAACGGCCGTCGGCCGCGCCATTCTGAAAGAACACCCCGGAACAACCGGCAGTCTCGGCTGCGCCATTTCCGAAGCGATCGAAAAGGCGGTCAATACACCGAATTGCCGTTACGTTCTCGGCTCTGTCTTGAATCAGGTGCTTCTGCATCAGAGTATTATCGGCCTTGAATCAAAAGCAGCGCTGGATTCGATTGACGAATATCCTGATGTTGTTATCGGCTGCGCCGGCGGCGGTTCTAATCTCGGCGGTTTGATTGCGCCTTATATGCAGGATAAATTAAAAGAAAAATCTGATGTCAGAATCGTTGCGGTGGAACCGGCTTCATGTCCGAGTCTGACGCGCGGCAAATATGTGTACGATTTCTGCGACACCGGCAAAATCACGCCGCTTGCGCGGATGTACACGCTCGGCAGTCAATTTATTCCGTCTGCGGACCATGCCGGCGGTCTGCGCTATCACGGCATGTCACCGATTTTGTCCAAATTATATCATGACGGATACATGGAAGCGGTTTCCGTGCAGCAAACGAGCGTGTTTGAAGCGGCGGTCTTGTTCGCCAAACACGAAACGATTCTCCCCGCTCCCGAATCGGCGCACGCGATCCGGACTGCGATTGATGAGGCACTTGAATGTAAGAAAACAGGTGAAGAAAAGACGATTCTTTTCGGTCTGACCGGAACCGGATACTTTGACATGCAGGCTTACGCCAGTTATTTGGCAGGCGAAATGACAGATTACGTGCCGTCGGATGAAGAGCTTGAGGCGGGTTTTAAGCATCTTCCGAATCTTTAATCGGATACCGTTTTCCGCTTCATTTCAGCACCTGCTTCATTGAAGCTTTATTTTCTGAAAAAAATATCCGTGCAATATGATCTATTGCAGAAAAACGGAGACCACTTTAGAGTTCTCCGTTTTTTCACTCGCTTTGATCACGAACCCTTTGTTGAAGACCACGGCTTTTGCTTTTCCTTTTTTTGAGTATCAACCATCCGTTTTCCTGGAATTAAATGGTAATAATGAACATTGTTTAAACTCTGAAATAACTGTTTTTTTATTTTCAGGTTTCATTGAACTTCTGTTTTTTTCAGTTTTTCTGTTTTTCATTTTTGTTTTTTTCTTTATTCAATGCTTACTGCATCTGCTTCTCTCTCCCTGTTTTTCTTTTTGAGTGTTATGAATGCGTGTGCAAAACGTTTAAATATTTGTCATCACTCTTTGTGTTCCTCTCAAATCTCTCGGATTTGCGGGAAAAACTCACTAAAAATTTAAGCGGAAGGGTTTAGACGGGAACTTTTATATACCTCAAAGCTCTTTTGAGAATCTCTTGCGTGACGCGATTGAAGCGTCTTGTAAGATCAATCAAATTCATCTACTAATGAAGTCGGGAGCTTTTTCCCTGACTGATATGTGACCTGATGTTTCGGTAAACTTCGGCGGTGCTTTTCAAACATTTCAGTTTGTTTTACAAACTGAACCCTTTTGTAAATCATCGTTACGGGATTTACAGAAATATCAAAACTGTGTATTGTAAGGAAGCAACTCTAAAATTCGAATAGTGTGTTTAACGCTTTATTCGTTGAAGGTCTGTTTTTCCTGACAATTTCTGTTTAAGCAGTGTTTGCAGTATTTCCAAAAAACCAGCTATAAAAAGCAACATCTAAGTGTGTACAGGATTACATCCAAAAATCGCTTTTCGTGATTTTGCGTGTTCAAATCTTATTAATTCCGGTTGATCCTGCCTGAGGTTACTGCTATCGGTGTTTGACTAAGCCATGCGAGTCAAATGTTCTTCGTGAACATGGCGTAATGCTCAGTAACACGTGGATAACCGGCCCTCAGGTCCGGCATAACCTCGGGAAACTGAGGATAATTCCGGATATCCCTTTTCTGTTGGAATGACTTAAAGGGCCAAAGAATTTCGCCTGAGGATGGGTCTGCGGCCTATCAGGT